>NZ_JBXASN010000025.1:0-71093 GCF_058809335.1 Ancylobacter sp. GW821-FHT10E12 | reverse complement strand
TGCGCATCGGCTTCCAGCCGCAGGACGGGCTGCTGCTCGCCCGGCCGCCAAGCCACTGAGCAGGAGCGCGCGATATGGGCGCCACCGGCGGTCTCTACCTCGTCTTCGGGCTGCCGCTGGCGGTCGCCTTGTTCTTCTTCGCGCTTTCCGCCTTTGAAAAGCGGGCCGGCATCGTCCAGGGGCCGGGCTTCTTCCAGCGCAACGGCCTCGCCGTCGGGCTCTATCTGGTGCTGGCGGTCGGCTTCTGGGTGTTCTTCGTCATCGTGCTCCCGCAATTCTCGATGGTGGACATGTCGTTCCGCCCGAAGCTGCCGCCCTCGCAGATGGGCGGGCCGAAGGACGTGTTCACGCTGGAGAACTATCGCTACTTCCTGTTCGGCTCGACCACCTCGACGGCGAGCTGGAACTGGATCCACATCAAGGCTTTCGGCCTCACCATCGGCGTGAGCATCGCCATCACCCTGTTCAACCTGGCGCTGTGCTATCCGATCGCCTTCCACATGGCGCAGTCGGCTCCGGCGGCACGGTTGCGCATCCTTCTGCTGCTGCTCATCATTCCCTACTGGGTGAACGAGATCCTGCGGGCCTTCGCCTTCCGGGTGCTGCTCTCCTCCGGCGGCATCATCAACAAGATACTGCTGGGGGGTGGCCTCGTCTCCGAGCCGATCGATTTTCTCGGCGCCGATGTCGGCCTCTATATGGGCTTGAGCTACGCCTATCTGCTGATGATGGTCTTCCCGCTCTACAGCGCCATCGAGAGCCTGGACAAGAACCAGATCGAGGCCGCGCGTGACCTTGGCGCGCCCTGGTGGCATATCCACCTCAACGTGGTGATGCCGCACGCCAAGCCCGGCATCGCCTCGGGCTGCACGCTGGTGTTCATGCTGTGCGCCGGCGCGCTCGCCGCGCCGCTGGTTCTGGCCGGTCCGCGCACGCTGTGGTTCACCCCCATCGTCTATGACCGCTTCTACCAGGCGTTCAACTGGCCGCAGGGAGCGGCCTACGCCTTCATCCTGCTGATCACCTGCATCGTCTTCGTGCTGGTGGTGCTGAAGATGTTCCGCCTGAGCCTCGGGGAGATCACGCGATGAAGCCGGGCCCTTTCCAGCGCATCGTCTTCGCGCTCTATATCGTGATCTTCTTCGCCTATCTGCTCGGGCCGCTGGCGGTGATGGGGATTTCGGCCTTCAACACGCCGCAATATCCGCAGGTCTGGCCGATAGAGGGTTTCACCCTCGACTGGTTTTCCCAGCTCTTCGCCGACCAGGACATGATGTACGGGCTGCGCACCAGCCTGTGGATCGGGCTGCTGGTGGTCGCCATCTCGGTGCCGATCGGGCTCGCCGGCGCCATCGTCATGACGCAGATCCAGGCGCGGGTGCGCTCGGCCTATTATCTCGTCGTCGTCTCGCCGGTGCTGACGCCGGGCATCATCATCGGCATCTCCACCGTGGTGTTCTGGCGTGAATTCACCACGGCGACCGGCATGCGGTTCCTCTATGACGGCATCATCCTCACCGTGATCGGCCAGTCGAGCTTCATCTCCGCCTATTGCATGCTGATCATCCTCGCGCGGCTGCAGCGCTTCGATCGCGCTCAGGAAGAAGCGGCGCTCGATCTCGGCGCCTCCTATCCGCAGGTGTTCCGCCATGTCCTGCTGCCGTTCCTGCAGCCGGCACTGTTCTCGGCGGCAGTACTGGCGTTCCTGTCCTCGTTCGAGAACTACAACACCACCACCTTCGCCATCCTCTCCGACAAGACGCTGACCACGGTGCTGGCCGGCCGGGTGCGGCAGGGCTCCACCCCGGCTATCAGCGCGCTGGCGGTGATCATCGTCGCTGCCACCATCGTCGGAGCCATCGGCTTCGAATTGTGGAAGCGACGGGCGGATGCCGTGGCGGGCCAGCGGCTGCGCAATGCGCAGGTGGCGGAGGAGACGGAACTCGCCGGCGGGGCCGAGCCCGTGACCGCCTGAGCCGGCCGAGAACGGCGACGCCTGGTGCTGTCGCCCTCGCGCAAGGGCTTCGGGACGTCCCGGCCACGACCGGGCAACGTCGAGCGGATCGACGTCGAGCCGATCCTTGCGGGTGTCGGTGATGCCGTCGGGTCCGCCGGCATCGACCTTCAGCGCTGCATGCGCGCCGATGCCTTGGGGGGGCGCGCCCGGCGTATCGATGGCACGATCTGGTCGTCGTCGCGATGCACGATGAGGGTCGGGGGCGAGCCCTTCGCGAAAGATGGGCGTCGATAAATATCGCGGGCGATATGATGCCCCCGGTTTGGCCCCGGTTTGGCATCGAGCCATCGGGCTGCTCTCACCATAGAATCGTTTGCGATTATCTATCGTACGATATTATTGACATGGGTCCCTTGCGATTAGATCGTATACGATTATATCTCGGTGGCCGGCATGCCGCCGGTAAGGACCTGGCCCATGAAACGGCTCGTTCAAGGGATGGATGACCGTTCAAGCCGTGATCCCGCCCAAAGCGCCGGCGGGGAGCCGTCGAGTGAAGCGGCCGGTCTCGACGATTTCATCTGCTTTGCGGTGTATTCGGCCAACCACGCCTTCAATCGCGCCTATCAGCCGCTGCTGGAGGCGCTCGATCTCACCTATCCGCAATATCTGGTTATGGTGTGCCTGTGGTGTGCCGATGGGCAGACGGTGGGAAAGCTGGCCGCGCGGCTCGATCTCGAGACGAGCACGCTGACGCCGCTGCTCAAGCGGCTCGAGGCGATGGGGCTGCTGCGCCGCCGGCGCGGTGTCGAGGATGCACGGCAGGTGCATGTGAGCCTCACGGATGAGGGGAGGGCGCTCGAGGCGCGGGCTGCCGCGGTGCCGCCCGCCATCCTTGCCGCCACCGGCCTCGATCGCGAGGCGCTGGAGCGGCTGCGGAGCGACGTCGCGCAGCTGCGCGAATCCCTGCGGCGCTGAGCGGCGTCAAGGACGCGGATACCGGCGCTCTGCTATGACGAGGGCGAACCGGAACCTGAACCATGCATGCCGAGCCGATCGAGATCGATATCACCCTGCGCGACCTGCGCAATTTCTTCGCCACGCCGGATATCGACCCGTTCGAGGGAGAGGGCATCGACCAGTCGGGCCTCGACCAGCTCATCGACCTGCTCACGGCGCGCCGCGGCTGGCCGCGCCATCCGGTGCGCGCGCGGCTGCATGTTCCCTCCACGCCGGCCAACACGGCCCTCGCTCCGCGCATGGGCGAGGCGCTGGCGCGCTATTGCGACACCCATCGGCAATATGCCGAGCGCAAGCTGAAGGAGACGCGGCGCGAGGGTCTGCGCACCCTCGCCATCGGCATGCTGTTCCTGGCGCTGTGCATCGGCGTGGCGGCGGCGATCGAGGCGACGGCGGCTTCCGACATGCTGATCGGCGAGTTCCTGATGGAAGGCGCCATCATCGCCGGCTGGGTCGGGTTGTGGCGGCCGGTGGAGATCCTGCTGTTCGACTGGTGGCCCTATGCGCGCGACCTGAAGCTCTACGGCAAGCTGCGCGAGCTTGAGATCACAGTGCTGCCCGACGCGCCGGCGCGCTGAACGCGTCCGTCGCCAGGGCGCCGCCGGCGAGCCAGCGGTCGAGGAAATTCTCCAGCCACAGCCGCACCCGCCCATCATGCTGCAGCCGGTCGGTGAAATGAGCGTTGCGCGGGCGGGCGCCGGGCAGCGACAGGCGTTCATTGCCGCGTACCGTCCAGCGGCACATCATGTGATGGGTGACTTCCGGGTGGAACTGCAGCCCATAGGCGCTTTCCCCGTAGCGGAAGGCCTGGTTGGGGAAGGCATCGCCGCTGGCGAGCAGTTCCGTCCCGGCGGCGAGCTCGAAGCCTTCCCGGTGCCAATGATAGACATGGTCCGGCCAGGCATCGGCCGCCGGCGCGCTGGGGGCGGCGTCGAGCAGCGCGTGGCCGGCAGGGGTGGGTCGCAGCGGATAATAGCCGATCTCGACCAGTCCCTCGGGATGCGGGGCGACCCGGGCCCCGAGATGACGCGCCAGCATCTGCGCGCCGAGGCAGATGCCGAGATAGGGCTTGCCCTCCTTCAGCGCGACGCCGATCCAGTCGATCTCGGCGCGCACATAGTCGTGGCAGTCATTGGCGCTTTGCGGCCCGCCGAAGATGACCGCGCCGGCGTGCTCGGCAAGGGACGCGGGAAGCGGGTCGCCGAGGCAGGGGCGGCGTATGTCCAGCCGATATCCGCGCTCGACCAGAAGCCGCCCGATGCGGCCCGGCGACGAATGCTCCTGATGCAGGACGACCAGGACCTCTGGCAGAGCCTCTTGACCCATTCTCTCTCGTCGTCGGCGCGAATCCGCAGCAAGCAGCCTGCGGAATATGTCAGTCATGACGACATGATTTTAGGGTCGTTTCAAGGCTCGATCCGCCCGAAAGCACGGCGCTGGCAGGGTTTTCGCCGCTTGCGCCGCCCAATCTCCCCGGGCGATGCCGGATAGACACGCCCGCACAGCTTCCGCGAAAGGCGAAGGGGTTTCGCGCGCGAGGCGGGCTCCGGCCGTTGAAGGGAGAGCGCCTTCCTGCCTCCGGGCTGTTTCACCCGATCGGGAAGGGCGTTAGGCGCCGTCGAAGGTCTCGCGGATGCGCTTGCGGATCTCCACCCGGTCGCGGGAAGAGACGTTCAACAGCTCGGCGGCCCGCCAGACCAGGTTGTCCTCGAATTCCGTGAGCCCGCCATCGGCATAGGCGACCTCGAACATCATCTCGACGACGCGCTTGCGGCCTTCCTGGTCCATTGCCCGGTTCAGCACGCTGGTGAAGGCGTAGAGATCGACCGCCTCGGCGTCGCGGGCGATGGCGGCCTCCAGCAGCTGCTCGGCCTCCTCCTCCTTCAGGCTGAAGCGGAAGGCCAGGATACGCTTGAGCTTTTCCAGCTCCTCGGTGCCGATGACCCCGTCGATGGTGACCACGTGCACCAGCAGCGCGGCGGCGGCCAGGCGATAGTCGTTCTCGGCGAATTCCGGCTCGCGGGAGCCGCCGGCGATCTCGGCGATGAAGTCGGTCAAACTGCGCAGCATGCCGGCGCGAAGCTCCAGCGGCGAGGCATCGAGAGCCAAGGGGTGGGCCAAGGGTTTGCGGAGGGGCGGCGTGGTTGCCGTCCATGATTTTGCGTAACGGAATCGAGACGGCGGCGCAACAATCCCGCCGCCGCCGGCGAACGATCCTGCCGCGCCCGTGCAGGCGGGCCACACCGGACGGCTCCGGGCTCCGGCGCCGCGGCATGAAAAAGCCCGGCGAGGCCGAAGCCCGCCGGGCAGGAGCCGGGACACAGGAAGCGTATCCCGGCGCCTGGAGCATGTTCCGCGCAAGTTGTATGACCTTTGCGAGGAGAGCAGGCTCCAGTCTATCGAGCCGAGGGGACCTTCCCATCGATCCGGCAGGCTCGCCGGATCGGAAAGGGCTCTAGTCGAGATAATGGGCGTAGCGCGCCACATGCTCGGCGAGGCCGAGCGCATGGTTGCGCACCAGCACCTCGGCCGCGTCGGTGTCGCGGGCCTCCAGCGCCTGGATGATGGCGAGGTGGTCCTGGATCGACCGGTCGGCGCGGTTCTCCTCGCCGATGGTCTTGCGGCGGATCATCCGCATGTGGGTGAACAGGTTCTCGGCGAGATTGACGAGAATGCCGTTGCCGCCCATGGCGATGATGGTCTGGTGGAACTGGATGTTCACCTCGGAATATTCGTCGAGCTTGGCGTGGGGGGCGCCGTCGTCGAAGGTGGCGAACATCGCGCGCAGCGTGGCGATCTCCTCGTTGCTGGCGTTCTGGGTGATCAGCCGGGCGGCGAGGCTCTCCAGCGCCGCCCAGACCTGGATCATCTCGATGACCTCGCGCTTGGTCTTGCGGACCACATAGATGCCGCGCCTGGGCACCGAATGGACGAAGCCCTCGCGTTCGAGCTGCGCCATCGCCTCGCGCACCGGCGTGCGGCTGACGCCGAGGCTCTGGGCGAGCTGGCGCTCGTCGAGCCGCACTTCCTGCTGCTGGTCGTAGATGTTGAGCGAGACGATGACTTCCTTGAGCGCGGTATAGGCGCGGTTCTTGAAAGTCGACGTGTCCTCGAGCGGCGCGACGGAGAGCTTGGCGGCGATGCCGCTCGAGCGGTGGATGCTGGGTTCGATGCTCATGTTCCGGCTCGCGTCCGCCGGTGGACGACAGGCGCGGACAAGCCGCGCGAGCCGGATCTCCTGGCATTGTTGATGTTGGTCATTGGCGTTGCCTCCCGATCCCCGAATGCGTGGCGGTGTCCGAACGTCCCCGCCGGCCGCCTTGTCGGCGTGTTGCGGCGGGTGCGGCACGTCCTGTCGATCCGGCCCGCGAGCGGACCTTCCTGCCGCGGGCATGCCGGCCCGGGCGGGGGTGCCCGGTGCCGGCTGGATCGAAAGCCCGCCGCACGAAGCGCGCGGCGGGGAGGGTCTTGGCGGCTCAGGCGGGCTGCGCGACGCGCAGCCGGCTGAACAGGTTGGAGATGACGGGCCACAGGCCGGCCAGCAGGCCGATACCCATGATCGTCGCCACCAGAGGGGTGGACCAGAAGACGCTGAGCGAGCCGGCCGACCCGAGCAGCGACTGGCGGAACGCTTCCTCGGCGCTGTCGCCGAGAACGATGGCCAGCACCAGCGGGGCGAGCGGGTAGTTGGTCTTCTTCAGCACATAGCCGAGGACACCGAACACCAGCATCATCACCACGTCGAACACGTTGTTGTTCACCGTGTAGGCGCCGATCGCGCAGATCACCAGGATCACCGGAGCGATGATCGAGAAGGGGATGCGCAGGATCGAGGCGAACAGCGGCACCGTGGTCAGCACCAGGATGAGGCCGACGACGTTGCCGAGATACATGGAGGCGATGAGGCCCCACACGAACTCGGACTGCTCGACGAACAGCATCGGACCGGGCTGGAGGCCCCAGATCAGCAGGCCGCCGAGCAGAACCGCGGCGGTCGGCGAACCGGGCACGCCCAGCGCCAGCATCGGCAGCATGGCCGAGGTGCCGGCGGCGTGCGCGGCGGTCTCGGGGGCGATGACGCCCTCGATCTCGCCATTGCCGAAGTTCTTGCCGTTCTTCGACACCCGCTTGGCGACGCCATAGGCCATGAAGGAGGCCGGGGTGGCGCCGGCGGGGGTGATGCCCATCCAGCAGCCGATGACGCAGGAGCGCAGCGACGTGGCCCAATACTTGGGCAGCGTCTTCCAGGTGTGCCACACCACCTTGGCGTCGATCTTGGCCGCCTTGCCGCGGAATTCGAGGCCCTCTTCCATGGTCAGCAGGATTTCGCCGATGCCGAACAGGCCGATGACCGCGATGAGGAAGTCGAAGCCGTTCAGCAGTTCCTCGGAGCCGAAGGTGAGGCGGAGCTGGCCGGTCACCATGTCGAGGCCGACGGCGGCGAGCGCGAAGCCGATCATCATCGACACCACGGTCTTGGCCGGCGGTTCCTTGCTCATGCCGACGAAGGAGGCGAAGGCGAGGAAATACACCGCGAACTTTTCCGCCGGCCCGAAGCGCAGCGCGAACTGGGCGACGAGCGGCGCGATCATGGTGATCATGATGATGGCGACGAAGGCGCCGACGAAGGACGAGGTGAAGGCGGCGGTGAGCGCCTCGCCGGCCCGCCCGCTGCGCGCCATCGGGTGGCCGTCGAAGGTGGTGGCCACCGACCATGGCTCGCCCGGGATGTTGAACAGCACCGAGGTGATGGCGCCGCCGAACAGCGCGCCCCAGTAGATGCAGGTCAACAGGATGATCGCCGAGGTTGGCGACATCGAGAAGGTGAGCGGCAGCAGGATGGCGACGCCATTGGCGCCGCCGAGGCCCGGCAGCACGCCGATGATGACGCCGAGCAGGATGCCGACCGCCATCAGCAGGATATTGAACGGATCGGCGGCAATGCCGAAACCGTGCCAGAGATTGACGAAATTCTCGAACATGAGCGCTTCCCCCTCGAGGCGGCCTCAGCCGGCCTCACTTGCTTTGTCTGAGGTCAAAGCCCGAACATGGCTTCGACGGGCCCCTTCGGCAGGGGAATGAGGAACCAGCGCTCCAGCGTGACGTAGAAGAAGGCCGGGACGCCGAGGGCGACGGCGATCGTCAGCGGCCAGCCATAGCTGCCGAGCCACTTCATGAACACGGCGATGAGGATCACCGACGGCAGGTAGATGCCGAGGAACGGCACCAGCGCCACATAGATGGTGGTCGGCACCAGGACCTTGAGCACCTGGCCGAGCTGGCTCCATTCGGTGAACAGCCTGTCGGGGTTCTCGCGCAGGCCCTGCATCACGTTGATGATGCTGCAGCCGCAGATGATCAGCCCGACATAGAAGGGGAAGAAGCCGGCCTGAGGGCCGTCCGTCCCCCAGCCGTAGCCGACGATGTAGCTGCCATAGACGACGATGATGCCGAACAGCAGGGTCAGCAGGGCGACGCCGATCTCGGCATTGCGCTGCGTCGGCCCGGCTCCGGCGGCGTGGGGTGCTTCACTCATGATGTGCTCCGCGATCCTGTCACGATCCGACCGTCCGGCGGGACGGTGCCCGCCGGTGCCGGATCGGCGCATTCTCGATTGACGCGATGTTGTGTGCGCCGGGCCGGCGATCCTGCCCGCGCCTCGCCGGGGTGGGTACCGGCGGACGGCGGGCAGGTTGCTGGCAATCGGCCTTCGGTGCCGGGCGTGGACGCGGCCCGCGCGAATGGCTACGCGCGGACCGGCTCGGGCGGCGTCAGTTGGCGGCGGCGATGAAGCCGGCTTCCTGCATCAGGCCCTTGTGGGTGGTCTCGGCCTTGGTCAGCCAGTCCTTGAACTCGGCGCCGGCCATGAAGGTCTGGTTGAAGGCGCCGTCCTTCATCAGCTGCTGCCATTCGGGGGTCTCGCGGACCTTCTTGAACAGGTCGACGAAATAGGCGACCTGCTCGTCGGTCACGCCCGGGGGCATGAAGATGCCGCGCAGCATCAGGTATTCGACGTCGACGCCCGCCGACTTGCAGGTCGGGACCGAGGACCAGGACAGGTCGCCGAGGATCTTGTCGGTATAGGGCAGGGTCTTCTGGTCGAACACGCAGAGCGGGCGCACCTTGTCGCCGCGCCACTGGGAGACCGCCTCGATCGGGTTGTTCACCGTGGAGTTGACGTGGCCGCCGACCAGTTGCACCGCCACCTCGCCGCCGCCCTTGTAGGGGATGTAGGTCAGCTTCTTGCCGATCGCCTTCTCGAAGGCGACGGTGATGATCTGGTCTTCCTGCTTGGAGCCGGTGCCGCCCATCTTGAAGGTGCCGTCCGGCGCCGCCTTGATCGCCGCGGTATAGTCCTGTGCGGTCTTGTAGGGCTCGGAAGCGTTCACCCACAGCACGAATTCGTCGAGCGCCAGCATCGCCACCGGCGTCATGTCCTTCCAGTTGAAGGGAATGCCGGTCGCCAGCGGGGTGGTGAACAGGTTGGACAGGGTGATGACGATCTTGTGCGGGTTGCCCTTGTTGTTCTTGACGTCGAGGAAGCCCTCGCCGCCGGCACCGCCCGACTTGTTGATGACGATGAGCTGGGTCGACATCAGCTCGTGCTTGGCAATGATGCCCTGCAGCGTGCGCGCCATCTGGTCGGCGCCGCCGCCGGTGCCGGCCGGGACGATGAACTCGACGGGCTTGGTCGGCTGCCAGGCCGCCGCCGCCGGCAGCATCGACATCGCGGCCATGCCGAGCGCGGTGAGCGTTCCAAGGCCAAGAGCATGGAAGTTCTTCATTTGGCGTTTCCTTCCCACGGGGTTTGGTCGTTTGCCGATCTGTTTTTTTCGTCGGCACTTTTATTCGGTCGGTTCTTTTTACTTGGCGCCGTGCGCTACCCAAGACATCGACTCCCTGGAGGGACGTCGAGATTGAAGCCGGCGCGGCACGTCGATACCCGGCGCGTGTTCTTGTCTATCTGCCGGTTTATCCGTGGAATAAGTTGTACCAAGAATACTGTAATGCCAAGAGTTAATTCTAAAGTCGTATGGTGCGACGCAAGGTAAGTCCGCATTACATATTCAGTATCCCGGCATCTGGTATACAAATCTTGGTATACGTAATAATTAATATTGTGCGCCGGTATGCCTTATTAAATAACATATTGCGCCTGAACGCATTTCCGGCAGCCGCCCGCTGAAGCGGCATTCGGTGCCTCGGTAGGGTCCGCGACGGTCCCGGCGCCGGGCCGCATGGGGGTGCTTCTGCCCGTCCGACCGGCGCGTGTCTTGTTTCTGCCCGATTGTCGGCGCAATTCAGCCCCTGATGCTGCGGCGCAGCAACTTTTTTCTCCGGCGTCCAGCCCTTGGCGCGCCGACCCTTCGGCCTGCGGCGTGCCGCGTGGACATCAAGATCGCATCCTTGTGCCATAGCGTCGCCGCACGGAATCGTTTTTGCTACGAATGGTGCGTTGATCCGGCTGCGGGGCGCAGCAGGGATAAGTTGTAAGGAGAGGTCATTCATGACCAGTCGCGTGATTCCGGTGGCGCCTTTCGTGATCGCCGTGTTCGGCGCCACCGGCGACCTGTCGCGGCGAAAGCTGCTGCCGGCATTGTTCCACCGCGATCTCGACGGGCAGCTGCCGGACGAGGCGAACATTGTCGGCGTGTCGCGGCGGGCGATGTCGGGGGATGAGTTCCGCTCCTTCGCCATGCAGGCGCTGACCGACTACATTCCTGCCGTCGAATTGCTGCCGGAGGTGGTGAAGAGGTTCATCGGGCGGCTGTCCTATTTCGCCGCCGACGCCGAGAACGAGGAAGGCTGGAGCGAACTCGCCGCCCACATGCAGGGCGAGGGCGATCGTATCAGGGTCTATTATCTCGCCACCGCGCCGCAGCTCTTCGGCCCGATCTGCGACAAGCTGGGCAAATACGGCCTCGCCGAGGGCGCGCGGGTGGTGATCGAGAAGCCGATCGGCAAGGACCTCGCATCGGCGCTGGCCTTGAACGAGCAGATCGGCCGCTTCTTTCCCGAAGATCGCGTCTACCGCATCGACCATTACCTGGGCAAGGAAACCGTCCAGAACCTGATGGCGCTGCGCTTCGCCAATGCGCTGTTCGAGCCGTTGTGGAACAACGCCCATATCGACCACGTGCAGATCACCGTCGCCGAGGCGCTCGGCGTCGAGGAGCGCGCCGGCTATTACGACACTGCCGGCGCCATGCGCGACATGGTGCAGAACCACATACTCCAGCTGCTCTGCCTCGTCGCCATGGAGCCGCCGGCCTCGCTCGATGCCGACGCGGTGCGCGACGAGAAGCTGAAGGTGCTGCGGGCGCTGAAACCGGTCGACGACCAGAATGCCGGCTCGCTCACCGTGCGCGGCCAGTATCGCGCCGGCGCCTCCGCCGGTGGCGCGGTGCCCGGCTATCTGGAGGAACTCGGCTCCTCCCGCAGCCAGACCGAGACCTTCGTCGCCATCAAGACCGAGGTGGAGAACTGGCGCTGGGCCGGCGTGCCCTTCTATCTGCGCACCGGCAAGCGTCTCGCCTCGCGCGTGTCGGAGATCGTCATCGGCTTCCGCCCGGTGCCGCATTCGGTGTTCGACGCCAATGTCGGGCCGATCGAATCCAACCGCCTCGTCATCCGGCTGCAGCCGGACGAGGGCGTGAAGCTCTGGCTGATGATCAAGGATCCTGGCCCCGGCGGCATCCGCCTCACCCATGTGCCGCTCGACATGAGCTTCGCCAAGGCGTTCAAGGTACGCAATCCCGACGCTTACGAGCGGCTGATCCTCGACGTGGTGCGCGGCAACCAGACGCTGTTCATGCGTCGCGACGAGGTGGAGGCGGCCTGGAAATGGGTCGACCCGATCCTGGAAGCCTGGCGCAACGCCAAGGAGCCGCCGCGTCCCTACACCGCCGGCACCTGGGGCCCCTCCGCCGCTATCGCGCTGATCGAGCGCGACGGCCGCACCTGGCTGGAGGATGGCGCGTGAACGTGCCATCGGCTGGAGCACGGCGCGTGAGCGCGCCGGTGCCGGGATCCCGGCGGGTGACCGCTGATCGGGTCCGGGAGGGTGTTGCGTGAGCGCATCGCCGCCCCTGCACATCTTTGCCGACGGCGCGGCGCTGGCCGAGGCGCTGGCCGATTTCGCCGCCGGCAAGCTTGCCGCCCGCGTCGCCCGCGATGGCGGTGCGAGTCTCGCGGTCTCCGGCGGGCGCACGCCGACGCGCTTCTTCGAGGCGCTGTCGGCCCGCGACCTGCCCTGGGCGAAGATCGGCATCACCCTTGTCGACGAACGCTGGGTGCGCGAGACCTCCGACCGTTCCAACGCCCGGCTGGTGCGCGCGCATCTCTTGAAGGGGCCGGCGGCGGCGGCGCGCTTCGTGCCGCTCGCCAATGACGCACCGAGCCCGGAAGACGGACTGTTCGCACTCGACGAGGCGCTGGAGGCGCTCCACTGGCCGCTGGCCTGCGCCGTGCTCGGCATGGGCGAGGATGGCCACACCGCCTCGTTCTTCCCCGGCGGCGACCGCCTTGCCGATGCGCTCGACCCGGACGGCATGGTCGGGCTGATGCCGATGCGCGCGCCCGGCGCCGGCGAGCCGCGCATGACGCTCACGTTGCCGGTGCTGCTGGCGGCGGATGCCCTCGCGCTCCATATCGAGGGGGTGGGCAAGCGTCCGGTGCTGGAGGCGGCGCTGGCCGACGGCCCCGTCGAGGAGATGCCGGTGCGCGCTGTGCTGCGTGCCGTCCGCCCGCCCGACATCTTCTGGTGTCCCTGATCGCCTATACCGACCCCGCCACCCCGAGGAGATCCGCATGGCCGGAACCGTCCAGACGTCCAGCGTCAATGCCCGCCTCGGCGAGATCACCGAGCGCATCGTCCGCCGCTCCCACGACAGCCGTTCGCGCTATCTCGAGCGCATCGCCGCCGCCGCCGAGAAGGGGCCGAGCCGGGCCAAGCTCGGTTGCGCCAACCAGGCGCACGGCTTCGCCGCCTGCGGGCCGGGCGACAAGGCGATGCTGCGCGAGGGTTCCGGCGCCAATCTCGCCATCGTCACCGCCTATAACGACATGCTCTCGGCCCACCAGCCCTATGAGCGCTACCCGGACCTGATCCGCGCCGCGGCGCGGGCGGCGGGCGGCGTCGCCCAGGTCGCCGGCGGCGTGCCGGCCATGTGCGACGGCGTCACCCAGGGCGAGGCCGGCATGGAGCTGTCGCTGTTCTCGCGCGACGTCATCGCGCTGGCCACCGCGGTGGCGCTCTCGCACCAGACCTTCGACGCGGCGGTGTTCCTCGGCATCTGCGACAAGATCGTGCCGGGCCTCGTCATCGGCGCGCTGTCCTTCGGCCATCTGCCGGCGGTGTTCATCCCGGCCGGGCCGATGACCTCCGGCCTGCCCAATGACGAGAAGGCCAAGATCCGCCAGCTCTTCGCCGAGGGGAAGGTGGGGCGCGACGCGCTGCTGGAGGCCGAGAGCCAGTCCTATCACGGGCCGGGCACCTGCACCTTCTACGGCACCGCCAATACCAACCAGATGATGATGGAGATCATGGGCCTGCATCTGCCCGGCGCCTCCTTCGTCAACCCGAACACGCCGCTGCGCGACGCGCTCACCACCGCCGCGGCGGAGCGGGCGATGGAGGTCACCGCGCTCGGCAACGACTACCGGCCGGTCGGGCGGATGCTGGACGAGCGGGTCTTCGTCAACGGCATTGTCGGCCTGCACGCCACCGGCGGCTCGACCAACCACACGCTGCACGTGGTCGCCATGGCGGCGGCGGCGGGCATCAGGCTGAGCTGGGACGATTTCTCCGACCTCGCCGACATCACCCCGCTGCTGTGCCGCGTCTATCCGAACGGCAAGGCCGACGTGAACCATTTCCATGCCGCCGGCGGCATGGGTTTCGTCATCCGCGAGCTGCTGGGCGATGGCTTGCTGCACCGCGACGTCGAGACGGTGTGGGGCGGCGGGCTCGACGCCTATACCCGCGAGCCGAAGCTGAGCTCGGAGGGCGATCTCTCCTGGCGCGACGGCGCCGCGATCACCGGCGACGACAAGGTGCTGCGTCCGGCGGGCAAGCCGTTCCAGGCCACCGGCGGCCTGAAGCTGCTTGCCGGCGATCTCGGCCGCGCGGTGATCAAGACCTCGGCCATCGCGAGCGAGCGCCATATCATCGAAGCGCCGGCCAAGGTGTTCCACAGCCAGGAGGAATTGCAGCGCGCCTTCAAGGCCGGCGATCTCAAGGGCGATTTCGTCGCGGTGGTGCGCTACCAGGGGCCGAAGGCCAACGGCATGCCGGAGCTGCACAAGCTGATGCCGCCGCTGGGCGTGCTGCAGGATCGCGGCCAGAAGGTCGCCCTCGTCACCGACGGGCGGCTCTCCGGCGCCTCCGGCAAGGTGCCCGCCGCCATCCATGTGACGCCGGAAGCCGCCGATGGCGGGGCGATCGCGCTCATCCACGAGGGCGACATCGTCCGCGTCGACGCGGTGGCCGGCACCCTTACCGTGCTGGTCGATCCGGCCGAATGGGCGGCGCGCAGCCCGGCTTCCGCCGATCTGGAACCGAACCATTGGGGGGTCGGGCGCGAATTGTTCGGCTCGTTCCGCGCCGCGGTGGGAACGGCCGATACGGGGGCGACGATCTTCGCTCTGACCTGAAGGCGGGGCACCCGAACGACGCCTCCCCTTCGGACGGCATCGCCCGGAGAGGCCTGGCTCTCAGTAGAGCGGCCCGATCTTGCCGAGCGGGATCAGGCCGAGCGCCACCCGCCCGTCGCGGAACACGAAGGGGAAGGCGCTCGCCCGCGCGCCATCGAGGGTGGTCGGCATGCCGGCCGCCATCAGCAGCGGGGCGAGCGAGGCGGCCGTGTCCGGCATCAGGCCGGAGCCGCCGAGCGCGCCCATGAGCGCCTGCGGATTGGCGACGGCGAGCGTCACCGCACCCGTGGGACGGCGCGCGCCGTCGAGGCCGATATCGCCGGTGGCATTGAGCGTGCCGCCGCCGGCGCTGAGCTTGGCGACGGCGATCGTCATCTTGCCGCCGGCCTGTTGCCAGAGCTGCAGCCGTTCGGCGACCGGCATCGCCTGGAAGGGCGGCACCTGCGAGATCGTCGCCTGCAATTCGCCATCCGCCGCCGCCTGCGTCGCGCCGCCCAGGGCGCCGCTGCCGGCGCCCTTGACGCCGAGGGCAAGGTCGAGCGTGTTGCCCGTCTCGCCGGGATGGTGGCGGGCATGCAGTTCGGCATGGCGGGCGAAGAACAGCGCGCTGCCGCCTTCGCTCAGCACGTAGTCATTGGCCGACACCGAGACGCGGTCGACCTGGCCGCCGACGCCGACGGCGCTGACCTGCAGCAGCGACCAGTTGGCCTCGATGGCGCGCCCGCTCGATGCTTCCTTGAGCACCGACGGCCCCTGGAATTCGGCGATGATGTGCTGGGGATCCCATACCTGCGCCACCGCATGCACCCGTGCGGCCGTCCATTGCCACGGGTCGGCGCCGGTGAAAGCCAGGCTCGGCTGGGCGCAGGCGAGCTCGAAGCGGAACGGAAAGCCGGTGAGCCGGCGGTCGGCGCAGGTCCAGACCCGCCCGGCCGCGGCCTCGTTGGCGATCCAGCTGTCGATCTCCTGCTCGGCGCGGCCGGCGGCGTAGAACCACGCGGCGGTCCAGCCCAGCCCGGCGAGCACGAACAGCGCGAGCGGCACCGCCACCCAGAGCGACGAGCGCCGCCGCGGTGTCGCGGTGGAGCTGGGGACGGCTTCGGAATCGGGCACGGTCATCGGGGCATCTCCAGGACGGTCTTCCTTTGGATCGCCATTGCGTCGCGGATGCGGCGGGCGGGGTGACGACCGCCCGCTCGGACGGCCGCCGGTGCCGATACGCGGCGCCCCCGCTCGCATATGGCACGCCCGACCGGATATCGCGTTCTGGCTGGCGCGTTAAGGGCCTCATGGCTGCCGGGGCGCAGAAAGATGGGCCGGCCGGCGGCTCGTCCCCGATGCGCGGCCGGTTCGGATGCCGGTCCGAGGCCGGAAGCCGACGGCGAACCGGAACCTCGCGGCGGTCGGCCAACGGCGCCGATGGACGTGGTCCGAGGTCCTGCCGCCCGATCGGTGACGACGTCAAATCTGGGTCCTTGATCGACGAACAAGCCGCCTGCAATCCGCTTTCAGCTTTCGATCGGACATCCCGGCCCGCCCGGCCGCATCTGCGCCACGGCGATTTTCCCCCCTCAATGGGCGCCCGCATCGGCGGACGGCAGTTCTATCCGGTCTTCCGCAAATGAGCGGGGCATGACGGCCGGCTTGCCGTAGATGCGGCCGAGCGGCAGCCGTTGCCCTGTCGTCTGGCGCCGGTGGGGCAGGGCTCCCTTCGCCGCATGCCATCGGTGCCGCGGTCGGGGGTACGCCGCTCAACCTCTTCCGCCCTTGTCCCGCCACGGATGAGCGCTTCCTGCGTGCCCGCGACGATGCGAGCATTGGCGAATCAGGCGCGCCTGCGGGCGCCGGCAGACGGTACGGTTCATGATTTCTCCTCCTCCTTCCGGCCCGGACGCGGCAGGCGCCGACCTCTGGGTGTTCGGCTACGGCTCGCTGATGTGGAATCCCGGCTTCGATCATGAGGAGAGCGTGCCGGCCCGCCTCCTCGGCGCGCATCGGTCGCTCTGCGTACTGTCGGTGCATTGGCGCGGCACTGCCGAGAAGCCGGGGCTGGTGCTCGGCCTCGACCAGGGCGGCAGCTGCATCGGCATCGCCTTCCGCGTCGCGGCGGCGCAGGCATCGACGACGCTCGCCTATCTGCGCGAGCGCGAGCAGGTGACCAATATCTATCGCGAGAGCACGCGGCGGGTGTGGCTGCGCGATGGTAGCCAGCGTGCCGTGCCGGCCCTGACCTTCCTGGTCGATCGCGGTCATGCGCAATATGCCGGCGCCCTGAGCCCGGAGGCGCGGCTGCACCTGGTGCGGCAGGGCCATGGCATCGGCGGTCCGAATGTCGATTACGTACGCGCCACGGCGCGGCATCTGGCCGATCTCGGCATCGCGGACACGGAACTCGACTGGATCGCCGCACGGCTGTGAGCGCGCCGACCTGCGGAGGCTTCCGGTTGCCGACCATGGACCATGCCCCCTATGGCGGACATGCGGCCGATCCCGGCATCGCCGCCGGGAGGCTCGGCGGGATGGCGGCGCGGCCGGTCACTCCGGTGCCAGCGGTCCGCTGTCGGTCTCGGGCATGATGCGCAGATGGATTTCCTGCGCGCCGGTGGCTTGGGCGGCGGCACGGGCTTTCGCCCCGGCCGGACCGCTCCATAGTGCCACGCATTGGCCGCCGATGCGGCGCACCGCCATGGCGACGGCGTCGGGATAGTCCGGCGCATCCTCGGCGGCATAGACGGAATAGACCTGCCGCCGCCCGTCCGGGCCGCGCCAGAGCCGAAAGCGTCGGGCGAGTGCGCCATCGGCGACGGTCAACGGACCGTCGTCGTGCAGCGAATCGCCCCGAAGGGGAGGGAACATGGTCATCATGAGAACAAAGTTAGAACATCTGTTGATGAGGTCAATGCGGTTCGTAGGGTGAATCCGCGTAAACGCTGAAGGTTCCCGTCACGCGTGCGTGACAGGCGCGCCTCGCGCCGGCCGGAGGCGCGGCAAGGACATCGCCGGCACCTCGCCGGGGTTATCGCAGGAACATGGCGGCGGCGCCGGGCTGCAGCCGGACGCTGCGGGAGGAAACTGGCGACGGCCCCTTGAAACCGGCGTCCGTTCGGACCATACGCTTGCTCGGGTCGCCGTCATCGGCGCCCGTTCCGGCTGCCACCTCCCGGTAGCTCAGCAGGATAGAGCACAGGTTTCCTAAACCTGGGGTCAGGGGTTCGATTCCCTTCCGGGAGGCCACCTCGGTCGCTAAGCGACTGAGGGTTAATGGTGTCAGTCCTCATTCTGGCTAACCTCCGGCGCGGGGTTAGCCAAATCCGTTCCTGTTTTGCGCCCTCCGATGTTCTGGATTGCCTGATCGGCGAGAAGGCGCTGGTCAGCCGCCTTGGTGTATCGCGACACCTCCGCCTCGGTGCGATGACCGGTAATCGCCTTGATCTGCTGGTTGGTCGAACCCGCCTCCGCCAGACGGCGCGCCGCAGCCTTGCGCAGCCCATGAGCCGAGCACTGCCGCAGCCCGGCCTCGTTGCAGCGGTCGCGAAACCAGTTGCCGAAGCCCGCCACAGTGAATGGGCGGCCGTACTGCGTCATGAGGAATGTGAGGTTTTCCTTGGGAGCCTGGGCGAGCACTTTCGCCAGTTCCTCATGAACGGGGATTTCCAACAGGCTTTTCGTCTTCTTCTGCTGAACCTTGAGCCTTCCGCCGGCGACGTGCTGCCAGCCCATGCGGATCGCATCGGAACGACGCTGCCCGGTGTAGAGCATGAGCGCCATGGCCAGCCGAGCCTTTGTGCCAATCGGATGGCGCGCCTCGAAAGCCGCGATCTCCTCCTCGGACCAGGTGTGCAGTCCCTCCCCGCTTGGCTTGAAGCCACGCAGCCCAATCGTCGGGTTGTCACGGCGCATGCCGTCGTCAACGGCGAAGGCCATCAGCGTCTTCAGGCGGTCCAGCAGGCCGTTGGCCGCTTCCGGCGTCTCGGCCATGGCCCCGATGATCGCCTTGATGTGGCGCCGCTCCAGCATCCGCACCCGCTTGTCGCCATGCTTCTGGCGGAAGCGCTCAATCTGTGCGCGGTAGTTCTTCTTCGTGCTCGGCTCCCGTCCCATGAACTCCGGCGAGCGATAGTACCGCGCGATGAGATCCGAGACGGTGCCGGACTTGGTACGCGCGAGGCCCGGCTCCACCACGGGCGCCGTCGTCTTCTCAAGGCATGCCTGATACTCCCGCATAAAGTCGGCCGACCACGGCACCGCCTTGAAGTAATAGGCCTCCTGCCCTTTGCGACGGAACCGCACGCGCAGCTTGCCGTGCCGGTCCTTGAATTCAGAGCACCATTTGGGCAAGCGCCGGCCAGTCATTGCGGCAGCACCTCGTCCCACTCGTTCTTCACGACATCTGCGGCCTGCTGCTCGCCGAAGAGGACCACAACACCATCAGCCGTGACCTTGACGCCAGCAATGCGCCCGAGGTCGACGCCGCCCTTGATCACGCCCTTCACAGCGCGCGAGATCGTCGCCTGAGTGATGATGGAGGGGTGGCGCCGCGCCATCACTTCGCCTCCGACTTCACGGTCGGCACCGTGCCGAGCGGCACCCAGTTCGCCGGCATGTGGTAGCTGTCGCCGTTCGGAATCGGCGGCTCGTTCTCGCGGCGGCGGATGTCGTTCGGCGACATGGCGCCGATCTCACGGGCGATGCGGTACGCCTCGAAACGGGCCTGCACGTCGCCGCGCAGCAGCGCCGACATATCATGCTCGATGTAGAGGGAGCGGCGGCCAGCCTCCGTGAGGAGCCCGCGCGCCATAGCCTGCTCGATCCGCACGGCGAGCGGCCCGAGCGCATTGCGCACCAGCGCCGTCGCCTCCTGCTCGACGTTGGAATAGGTCGCCTTGTCGGTGATGCCGACGCAGGTCGGCGGCACGCCGAAGATGCGGGCGACGTCCTCATTGGCCAGCTTGCGACTGTCGAGGAACTCGGCATCCTCCGGGGTGAAGGTGATGCGCTCGAATTTGGCCCCGCCGTCCATCACCATGGCCTTGCCCGCACTCTGGCCGGTGAAGCGCTCGGCAGCGTGCGAGGCGACCAACTTCTTCTGATCGGGGCTCAGCTTGTCAGGATAGATGAACACGCCAGAGGGACGCAGCGAATTCTCCATCAGAGCGCCCGCCGTTTCCGCCTGGGAGAGGGCGAGGCCGAGGGCGCCGCGGGCGATATGCAGCGGCGCCTGGCCGATGATGCCGTCGCGCGACAGGCCGCGCACATGCAGCGCCTCCTCCTGCAGCAGCACGGCCGTACCGCCACGCGGATCCATGACCTTGTAACGCAGCCGGCCGGAGGCGAGCCGCTCGACGCTGACATTGCCCCACGGCTCCGGCCAGAGCGCCACCACCTGCCCGCGCGCATTGCGCTCGACGCGGGCAAAGGCGTTGCCGGTGGTGTCGAGCTGGCGGCCAAGAAACTCGCGAAACTCGAAGGCCGTCATCTGCGGGTTGGCGAGGTCGTGCAGTACCCCATAAAGCGGATTGTCGTCCGCGCGGGCGCGGCCGCCATCGGTGGTGCGGCGGAACAGAAATAAGCCCACGCTCGCCAGCATCTCGGAACGGAGCGAGACGCAGCGGGCGGCCACCGCCAGATTGGAGAGCACCGCGTCGGGGTTCACCGCGCCGGCGCCAATCCCACGCAGGCCGAACCATTCGGCGAGGTAGGGGTCGGAGGATTTGATGGACGCGCGCGTCTCGCGGCCGAGGAGGCGATCGAGAAGACTCATCAGCGTGCTCCCATCAATTCGAGGTGGCGGATGGCGAGCGCAAGTCGCTGCGGGCGAACCGAGATGCGCGAGCGCGCCGCGATGGCGGTGCCGGCATAGGCCGGCCAGCTCATCACGACGCTGATCTCGTGCAACTCCACCTGGCGCAGTTCGCGGCGCTCGCCGTCCCACTGCTCGCCGCCGGCCGGCACGGTAAAGCCGAACGACATGCCGCCAAGGTCGCCGCGCTCGGCCAGCGCCAGTACGTCGCGGCCCGCCGCCGTGTCCGGCACGTCGAGGTCGAAGGCGAGTCCGCGTGTATCCTCGGAGAGGCGCAGGGTGCCGGAGCGGGTGCGCGCCAGCAGTTGGCCGGGGTTGTGGTCGACGAGGGCGAGGATATCGCCCTTGCCGGATAGGGACGGCCCGAACGCCCCCGCGCGGATCGTCTCGCGAAACGAGCCGATGCGGGCCTCGACGCCGAAGCTGGCGGCGTAACCTTCGAGGCGGCGCCCCTTGGCCCGCACCTCGATCTCGACGGAGCGGCGTTCGGTCTCCATCCCTCAGATCTCCGCGTAGGCGAACGCCTCGGTGTGGCGGACCGCCACGTCGGCGTCGAGGAAGGCATGGAGAAGAGCGCCGCCATTCGAGGCGACATCGGGATGGTAGGGGTTGACGAGGATGTCGACCGCCGACCAGTAGCCGGCGATCAGCTCCGACCACTGGCCGAAGATGAGCGCCGACTTGTTGGTGCCGGCGCCGATATTGGTCGGCACCTGCGTGGTGGTTTCGACGCGCTCGCCGTGGAACAGCTCGGCGAGCGGGATGGTGTGGCCATCGGCGTCCTTAATCTTGCGGGCCAGCGCCATGACGGTCGGGTTGGTGAGGAAGGCGCGGGTGCCGGTGACGTCGTCCAGCTCCAGCGCCGCGATGAGGTTGGCGTTGGTGTCGGAGAGCGCGGTCTCGGTCGTCACCTTCTCGATGCCGCTGCCCAGCAGGCCGAGGGGCTGGCCGCTGGCGCCGGTGCCGACGATCGCCGCCTTGTCGAGCGCCTGCGCCAGCAGGAAGCCGAGGTCGCGGCGCAGGATATCCTCCACCGACTGGCCGGACTGGAGCATCAGGCGACGGGAGAGCTGGTACTCGCCGGCCACGGTCTTCGGCCCCATCGAGACCGCCTCGAAGGCGACGGCGGAGCGGGTGGCGTTGCCGTTCTCGTTGACCCAGCTCGCCGAGCCGGAGGAGGCGAGGTTCGGCAGATCGAGAAAGCCGGTCAGGCCGCGCATCACCGTGGCGCCCATGCTCTCCACGCGGAGCGCCGGGCGGAAGCGGTCGGCGACGGCGGCAACCGAGGTCGGGACGAGGTAGCCGCCGGCCGGGTTGCTGTTCACCGTCTGCGAGCGTGTCTCGCCAAGCAGGATCTCGGAGGGTACGGCGAGGTGGAAGCCGACGCCGGCGCGGGTCTCACGGCCCTTGCTCAGTTCCTGGTGCACCTCGGCCTCGCGGCCAGTGAGGCGGCCGGAGGCCGCGCCCTGGATGGCGGAGGCCAAGGAATAATTGCGCAGCTCGCGACGCAGTTCCGGGCCGCCAACCGGCTCGCCATCGGCCTGGCGCTCCATCTCGGCAACCTGCTCGGCGCGGCCGATACGGGTATCGAGGCCGCGCACCTCGCCCTTGAGGGCATCGAAGCGCGTCGTCTCGTCAGCGGTGAAATCGTGGCCGGCGCCCTCGGCACCGGCCACGATCTGGCTCATCTCGGCGACCTTGGTCGCACGGGTCTCGCGAAGGTCATTCAGGTTCGACATTGAATTAGGCTCCATCTAAGGGACTGGACTGTCATCGCGACGTTCAATCAGGGAGAGAGGGTCACGAATGGCTTGTTCGTGCGCTTGAGGATCAGATCGGCCAGCTGGTCGAGGTAGACGATCACGATCGGACCATCCGCTCGCGGAGTGCCCTTGGCGGCAGTGATCTCGGTGGCCACGTCTTCGACCCACCGCTCTTCACCATTAGCGAACCAGATGAAGACGGAGCCGGGCAGCAGGCGTGGCCGACCTTCAAACACGATGGAACGTGCAACATTCGCGAACTGCCAAGGCGCCAAATCGGAGACGTTGTTGCCGTAAGCCTTTGCGCTCATGAGAACGTGAAACATGATGCGCATGGCGCTGATGTCGGGGATCGCCGGCTTCTCTGTGCCGGCACCGACCGTCGCCGGCCCGATGCCGCGATCCGACATCACCTTCAGGAAGGTGAGGCGGGCGAGGGCGAATAGATCGAAGCGGGCGTGCCCGCCCTCGAGGCGCGGGAGGAAGTCGCGCTTGCGCCAGTCGCGCTGCATCGCCACCGACTGCCCGGTGATGTGCTCGGCTTCGGCGGGCGTGAAGGCGGTGAGTGCGATCTGTTCCATATCGGAGTAATTACCCCGAATTTTACATCGGTGCAACCACCCCGATCTTAAAATCGACTATCCTCACCGAACCAGGTCTGCGGAGGGATGCAGATGCCGGCGCCATGCAGCACGCCGCGAGCCCGGTGGAACGGCTTACGCCATTCGCTTTGCAACAGGCAGTTGATGTCGCGGTCCAGCGGTGTCCACAGCTGCGGATCGCTCTGGGCGCCCAGTTCCCGCATCAGTGCCATGTATTCCTGGCCGAGGAATGCGGCATAGCGCTTCACGATCGGATCTTCGATCACGGGCGGGGCGGCGACCGTTACCATTGCGCCTGCCGGGAGGCCTATCAAAGGCAACGCCAGCGATGGAATGGCACGCGTGAGAAGAGCACGACGCCCGATCATCGTGGCGCGCCTCCGATGAAGACCGGCCGCTGAACGATCGCTTCCGAACCGTTGCACTGACCAGCCTCTGCGTGGTCCTGCTCGGCGTCGTGCTGCTCTTCGGCGTCGTCCGGGCCGCTATAGGCGAAGCCCATGCCGTGGCGCTCCAGCGCCGTATACTCGCGGTCGGTGTCCGGCCCTTCCGGCTCGTCGCCGGCGTCCTGTTCAAGGTCGGTATCGTCGTAACGGCGGATGCTGTCATCCCATGGCGCCACGAAGAAATGCCGTTCGGGCCGGCCGTCTTCCCAGCCGAGATTGGGCTCGTCGTCATTGGCCGGCTCAAGGTCGGGATCGCCCTCCAGCTCGTCGAGAAGGGCGAGCATGGTCTCGACAGCCGCCTCCATGCGCTCGCGCAGGGCGAAGCGCTCGATCATGACGAATTCTCGGACATAACTCCGCCGATCGCGGACATGAGTGCCCATGCGCGTGCTCCTGTTGGTTGTTCAACGATCTTGTGATATGTTAACTATCATTAGATCGATGAATGATCAACTGGAAATCAAACGATATGTCAGCGATCACAGGTGCACAGATTCGCGCTGCGAGGGCGCTCGTGCGCTGGCGAGCCGAAGATCTGGCTAAGGCTTCGGGTGTCGGAGTTGCAACCGTTCGGCGGGCCGAAGCTGAGGATGGCGTGACATCAATGACTGCGCCGAATGCAGCTGCGGTGCAGCGCGCACTGGAGGTTGCAGGCGTTGAATTCATCGCCGAAAATGGCGGCGGCGCCGGAGTGCGTTTGAGAAAGTCCAACGATGCCAGTTAGCCTGACAGACGGGCTTACATATTGGGGAGCGGCCCTATCGACTTTGCTTGGCTGCCTCAAAATATATGAGGTAGTTGGCGACCGGATAAGATTTGAAACAAGCTACTCATGGACAGGTCAGCGAGGAGAGCCCGACACGATTGAACTTTACAACTGTTCCCGCAAGAATGTTGTAGTGGCCTATTGGCGCATTGCATGGGTTCCAAATTCTTACAGAGCATTACCGAGAAATATTGAACTTGACCCCGAGATCATTGACGCGACTCCAGATAGTCTTGAGGGTGGGTTCGAATTGTCTGGAAGGACAAGTATAAAGTTAAACATAGACGATGAAGGCAAAATATTTATGCCACAAGAATATCGAAAAGACAAAAAAATGATAATGGAATTAAAAGTATATGGCAAGAAAAAGCCCATGTACTTGGATATATGTGACCAATAGACCGACATTCACACCACTTCCATCATCGGCTCCCACGCCACCTCGCCGCCGAACCTTCCCATCGTCGCCAGCGCCATGGCGAGCGCCACCAGCCCATCGATGCGTCCGCGCGAGCGTGCCTTGTCGAGCTTGCGATTGCCGGCCGGGTCGGCGGTTGCCACCGCGTTCGCCGCGCACCAGGTGAGGATCGGGTTGCCGCCATGGCGCAGCCGGCGCTCGGCGACCAGGCGCTCCAGCGTGTCGACGGCCGGAGCCATGTCCTTGTAGCCCTGACCGAACGGCGCCATCTCGATCGTCGCGCCGGTCTCGGCCAGCGCCTTCTGGAAGGTGTCGATGCGCCAGCGGTCGAAGGCGAGGAAGCGCAGATCGTAGACCATGGCGAGATTCGCCACCTTCGCCGCGATGAAGGCCGGATCGATCGTCACGCCGGGCGTCGTTTCCAGAAAGCCGGACTGCCGCCACGCCCAATAGGGCACCCGGTCCTCTTCTTCTCGCTCACGCAGGCTATCGCCGGGAAGCCAGAAGAACGGCACCACGTCCACCGTGCCGTCATCCTGCGGGAACGCCAGCACCAGCGAGGTGAGATCGCGCACGGCCGAGAGGTCGAGCCCGGCGTAGCAGGTGCGGCCCGCAAGCGCGGCAAGGTCGACCGGCGCCGCCGAGGCCATCCATTCCGTCGCGGTCAGGAAATGCCGCTCGGAGGCGACGCGCTGGTTCAGGATCAGGTTGCGAAAGGCCGGTTCCTTCGCCGGCATGCGCCGCGCCTGGCTGGCCTGGCGCTTCACCTCGTCCAGCGACAGGAAATCGCCCAGCGCCGGGTTGGCCAGCGCCCAGGTCTCCGGCTCCCACGGGTCGGCATCCATCGGCGCAGTGAAGAAGAACAGCCGGAAGCTCGCATCCTCCACCACGCCGTCGCGCACCCGCTGGCCGTAGTCGATCAGGTCGGAGAGCGGAGCGACATCGGTCGCCGCCTGCGTCGAGATCACTACCATCAGCGGGTTCTCGCGGGCGCCCATGGCCGTGTCGAGCGTGTCGAACAGTTCGCGGTTCGAGGCCTGGCCGAGCTCGTCATAGACCACGAAGGACGGTGACAGGCCGTGCTTGCCGGCGACATCCGCCGAGAGGGCGCGGTAGATCGAGCCGGTCGGCACATCCTCCATTTCCTTGGTGAAGCGCTTGATGTTGATGCGCTCGTTCAGGAACGGGCTACGGGCCACCATGGCGGCCATTTCGGAAAACAGCTTGCCGGCCTGCTCGCGATCGTTCGCGGCGCTGTAGCACTCGCCGCGCGCCTCGGCTTCCGGTCCCGAGAGGTGGCAAAGAGCAAGCGCGGCAGCAAGACCCGTCTTGCCGTTCTTGCGGCCCATCGAAATGATGGCGGTGCGAACCGGACGGCCGGCGGCATCGTCGGTGGCATAGACCTCCTCGATGATCGAGCACTGCCATGGGCGCAGCCGGATCTTCTGCCCGGCGAGCTTGCCGGCCGTCACCTCCAGCGTCTCGCAGAAGGCGATGACGCGGCCGGCGCGGGAGAGCCCCTCGGCGAGCCATGGCGGCGGCTCCGGCTTGGCGCGGGGCGCAAGCATGCCGGCGAACAGCCCCGCATCGGGCTCCGCCTGCGGATCCCTGATCGGCTTTGCTCCCGGCCCGCGACGTCCCATTCTCTCTAACCTCTCCTAACCCATTGATTTTTCAAATTTTCAACTAACTAAAGCCGTGTCTCCCACGCCGGTCCATGCTCCCCGGCTCCTCGTCCTTTGAGGGGGTATCCCCTCCGAAGAAGGGATGCGCTGGATCGACCGGCATGCCGTCAGCCCGCGTCCCTTTGAACCGAACGCCCTTGCCGCCGGCGCGGTCGACGGCAACCGTCTTCACCGCATGGCAGCTTGGGCACATGGACATCAGGCCATCGAGAGGCGGGAACGGATCGCCACCGCTGGCGATGCTGCGCACATGGTCGACGGTGTTCGCCGGAGTGAGACGCCCGCCCATCTCGCAGGGCTCGCACAGCGGGTTGGACGCGAGCTTGGCGAGGCGGAGCCGCTGCCATGCCGCCGTGTTGTACGGCCAGTCAGCCATGGCGCACCTCGCGGGCAAGGCGGCGGAGCTCGGCCTCGATATCGGACTTGGCGAGGTGGAAGGCCTCCGGGTCGCGATGGCTTGGCGAGAGATGACGGACCCGGCCGGCGAGATCCTTGAGCTTATCAGATAGGGGGGCGCTAACAGCCCCCTTATCTTTAGATAAGGGAACACTGCGACACATGAAATTTCCCTTATATTCCAAGGGTTTGCAAATGACCCTGACACCCTGACGGGACACTGCGACACATAATGATTTCAATGGGTTAGCAGGTGACCCAGACACCCTGACGGGAACCCTGACGGCCCTGCTCATGAGGGATCTCCGAGCAAGTCGCCGGAGGTCGGGTCACGTTCATCGGGCAAGGGAGGGAAGTCCGCCGGCACAAGCACCTGGCGTTGCCGCGATGCCCGGCCGAGCTTGGCCACGCGCAGCCGCCCGCCCGCCAGCATGCGATCAATGCTGGCCTCGATAATCTTGCGGGTAAGGCCTTTGGTCTCGCCGTAGTCCATCAACATCGACACGGCGTAATCGGCCGAGTTCTTGGCCGGCGAGGGCTGTCGGCCCGCTTTGAGCGCAGCCTTCAAGGCTCCCTCTACCTTGACCTCGGTGGCGAAGATATCGAGCGAGCCGGTCGACTGGACAGGATCGCCGTCGAGCATGAACGCGCCCGCGAAATACCGCACGGTGAGGGGCAGATCGGTCGGCGCGTAATTGCCCTTCAGGCGCTCGATGAGGCGCATATCGCGGGCGTTCGGGCCCGTGGCCTCGTCGCCAGTAGGACGGCGCATCTGCACGACGGAGCGCACGGCATTGCGCCAAGCGGTGTTGCCCGAAATGCCGGTGTTGTCTTGAATGCCGGCGACGCTCGGATGGCCGACAAGGATGCACGCGCCGTTGCACTCACGGGCAATCGCCTGCAACGAGCGGACGAACCGCGTCACCTGCTGGCGGTCGATCTCCAGGCCACCGAACGTATCGGCCAACGTGTCGACGATGAGGAGCTGAATTCCATGATCGCGACAGTGGGTGCGCAGGTTGCTATAGAGGGTTGTCGTGCCCAGCCGCCTACCGCTCTTGTCCGGCCCCATCAGCGTGGTTTCTTCGCCGACGACGACTTTCCAGAACAGACGTCCGTCGAGGTCCGGCCAGTCGAGGCCGAGCGAGGCGTTGATATCCGCCTGCCGACGATGCAGCTCGTCACGATCGTCTTCGCAGGCGAGGTAAAGCACCTTGCGCGGCGCCATCTCGATGCCGAAGAACGCCGTGCCGGTCGCGGCGCAGGTGGCGAGCTGCATGGCGAGCAGGCTCTTGCCGGTGCCGCCATCGCCCGAGAGCAGCGACACATAGCCATCAGGAAACCAGCCCGGTACGCACCAGCGCCGTTCGGGGATTTCCTTGCCGAACAGCTCGCTGGGGCAGATTACCGGCCAGTTCGACCGACTAGGTGAGACCCACTCCTCCGGGTCGACAATGGCGGCGATCTTTCGGAGCGCCGGGTTGATGGGAGGAGAATCGCTCAAGAGGCGGTCTCCCGTGTCTCGGCCGTGCCGGATGCCCACTCTTCGAACAGGATGTCGAAGGTGGTCTCCAGCCCGTCGAGCGCGGCGGCCTGCGCTTCAGTGAGTATCCGCTCGCTGGCGCCCCGGTAGGTGGCACGGCTCTCCACGAGACTGTCGAGGCCGGAGACAGCGTTCGCCCAATCCCGCCGCAGCTTTTCAAAGAGAGCGCGGGCTGCGGCCTCGCCCGAGGCGCGGGCGCCTTGTGCAAATGGGCTCATGAGGCGCCCCCCGAAGCCGGGGCACGGTTCGCCAAAAGGGCGAAAAGCGCTGAATTATCAATTAGCACAATGGCGGAGTTAGACGACGCAAGCCATTGAGTAGGCCCCCGAAGGGCTGACCCTTCCGGGAGGCCACCGCCGATGGCGGGGGCGGTCAGCTGCGCAGGGCGGCGGCCGGGGACTGGCGATAGGCGAGCAGCGCCGGGATCGTCGCCATCAGCGCCGTCGCGCCGGCCAGCACCAGCAGCGGCAACAGGTCGTCGCCGGTGAACAGCACCGGCAACGCCACCCCGCTCTGGGCGGACAGATGTGCCGCGATGGCCCGCGCCGCGCCGTAGCCGAGGCCTATCCCGGCGAGAAGGCCCAGCCCCAGCATCGCGAAGCCCTCGATCCATACCAGCGCGAACACCGCGAGCCGCGGCGCCCCGAAGGCGCGCAATGCGCCGATCTGCCGTCGGCGCTGGCCGACATGCAGGAGGATGACGAACAGGATCGCCGCCGCGACCAGCGCCTGCGCGCCGGTGGCGACCGCCGAGAGCACGCGGCGCGCATCGCCGAGCGTCGCATAGAGCCGGGTCAGCACCTCGGCCGGGAACAGCGCCAGCGTGGTGTCGGTGCGCCACGCCTGGCGCAGCTTGTAGGCGTCGGCGATGCTGCGCGGCTTCACCACGATCGCCGGCACCCCCGGAGCGCCGGGCGAATTCACCCGCGCCGGGTCGATCGGGGCGTGCGGGCCGTGCTCCTCGCCATGCGGGCCGTTCGCCTCGTCATGCGGGGCCGCGTCGGAGGGCATCGGCGCAGCGGGAGGAGGCGTCGCGGCAGGGCCGCCTTCGCCCGCCTCGCCCGCCTCCTCCAGCCCATGGGTGCGCCACACCGCCTCGATCGGCACCAGCACGGCGCGGTCCCAGGGGGTTCCGGTCGGCGCCAGGCGCCCGACGATCTCGTAGGTGACGCCGCCATGGACATGGCCGCCGGTCGAAGCCTGGCCGTGCAGCGGGTGGAAACGGTCGCCCGGCCGCAATTCGACCGCCGCGCCGGCTACCGCCTCGTCGAGCCGGGCGAAGCTGCGGCCCTGCCGCATGCCGCCGAGCCCGTCGATCAGCGCCGTGGTGGTGCCGACCAGCGGATAGTCCTCGATGAAGTCGCCGAAGCCTACCGGCGCCGCCCAGGCGACGCGCGGATCGGCGGCGAGGCTCGCCAGCGCGCTGCCGGGCAGCAGGGCAAGCGGGGCCGGCTGCAGGAACACCGCCGAGAGCATCAGCTGCGTCTCGCTGCCCGCCGCGCCGACGATCACCGGAAACGCCGCGGCCGCGCGGGCGCTGCCGAGCCGCAACGCGCGCTCCTGCAGCGTCACCGCAACGCCGAGCGCGGTGGCGAGCCCGACGATCAGCACGATGGCGAACGCCCCGAGCGCGTTGCGCCGCAGATCGGCGAGGACGAGCCGGAACATCGCTCAGCCTTTCATGTGTTCGGTGTCGCCGAGGCGGCCGGCCTCGAGCCGCAGCACAAGGTCGAGCCGCTCCAGCAGGCGCGGATCGTGGCTGGCGACGATCAGCGTCGCACCCGCCTCGATGGCGAGCTCGGTCAGCAGCGCGCCGACGGCGGCACCGGCCTCGGCGTCGAGGCTGGCGGTGGGCTCGTCGCAGACGAGGATGCCGGGGCGGGCGATCAGCGCGCGGGCGACCGCGACACGCTGCTTCTGGCCGCGCGACAGCGTCTCCACCTTCTGGTCGCGCCGGTCGATGCCGACGCGGGCCAGCAGCCGGTCGGCCTCGTTGCCGGCGCCGGCCGGCAGCGCGAAATGCGACAGGCGCAGCGGCAGCAGCACGTTGTCGCGGGCGGACAGGCCGTCGAACAGGTGGAAATCCTGCATCACAAGGCCGACATGGCGCGCCCGCCAGCGGTCGCGCCGCCCCTCCGCCAGCCGGGCGATGTCGATGCCGTCCCAGAGGATCCGACCCTTCGGCGCGCGCTCCAGCCCGGTGATCAGGTTGATCAGCGTGGTCTTGCCGGAGCCGGACGGGCCGGCGAGACCGATGCGCGCCGCGGCGGGCAGCGCCAGATGGGGAACGGCGAGCGCCGGCGTCGCCAGTCCCGGATAGCGGACCTCCACATCCTCGAGCGTCAGCGCCGGCACGCTCAGGCCCGTCCGAAGCGGGCGCCGACGATGCGCAGCAGGCTGACGAAGCCGGTCTCGGGATCGGTCCAGGAGCCGACCTCCAGCGTGCCGGTCACCTCGATCAGCGCATTGGCCTGCTCGAAGGTCTGGGCGCGGTCGAGCCGCACCACCACGATATTGTCCGGCCAGTCGGCATCGGAGGAGCAGAATGGGCAGAGCGCCATCGGAATCTCGGTGAGCACGAAGAAGTCGGCCTCGGCCTTCAATGGCGGCGCCATGAAGCCGCGCATCGCGACCGTCTTGCCGGCGAGCGCCCTGGTCTTGTCGGAGAAGGTCAGGCCGAACACGCCCTGCCGGCCATAGAGTTCGTCGAAGCCCAGCGTCGCGGTCGCCTGCGCCGGGCGCGCGGCGGCGGTCAGGCCGATGGCCGCGAGCAGGAGATGGCGCCGCGACACGGGATGCGCCGGTGAAAGGCTCGGCATGGATGCGGCTCCTTCGGGTGGCCGCCTCGCCCGGTGCCGCGGGGCGAGGGCGATCATTGCGTCCGCTGGTTAGCCGGATCATGTGTCAGGCGGATGAAGGCGGAGGATCCGCTATGCCCCGCATATATCTCGCCGCAATGGAGCACTAGTTTGCGTGCGGTGCAGCAAGAAGGAAAGCGAGATCATGGACGCGACCAGCCGTTCGGCATCGGCCCTGTTCGCGGCGCCGATGCCGATCGATCCCGACGACACTGCCGGCGAGGCAGCCTTCCGCGCCATCGACCAGCTGCGGGATTGCTTCATTGGCCAGTTCACCGGCGGCATCTCGCCGATGGCGCTGTCGCTCGCCTTCCTCGACTGGTCGCTGCACCTGGCTGCCGCGCCCGGCAAGCGGATGGAGCTTGCCGCCAGGACGGCGCGCACGACCACCCGCTTCGCCACCTATCTCGCCGCCAGTGCCGTCTCCCCGGACGCGCCGGCCTGCATCGAGCCGCCGCCCGGCGACAACCGCTTCAGCTCCGAGGGCTGGAGCCGGCCGCCTTATGCGCTGTGGGCGCAGTGCTTCCTGCTCGGCCAGCAATGGTGGCATGGCGCCACCCATGGCGTGCCGGGGGTGAGCCCGCATCACGAGGAGGTGGTCTCCTTCGTCATGCGCCAGCTGCTCGACATGATGTCGCCGACCAACCTTCCCTTCGCCAACCCGGACGTGGTGGCGCGCACCGTCGAGACCGGCGGCGCCAACCTGGTGCAGGGGTTCCGCAACCTCGTCGAGGACACCGCCCGCCAGGCGGGCCATCATCCGCCGGAGGGCAGCGAGCGCTTCCTTCCCGGCCGCGAGGTGGCGGCGACCCCCGGCAGGGTGGTGTTCCGCAATCACCTGATCGAGCTGATCCAGTATTCCCCCGCCACGCCGATGGTGCGGGCCGAGCCGGTGCTGATCGTGCCGGCCTGGATCATGAAATATTACATCCTCGACCTGTCGCCGCAGAACTCGCTGGTGCGCTTCCTGGTCGCGCAGGGCTTCACCGTGTTCTGCGTCTCCTGGCGCAACCCGACGGCGGAAGACCGCGACCTCGGCATGGACGACTATCGCCGGCAGGGGGTGATGGAGGCTCTGGACGCCATTGGCGGCATCCTGCCGGGCGCCAGGGTGCATGCGACGGGCTATTGCCTCGGCGGCACGTTGCTGTCGATCGCCGCCGCCGCCATGGCGCGGGCGGGCGACACGCGGCTCGCCTCGCTGTCGATGTTTGCGGCGCAGACCGATTTCTCGGAGCCGGGCGAGCTCGCCCTGTTCATCGACACTAGCCAGACCAATTTCCTCGACAGCCTGATGTGGAATCGCGGCTATCTCTCCGCCGACCAGATGGCCGGCGCCTTCGCGCTCCTGCGCAGCAACGATCTCGTCTGGTCACGGCTGGTGCATGACTATCTCATGGGCGAACGCACGCCGATGATCGACCTGATGGCGTGGAACGCCGACACCACCCGCATGCCCTATCGCATGCACGCGGAATATCTGCGCCGGCTGTATCTCGACAACGAGCTTGCCGTCGGCCGCTTCATGGTCGACGGCCACCCGGCGGCGCTGCCCAATATCCGCGTGCCGCTATTCGCCGTCGGCACCGAGCGCGACCATGTCGCGCCGTGGCGCTCGGTGTTCAAGATCCACCAGCTGACCGACACCGATATCTCCTTCGTGCTGACCAGCGGCGGCCACAATGCCGGCATCGTCAGCGAGCCGGGTCACGGCGGCCGTTCCTATCGCCTCGCCACCAAGCGTGCCGCCGATATCTGCCTCGGGCCGGAGGAATGGGTCGAGGCGGTGGAGGCACGCACCGGCTCCTGGTGGACCGACTGGGCGCAGTGGCTCGTCATGCACTCCTCGGGCGAGGCTGTGCCGCCCGTCATGGGAGCCGGTCTCGCCGAGGCGCCGGGCACCTACGTGTTCCAGCGCTGAGGCGGCACTGGCGCGGACGACGACCCCGGAAGACGCTCCGCCGCCGCTTCAGCGCACCAGCTCGCCGCGGAACGCCCAGCGGGTCATGCGCCGCTCGATCAGCGCGCAGGCGGCATAGACGCCGACGCCCATGATGGCGATGGCGAACAGCCCGGCGAACGTGGTCGCCGAATCGTTGCGGGCGCTCGCCGACAGCATCAGGAAGCCGATGCCGCGATTGCCGCCCACCGTCTCGGCCAGCACCGAGCCGACAAAGGCCAGCGTCGCCGCCACTTTCAGGCTGGCGAACAGATAGGGCATGGCGCGCGGCACCCCGACCTTGGTGAGGATTTCCCAGTTGCTGGCGCCGAGCGAGCGCATCAGGTCACGCATTTCCGGCTCGATGGTGGCAAGGCCGGTGGCGACGTTCACCACGATGGGGAAGAAGGAGATGACGAAGGCGGTGATCACCGCCGGCAGCGCGCCGATGCCGAGCCAGATCATCAGGATCGGCACGATCGCCACCTTGGGAATGGCGTTGAAGGCGATCAGCAGCGGATACAGCCCGGCATAGACGAAGGGCGAGGCGCCGATGGCGAGGCCGAGCAGCAGGCCGAAGCCGATGGCGAGCACGAAGCCGATCATCGTCGTCCACAGCGTCTCCAGGCAGAAGCGCAGCAGGAGGTCCCAGCGCTCGACCATCACCGCGAACACCCGGCTCGGGCGCGGCGCCACGATCTCCTGCACCTCGAAGACGAGGCAGGCCGCCTCCCAGGCGATGAGCAGCACCGCAAGCGTCAGCCACGGCATGGCGAGGCGGGCATAGCGAAGCTGGCGGGCCGTCATCAGGCGTGCTCCAGCTGGATGCGCTCGCGCAGCTCGTGCACGATGTCGACGAACCCGGCCTGGAAGGTGGTCTCCAGCGTGCGCGGGCGCGGCAGCCCGATCTTGCGGATCTTGACGATCCGGCCCGGCCGCCGGCTCATCACATAGACGGTGTCGGCGAGATAGACCGCCTCGCGCAGGTCATGCGTCACCAGCACGGCGGTGAAGCGCCGTTCCATCCACAGCGCCTGCATGATCCCCCACAGCTCCTCGCGGGTGAAGGCGTCGAGCGCGCCGAACGGCTCGTCGAGCATCAGGATCTCAGGCTCGTGGATCAGCGCCCGGCAGACATTGGAGCGCTGCTGCATGCCGCCGGAGAGCTGCCAGGGATATTTGTCGCCGAAGCCGCCGAGCCCCACCGAGGCGAGCAGCGCCTCCGCCCGGGCAATGTACTCGGCCCGGTTGGCGCGCAGGCGCCGCTTGTGCGGCTCGACCACTTCCAGCGGCAGCATGACGTTGTCGCGGGTGGTGCGCCAGGGCATCAGCGTGGCGTTCTGGAACGCCATGCCGACGCCCTTGATCGGCCCGGCGACGCGCTGCCCGCGCACCCGCACCTCGCCGGAGGTCGGCGGGATGAGGCCGGTCACCAGCTTCATCAGCGTGGACTTGCCGCAGCCGGAGGGGCCGACCACGGCGACGAACTCGCCCTGCGCAATCTGCATGGTGGCGTCGCCCAGCGCCGGCATGCGCTCGCGCCCCTCGCCATAGGCGAGGCTGACCTGGTTCAGTTCGACGAGGGGAGGGGAGGCGTCGAGAGGGGGCATATAGGTCTCGGAGGCTGGTTCACCGGAGGGAGGCCCGGTTGATCATTTTCCTCTCCCCGTCGGGGAGAGGTGGCCCGTGAAGAGGGTCGGTGAGGGGGACGCGGCTGCGGAGCCGAAGAGCCCCTCGCCCCAACCCTCTCCCCAATGGAGAGAGGGAGACTTCCATCATGACATGAGGTCAGCTTCTGACGGCAGCGCCCCCTCAGGGCGCCACCATCCGCTCGGCCTTGGGCGGCAGATAGGCGTTGGTGAACACCTTGTCCGGCGCCGGCGCGCTCGGCAGGCCGAACGCCTCGGCGACGTCGCTCACCGAGCGGGCGAAGCGGGCCGGGTCGACGTCGCCCATGCCGTTTTCCTTCACATAGGGTGTCAGCACGTTCATCTTGAGCGACATGTTCAGCCGCTCGGTCTCCAGCTTGTCGTCGATCAGCGGATCGCGCTTCTTGGCGGCGGCGATGCCGATGGCGGGGTCGGCGGCGACTTCCTTCCACGCCTTGGCGGTGGCGCGCAGGAAGCCCTTGACCACCTCCGGCCTGGCCGCCATCGCCGGCGAGACGATGATGCCGTTGCCGTACACGTCCATGCCGGCGTCGCTATAGGTGAAGGCGACGATGTCCTCCATCTTCACCCCGCGCGCCTTCAGGTCGAGGATCGACGAGAAATAGTGGCCGGAGATGAAGTCGACCGTGCCCTGCACCAGCGATTGCTCGCGCAATTGCGGCGTGAGGTTGACGTGCTCGACGCTCTTCGGGTCGATGCCGACCTTCTTGGCGAAGGCCGGGAACAGCCGGAACGAGGCGTCGAACACCGGCGCGCCGAGCTTCTTGCCGGCGAGGTCGGCCGGCTTGGCAATGCCGGTCTTCTTCAGCGCGTAGACGCCGAAGGGCGGGAAATCATAGGCCATGAACACGCACAGCACTTCCTTGCCGGGATTCTTGGCGTTGTATTCGATCAGCGAGTTCACGTCGGCGAAGCCGATATCGTAGGCGCCGGAGGCGATCCGCTGCACCGCGCCGGCCGAGCCCTGGCCGGGGTCCATGGTCACGTCGAGGCCCTCGGCCTTGTAGTAGCCCTTGTCCAGCGCCACCAGGAAGGGCGAGGTCGGGCCCTGGAACACCCAGTCGAGGGTGAACTTCACGGGCGTGGGAGCCTGGGTCTGCGCCTGCGCGCCGGCCGCCGCCGCGAGCGCGATCGCCGTGGCCAGCCCCATGACGCCGGCGAGGCGCAGGGGGGAGGCGGCCGTCGAGGCTTCGGGCGCATTCTCGCGGGTCGGGACGAAGCGGGCCTTGAGGCGGCGCATCAGGTTGGTCGTGGCGCGGATCATTGGGCGGACACCTCCGGTCGGGGACGGGACGGGATCCCCGCGCCGGCGGCGGGGAGCCGCCCGGCGGGGAGGTCAAGCGGCATGCAAATCCGCCGCCAAGCCTGACGGCTCGCCGTTCGCGACCTTCCCCAACGTCGCGCCGCGGTCCCGGAGCGGGCCGGCCGCCCAATTGTTGGGCGCCGCCTGCCGGCCGGCGATTCATGCCGCGTAGGTGACCCAGATCGGTGACCCAGATCGGTGACCCAGATCGGTGACCCAGATCGGTGACCCAGACCTTGCGCGTGGTCTCCGGCACCCGCCACACGCCGCGGAAGCCGGGCTGCATGACGAAGCTGACGCCGGGCTTCAGCAGCAGCACGGTCTCGCCCGCCTCACACGCTGTGGAGGTAGCTGCGATATTCGAGCTCGGAGATTTCCGTCTCGAACACCGCCAGTTCCTGCCGCTTGCAGGTGGCGAACATGGAGATGAAATCCGGCGGGAACAGCCGGGCGACCAGCGCGCTCGCCTCGAAGGCCTCGATGGCCTGCCGCCAGTCGGGCGGGATCGAGCGCCCGGCCTCCTTGTAGACATTGCCGGCGACCGGCTCGGACGGGGCGACGCCGGCCTCGATGCCGTCCAGCGCGGCGGCGAGGATGGCGGCCAGCACCAGATACGGGTTGGCGTCGGCGCCGGAGACCCGGTGCTCGATGCGCCTTGCCGCCGGCGGCCCGCCGGGAATGCGCACCGCCGCGGTGCGGTTCTCATAGCCCCACGCCGCCGTCGTCGGGGCGAGGGTGCCCGGCCGCAGCCGGCGCGAGGAATTGCGGTGCGGCGCGAAGATCAGCGTGCAGTCGTGCATCGCCCCCAGCAGCCCGGCCACCGCGTGGCGCATGAGCTCGGTGCCGACCGCGGTGCCGTCGTCGAAGACGTTGCGCCCGTCGGCGTCGAGCAGGCTGAAATGCACATGCAGCCCGCTGCCGGAATGGTTCGGGTAGGGCTTGGCCATGAAGCTCGCCGCCAGCCCGTGACGGCGGGCGACGTTCCTGACAATCTGCTTGAAGAACACGGTATCGTCGGCGACGCGCAGCACATCGGGGCCGTGGACGAGGTTGAACTCGTACTGGCCGGGGCCGCTCTCGGAGATCGCCGCATCGACCGCGACGCCGCAGGCTTCCGCCATCGCGTAGACGTCGTCGAGAAAGGGCCCGACATTCGCCAGTTCCTGCAGACAATAGATGGTATCGCCGGCACCGTCATGCGCCTCCGGCAGCGCGGTCAGCGGACGGGCGCGGTCCGTCCGCGCCGGGTCGACGAGGTAGAATTCGAGCTCGGTGGCCGCCACCGGGACGAGGCCACGCGCCTGGAAGCGCGCCGCGACATCGGCCAGCACCCGGCGCGGATCGCCGAAGAACGGCGCGCCGGATTCGAGCCGCATCCACATCGGCATCAGCAGCGCCGGTGTCGGCGTCCAGGCGAGCGGGATCGGCCCGCGCCCGGTCGGCTCGACGATGCCGTCGAGGTCGCCGCGGTCGAACAGGTGGTTGCCGAGCACGTCGGTGCCCCAGATGTCAACGCCGATCGAGGACATCGGCATGCGGATGCCGGCCTTCAGGATCTTGTCGGCGCCGGCCGCACGCACCCGCTTGCCGCGAAAGATGCCGTTGAGGTCGCAATGCGCGGCGAGCAGGAACCGCGGGTCGTCCGGCTGGGTGCTGGGCTCGGCGGTCGGGCGCATCGCAAGGTCGTTTCCGGTGGTGTTTCGCTACATGTTATAATACATGCCCATGTCATATAACAAAGAGCGATCGAGAACGGGACGCCTCATGAACGACGCCAGCGGCGACTATCAGCCGGACACTGTGGCAGACGTGCTACACCGCGATCTGCGCACCCAGATATGGGAAGGCGAGTTCATGCCCGGTGAGCGCGTGTCGATCCGGGCGCTCGCGCAAAAGCGTGGGGTGAGCGTCATTCCGGTGCGCGACGCGGTGCGCCGGCTGGTGGCGGAGGGGGCGCTGCGCTTTGCCGACAGTCGCACCATCGAGGTGCCGCGGCTGAGCTTCACCAATCACCGCGACGTGGTGTTCGCGCGCATGCAGATCGAGCCGGAGACGGCGCGCCGCGCCTTCGAGCACCTGACGCAGGCCGATCTCAACGAGCTGGTCCGCCACGACATGCTGGTCAACGCCGCCATCGAGGGCGACGACCGGCGGCTCTACATGAAGAGCAATTTCGACTTCCACTTCCTCATCTACCGGCGGGCCAGGGCCCCGACGCTGATGCGGATCATCGAGATGCTGTGGCTGCAATCCGGCCCGTCCATGCGCTATATTTCCAGCCAGTACGGCGCGGCGTCCTTCGCGGTCGACCATCACCGCATCGCCACCGACGCGCTGGCGGCGCGCGACGGCGAGCGCTTCGTCGCCGCCATCCGCTCGGATATCGAGCAGGGCATGGAATATATCCTGCGCGCGGAGAAATAGCGCATGCTCGACGCGAGCCGGCCGTCATGACGGGCACGCCGCGCCTGTTCGGAGCGCCGTACAGCGTCTATGTGCGGATCGTCCGGCTCGTGCTCGCCGAAAAGGGCGTCGACTACCGGCTGGTGCCGGTCGACGTCTTCGCGCCGGACGGCCTGCCGCCCGGCTATCTCGACCGGCATCCGTTCGGCCGCATCCCGGCCTTCGACCATGCCGGCTTCGCGCTCTACGAGACCGGCGCCATCACGCGCTATGTCGACGACGCCTTCGCCGGGCCGCGGCTGCAGCCGCCGGACATCCGCGCCCGCGCGCGCTGCAACCAGGTGATCGGCATCGCCGACAATTATGCCTATCCGCAACTGGTATGGGGCATCTATGTCGAGCGGGTCGCCAAGCCGACCGAAGCTGCGCCGACCGAAGCTGCGCCGGCCGATGAAGCCGTCATTGCGGCTGCGGTTCCGAAGGCGGAAACCTGCCTTGCCGCGCTGTCGCGCCTTCTCGGCGACGCGCCGTGGCTGGCCGGCGGGGAATTGTCGCTGGCCGATCTCCATCTCGCGCCGATGATGGACTATTTCCTCATGGCGCCGGAGGGACGGGACATGATCGGGCGCTATCCCGGCCTGGCGGCGTGGTGGTCGCGCATCGCCGTCCGCCCCTCCATGCGGCAGACGCGGCCATAACAGTGGTTAGACGCGCCGCAGGTTAGGCGCGCCGCAGTTCAGTAGGCCAGCGCGTGCAGTCCCGCCGCCAGCAGGCGGATGCCGGCCGCCATGTCCTCGACCGACGAGAACTCCTCCGGCGTGTGGCTGCGCCCGTCCCGGGAGCGCACGAACAGCATCACCATCGGCGCGATGCGGGCCATCTGCTGCGCGTCGTGCGCCGCCCCGCTCGGCAATGTCGCGAAGGGAAGGCCCTGCTCGCGCGCCGTCTCCTGGAAGCGGGCGACGAGGCCGGGATCGGCGGCGCAGGGCGGCAGCTCGAAATAGACGTCGAGCGCGAGATCGAGCCCGCGCCGCGCCGCCACTTCGCGCATCAGCGCCTCGTGGCGCTCATGGAGCCTCGCCCCTTCGGCCGGATCGGGGTGGCGGGCGTCGATCGTGAAGGTCACCTTGCGCGGCACGATGGCGGGGGCATTCGGCTCGGCGATCACCCGGCCGATCGTGGTCACCGCCGGCCTTCCCATGCGGTGGGCGGTGTCGATGACGCCGCTCGCGATCTCGGCGAAGCCGGCCATCGGGTCGCGGCGGCGGTCCATCGGGAAGGCGCCGGCATGGTTGGATTGCCCGGTCAGCTCCACCCGCGTGTGGCGGATGCCGGTAATGGCGTCGACCACGCCGACCGGCAGTCCCGCCACCTCCAGGATCGGCCCCTGCTCGATATGCAGCTCGATAAACGCGGCGATGTCGTCGCGCCTGGCCTCGCCGATGCGCGCCGGGTCGAGCCCGGCCTCGCGCATCGCCGTCTCCATGGTGATGCCGTCATAGTCGGTCATCCGCGACGGCAGGTCGGGCGGGATGCGGCCGGTGACGGCCCGCGAGCCCCAGAATTCGGCGGTGGGGAAGCGGCTGCTCTCCTCCTCGCACAGCGCCACCGTCTCCAGCGTGCGGCGCGGCGGGCCGAATTGTTCCTTGAGCGCTTCGAGCGCGACCAGCCCGGCCAGCGCGCCGAGCGCGCCGTCATAGCGCCCGCCGGGGCACTGGGTGTCGATATGCGAGCCGGTGACGATCGCCTTGCCCGGTTCGGTGCCCTCCAGCCGTCCCCAGACATTGCCGACCGCGTCGCGGGTGACGGAGAGCCCGGCCTCCCCGCACCATCCGGCATATTGATCGGCCGCCGCCACCCATTCCGGCGAATAGACCGTGCGCCACACCCCGGTGCCGGAATGGGCGCCGTGGCGGCCCAGGGCCATCACGTAATGTTCGATGCGGGCGGGGTCGATATGGACGGTGGGCATGGGGTGAGGGCTCCTCGGTCGCAGGCTCGTTGACGCGTGGATGGAGAGCGGAAGCTCGGCCCCGCCTGCCTGCAGGCCGGGCTTACAGCCGCCATTGCCCGACTTCAAACTCAAGATGTTCGCCGGTCCCACGGTCCCCTTGCTGCGAATGGCGCGTTCGGACGGGGGGCGGCAACCCTGGGCCGCCGCCGGCGGGCCGATACGGGTGCAGGCGATGACATGAGCTCTGGACGGGATGCCGGCATCGCGCTTGTAATCCTTCCAGGGAAAAGCTGGAGCAGCCGGGATGTCGGGGAAGAATTGGGACAGGGTGCCGATCGACGCGCAGAGCATCGATGCGCCCCTGTCGCGGGCGGCCGTCTTTCTTGTGGTCACCGTCGCGAACGAGCAGGCCGCTCTGGCAAAGGCCTGCTCGGTGCTCGACGGGCTCGACGATCTCGTCAAGACCGTGGGGTTCCGCGATCTGGCCGGTCGCCTGTCCTGCATCGTCGGAATCGGCCGCGATCTGTGGGACCGTCTCCACGGCGACACGCGACCGCAGGAACTGAAACCGTTTGCGCCGGTCGCGGGGGCGGTCCATGCGGCGCCGTCGACACCGGGCGACCTTCTCTTCCATATCCGGGCCGAGCGTCCCGATCTGTGCTTCGAGTTCGAGCGCCTTCTGCTCGACGGCCTCGGCGACGGCGTGACGGTGGTCGACGAGGTGTCAGGCTTCCGCTATTTCGATGCGCGCGACCTTCTGGGCTTCGTCGACGGCACGGCTAACCCGACCGGCCTCGACCTGCCCGATTCGGCGCTTGTCGGTGGCGAGGATGTCGATTTCCTGGGCGGCAGCTACGTCGTCGTCCAGAAATATCTGCACGATCTCGCCGCGTGGGCGCAGACCCCGACGCCGCTCCAGGAGGCGATCATCGGCCGTACGAAGATCGACAATGTCGAGATCGACGACGACGCTGCGCCGCGCAAGTCGCACAAGTCGCTGGCCACCATCGTCGATGCCGACGGCAGGGAGCATGACATCCTGCGCGACAACATGCCGTTCGGCCGGCCGGGACAGCGGGAGTTCGGCACCTATTTCATCGGCTATTCCCGGTATCTCTGGGTGATCGAAAAGATGCTGCAGCGCATGTATGTCGGCGATCCGCCGGGCGCCTACGATCGGCTGCTGGACTTCTCGACGCCGCACACCGGCACGACCTTCTTCGCGCCGGCGCGCCCGGCGCTGCAGACGCTTGTTCAGGCGGCGCAGCAGAAGCTCGCGGCCGCTGGACCGGCTGACGCGCCGCCGCCCTGAAGCGGGCGGCCTTTCCCAAGGGCGGCCACGAGCCGGCTCCCCCCGCGGCGGCGTGCCGGCGGGCGGGGTATCGGCGTGCCGGCGGGCCGGCAAGCGGCCGGGCCGTCCCCGACTTCGCCACCTCATCCGCTTGGCGGCATGTTCATCCGCCGCGCGACATGCATAAATCAGCGCGGCCGGCGCGGCGGGGCCTTCTCGCCATGCAGCCGGCCAACGATCCGTTCAAGCGAGAGCGCAGATGAGCCACCACCAGAAATTCTACATCGACGGCGCCTGGGTCGACCCGGTCGAGCCGCGCCTGCTCGACGTCGTCGATCCCTCGACCGAGGAAGCCTACACCCAGATCGCCATCGGTTCGGCAGCGGATGTCGACAAGGCCGTCGCGGCCGCCAAGGCGGCGTTCGAGAGCTTCTCGCTGGTGCCGAAGGCCGAGCGCCTCGCGCTGCTCAACCGGATCCTCGCCGCCTATAACGAGCGCTTCGAGGACATCGCGCTGGCGGTGAGCCAGGAGATGGGCGCTCCGCTCGCCTTTGCGCGCGACGCCCAGGCCTGGGCCGGGCGCGCCCATATCGAGGCGACGATCAAGGCGTTCGAGACCTACGAATTCACCGAGCCCCGCGGCACCACCATGGTGATCAAGGAGCCGATCGGCGTCTGCGCGCTGATCACCCCGTGGAACTGGCCGCTCAACCAGATCGCCTGCAAGGTCGCCCCGGCGATCGCCGCCGGCTGCACCGTGGTGCTGAAGCCCTCCGAGATCGCCCCGATCAGCGGCATCATCTTCGCCGAGGTGATGGAGGCCGCCGGCACGCCGAAAGGGGTGTTCAACCTCGTCAACGGCACCGGGCCGGATGTCGGCCAGGTCATGGCCGGCCACAAGGACGTCGACATGGTGTCCTTCACCGGCTCGACCCGCGCCGGCATCATCGTCGCCAAGACGGCGGCCGATACGGTGAAGCGGGTGGCGCAGGAGCTCGGCGGCAAGTCGGCCAACATCATCCTGCCGGACGCCGATTTCAGCGAGGCAGTGGCGCAGGGCGTGCGCTCCTGCTTCGGCAATTCCGGCCAGTCCTGCGACGCGCCGACCCGCATGCTGGTGCCGGCCGACCGCCATGACGAGGCGCTGGCCATCGCCAAGGAGGCCGCCGAGGCGATGCATACCGGCGATCCCAAGGGCGAGGGCACCGATCTCGGCCCGGTGGTCAGCCAGATCCAGTACGACAAGATCCAGCGGCTGATCGAGGCCGGCATCGCCGAGGGCGCCACCCTGGTCACTGGCGGCCCCGGCCGGCCGGAAGGGCTGAACCGCGGCTACTATATCCGCCCCACCGTGTTCGGCCATGTCACCCCCGACATGACCGTCTCCCGCGAGGAGATCTTCGGCCCGGTGCTCTCGGTGCTGTCCTATGCCGACGAGGACGAGGCGGTCGCCATCGCCAACGACACGGTCTACGGCCTCGCCGCCTATATCCAGTCGACCGACATCCGCCACGCCCGCGCGGTGTCGAAGCGCATGCGCGCCGGTTCGGTCTATCTGAACTACCCGGAATGGGACACGTTCGCGCCGTTCGGCGGCTACAAGCAGTCCGGCAACGGCCGCGAATATGCCGATTGGGCGATCCACGACTTCGTGGAGATCAAGGGCGTGGTCGGCTGGGGCTGAGCCCGCCCATCCTCTCTCGGCCGGTGCGGCGTCATCGCCGCGCCGGCCTCACAGGCGGATCGTCTGCGCCTGGTCGCCAAGGGTGCGCGCGGCGCTCTCGGCGACATGCTCGTGATGGGTGAACAGGATCACCTGCGTGGTGGCGCCGAGCTGCGCCAGCACCTCGAAGGCCGCCCGCGTGCGCGCCTCGTCGAAGCTCACCAGGAGGTCGTCGGCGATGAACGGAAGCGGCGTCGTCCGCCGCGCGTGCTCCTCGATGGCGGCGATGCGCAGTGCCAGGAACAGCTGGTCGGCGGTGCCTTCCGACAGCGCGTCGACGGCGACGGCGCGGCCCTCGCGCCGGGCGGCGAGCCGCGGCGGGTCGGCGTCGTAGTCGACGCCGATGCCGTCCCAGCGCCCGGCGGTCAGTGCCACGAACAGCAATGAGGCGCGCTCGACCATCGGGCTCTGGTGCTGCTGGCGGTAGCGCTCGATGGCGAGGGTGAGCAGGCGCGCCGCCACATGGTCGCGGGTGAAGCGCTCCACCGCCTCGGCGATTTCCGCCGTCGCGTCCTGTTCGTCCTGTGCCGCCCCGGCCGCGCCCTCGCGGCGGTCGAGCGCCTCCAGCGCGGAACGCGCCTGCGTATCCTGCTCGACCGCGGCGTCGCGCGCCGCCCGTGCCGCCTCGTGAACGGCCTCGGCCTCGGCGAGCGCGCCGGCCAGCGCCGCGTCGTCACGTCCGTCCACCGCCATGCGCAGCGCCGCCTCGTCGCGGCCGCCGCCGATATCGGCGAGCCGGTCGCGCGCTTCCGCGATCCGCCCTGTGAGGCCGGCGGCGCGCTCCAGCCGGTCGAGCAGGTCCGGCAGCGGCCCGGCCGCCGCTTCGGCCAGGGGCGCGAGGAGACCGGGGGCGAGGAAGCCGGGCGCGAGCAGACCGGCCAGCGCCTTCTCGGCCTCGGTGAGCGTGCCCTGCGCCTGCGTCAACGCGGCCGCACGGGTTTCCAGCGCGGCCGCGGCCTCGATGGCCCGCGCCTGCACCTGCCGCGCCGTTTCCAGCCGGCCGCGCAGCGCCCGTGCGGCGGCGAAGGCGTCGTCCGGCGTCTCGCCGCCGGCGCGGGCCGACAGCTCGGTCATTTCTGCGAGGAACGCGGCCTCGTCGGCGGCGATGCCGGCCATGCGCCGCTCGGCGGTGGCCAGCGCGGCGTCCAGCGTCACCGCCTCGCGCCATAAGGCCAGCGCGGCGCGGGCCTCCTGCGCGCGGGCCGCGGCGCGGATCGCCAAGGCCGGGAATAGCTCGGCGATCTCCGGCGCCAGCGCCTCGCCCTCCTCGATGCTCTCGGCCCGGCGGGCGTCGAGCTCGGCCTGCCGCCGCGCCAGCGCCGCGAGGTCGCGGGCCCGGTCGCGCGCCGCCTGATGGGCCGCCTCGCGCCGGGCGAGCGCGTCGCGCAGCTCGGCCATGCGCAGCGGCGCGGTGCCGGCCGGGGGCAGGTCGAGCCCGGCGCGCAGCGTCTCGTAATCGGCGCGGGTGCGCTGCGCCTCGGCGCCGAGGCGGTCGGCCTCCAGCGCCTCGCGGCGCAGGGCCTCGCGGGCGGCCCGGATGGTCTCGGCCTCGCGCAGCCGCTCGGTCGCCTGCAGCGCCGGCGTCGGGTCGAGCCCGCTCGGTGCCCACAGCGCCCGCCACTCCCCGATCGCCGCCGCGAGCCGGCCGCCGGCCTGCGCCTGCCGCTCCCGCGCGGCGGCGTGGGAAATCTCCAGCGCCGCGAGGTCCTGTTCGGCGCGGGCGAGGTCGGCGAGCCGCTTGGTCTCGCTCTGGCGCTCGTCGGCCAGCCGGTCTGAATCGGCCAGCGCCCTTTCGAGCTCGGAGGCGGCGCGGGCATCCTCCGCCACGGCCGGCCGCTGGCCGAGCGCGAGCGGGCGCAGTCCGGCCCAGAGGGCGTCGCGCGCCGCGCGGGCGGCGGCGATCGCCGCTTCGGTCGGCGCCGGCCGGCCGGCGGTGAGCGCGGCGAGCCGGGCCGTGGCCTGCGCCATCTGCTCGGCGAGCGCCGCGTGCGCTTCCTCCTGCCGCAGCAAGGCCTCCCGCGCCTCGCCGACCCGCCGCAGCGCCGCCTCCGCGGCAGCGGGCGGCGGCAGCGGCAGGGCGGCCAGCGCCTCGATGCCGCCGATGCCCCAGCCGAGCCGCGCCAGCTTTTCCATGAGATCGGCCTGCGCGGCGGCAAGCCTGACCTCCAGCGCCCGCAGCGCCGTCTCGCGCGCCTCGGCGCCGTCGAGCGCGGCCAATTGGCGGCGCAGCGGCGCCGGGTCGTCAGGTGCCTCGCCGGGCTGCCCGCGTTCCAGCTCGGCGCGGCGGGCGGCGAGGGCGCGGCGCTCCTCTTCCAGCCCGGCGCGCCGCACCTCCACCTCGGCCAGCCGGGCGGTGAGGTTGTCGGCGCGGGCGAGCAGCGGCGCGCCGGGCAGCCTCGTGCGCACCGCCTCGGCCGCCTCCAGCCCGAGCCCGACGGCGATGCGGGTGAGGCCCGCGCGCGCCTCGGTCGCTTCGGCGCGGCGGTTCGGCAGGCTGCGCAGCTCGGTCTGCACCGAGGCGCGGGCCTCGTCGGCGGCCTCGACGGCGTCGGCGAGGTCGAGCACCGCCCGGTCGAGCGCGATGGCGCGCACCGCCGCCTCGGCGGCGGCATGCTCGCGCGCCGCGGTGCCGGCGGCGGCGGTGGCGGCCTCCAGCGCCGCCAGCCTTGCGCGCGCCAGCGCCACGAATCCGGCCGGCACCGCCGGCAATTCGCCCAAAGCCGCGCGGCCGGCGATCTGCGCGTCGAGCCCGCGCAACTCGCGCGCCGCGCGGCCGAGGGTCAGCGCCTCGCTGCGCCGGCGGGCGGCCTCGGTCTCCTCGCGTTCGGCGGCGCGGCGGGCCTCGGCGGCACCCTCGGCGCCCTCGCGCAGCCGGCGCACCTCGTCCACCTTCAGCTCGGCGTCGCGGCGGCGGCGGTCGGCGCCGGCGCGGCGGTCGAGCGCCTTGTAGAAGGCGTGGTTGGCGTTCCTGCGGTCGGGATTGAAGATCTGCGCCGCACCGTCCTGCAGCCGGTCGCGCAGCGCGGCGATGCGCCCGAGCCCCGGCGCGCTGGCGATCAGCGTCTCGGCGAGGTCGCCGCCGCCGGCGATCAGGCTGCGGCCCCCGGCGCGCAGCCGCGCCTGGTCGAGCCCGAAAATGTCGAGGAATGCCGCCCGGTCATGCGCGCCGAGGAAGGGCGCCAGGCTGTCCTCCGGCAGCGGCGCCTCGCTCAAAGGATCGATGAGCGCCGCCTTCAGCCGCTTCAGCCGCGCGAAGGCGAGGGTGCGTCCGTCCGCCGCCTCGATGCCGGCGGAGATCCGCAGGCTCGGATAGGGATGCAGGAAGCCGTAGCGCGATTTCTGCTCGATGCCGAACAGCACATCGGTCACCGCCGCCAGCGCCGTGGTCTTGCCGGCCTCGTTGGCGCCGAGCACCACGGCGACCCTGGCGGCCGGATCGAAATCCAGCCGGCGGTCGGTGAAGGGGCCGTAGCGGTCGAGCCCGAGCGTGCGCAATTTCACGGCGCGCGCTCCGTCTCGTCGGCGCCGAGGACGGTGCTCACCGCCTCGCGGGCCGCCGCGATGGCGGCAGCAACGCGAGCCTCCGCCCCAGTTGCATCGAGCCCGATGAGGCGCAGCGCCTCCGCCGGGGTCTTGCCGTGCAGCTCGGCCAGCGTGCGGGCGATCTCGGCATGGAAGGCGGGATCGGCGGCCGTCTCCTCCAGCACCGCGTCGAAGCCGATCACCGCCAGCTCCGTCCCGCCCGGCCCGCTGGTGCGGATGCGCAGCTTCTCGATCAGCAGGTCGGTGCCGAATTCCCACGCCACGGCCTGCAGGTCCTGCGCCAGCGCCTCGGCGCGGGCGGCGAGCGCGGCGTGGATCGGCGTGCGGCCGGCGAGCGTGAGGCGCAGCGCCAGCGGCCGGCCCCCGGCCTCGCCATGCTCCGTACCGATCGCCGCGCGGGCGCGGGCCATCATCCCGGCCTCGCTCTCGACGTCGGCGAGGTCGATCACCGCATGGGCGAAGCGGGCGACATCCAGCGTCAGCGCCTCCAGCCCGGCGACATGGCCGTCGGCGACGGTGACCAGCGTCGCCCCCTTCGGCCCGGTCTCGCGGGCGTGGCGGCCCTGGATGTTGCCGGGAAAGACCAGGGTGGTGCCGCGGGCGGCGATCACCTCGCGCTGGTGAACATGGCCGAGCGCCCAGTAGTCGTAGCCGGTGCGCTCCAGGTCCTCGACGGCGCAGGGCGCATAGGTAGCGTGGCCCTCGCGCCCGTTCAGCGAGGTGTGCAGCACGCCGATATTGAACAGGCCCGGCACCGCCGGCGGGAAGCTGTGGGCGATGTTCTCCGCCACGTGCCGGCTGGCGAAGCCGCGCCCGTGCAGCGCGACGCCGATCTCGTCGATGCGCACGCTCTCCACCGCCCGCACCGAGAAGGCATGCACGTTGGCGGGCAGCTCCAGGCTGCGCGTGACCACCGATTCGGCGTCGTGGTTGCCGCGGATGGTGAAGACGCGGATGCCGGCACGGGCCAGCCGGCCCATCTGCCGGACGAAGAAATGGCCGGTGGCGTAATCGCGCCAGTCGCCGTCATAGACGTCGCCGGCGATCACCACGAAGGCGACCTGCTCGGCGATCGCCGCCGCCACCAGGTTTTCCAGCGCCCGCCGCGAGGCCTCGACGAAGGCACCGCCGGCTTCCCCACGCCGGGCAAGGCCGATCAGCGGGCTGTCGAGATGCAGGTCGGCGGCGTGGAGGAACTTGAACGAGGGCATCGATACCGGATGTCGCGCGGCGCGGGCGGGAGCGCCTGGATGGAAGCGCCGAAGCTGGGGCGCGGCGGCGTCCAAGCTTTGCCGCAGCGGCGTGGGGCTGTCCACCATGGGCGCGGGCAGCGCCTTCCGCACCGCAAAATAATACGCCCGGCGCCGGAACGCCGGCCGGGCGGGACCGTTTGTAAGGCACCCTCCCTTCTCAGACGAGTACCGCGCCCCGCATGAGACAGGTCCTTCCCGGCTCGGCCTTTCCGCTCGGTGTCACGGTCGACGGCACGGGCACCAATTTCGCGCTGTTCTCCGACAATGCCAGCGGCGTCACGCTCTGCCTGTTCGACCGCTACGGCGAGACCGAGCTGGAACGCATCGATCTTCACGAATGCACCAACGGCGTCTGGCACTGCCATCTGCCCGGCGTCGGGCGCGGGCAGGTCTATGGCTGGCGCGTCCATGGGCCGTGGGCGCCGGAGGCGGGGCATCGCTTCAACCCCAGCAAGCTGCTGCTCGACCCCTATGCCCGCGTCCTCGTCGGCGGCATCACGTGGGACGACGCGCTCTACGGCTACACGATCGGCGCCGGCGAGGACGCCGATCTCGTCATGGACGCGCGCGACAGCGCCGCCTTCATGCCCAAGGCCCGCGTGGTGGCCGGCACGCCGCTCGCCTCCACCGTCCATCCGCGCGTCTCCTGGCCGAAGACGGTGATCTACGAGGGCCATGTGCGCGGCCTCACCATGCGCCATCCGCTGATCCCGGAGGCGATCCGCGGCAGCTTCACCGCGCTCGGCCAGCCGGAATTCGTCGACTATCTCGCCAAGCTCGGCGTCACCGCGCTGGAGCTGATGCCCATCCACGCCTTCGCGCAGGACCGCCACCTGGTCGATCGCGGCCTGTCGAACTACTGGGGCTACAACACGCTGTCCTTCTTCGCCCCCGAGCCGCGCTATCTCGGCGAGGACGGGCTGGAGGCGATCGGCGAGGCGGTGGACCGGCTGCATCAGGCCGGCATCGAGATCATCCTCGACGTGGTCTACAACCACACCTGCGAGGGCAATCATCTCGGCCCGACGCTGTCCTTCAAGGGCATCGACAGCGCTTCCTACTACCGCACGCTGCCGGGCAACCCGCGCTATTACGACGACATGACCGGCTGCGGCAACGCGGTGAACACCGATCACCCGCGCGTGCTGCAGATGGTGATGGACAGCCTGCGCCTGTGGGCGGGCACCTATGGCATAGACGGCTTCCGCTTCGACCTCGCCACCACGCTCGGGCGCCGGCCGACCGGCTTCGATCCCGGCCACGCCTTCTTCAACGCCATCCTTCAGGATCCCGTCCTCGGCGGCCTCAAGCTCATCGCCGAGCCGTGGGATGTCGGGCCGGGCGGCTACCAGCTCGGGGCCTTCCCGCCCGGCTTCTCGGAATGGAACGGCGACTACCGCGACACGGTGCGCGAATTCTGGTGCGGCTCGGAAGGGCTGCTGCCGAGCTTCGCCACCCGCTTCGCCGCCTCGCAGGACATCTTCTCGGAAGGCCGCCGCCGGCCGTGGTCGAGCGTGAACTTCATCACCGCGCATGACGGTTTCACCCTGCACGACCTCGTCACCTATAGCGACAAGCACAACGAGGCCAATGGCGAGGACAACCGCGACGGCCATGACGACAACAAGAGCTGGAACGGCGGCGTCGAGGGCGAGACCGACGATGAAGGGGTGAACGAGCTGCGCCGCCGGCAGAAGCGCAACCTCATCGCCACCCTGTTCCTGTCGCAGGGCGTGCCGATGCTGCTGGCCGGCGACGAGCGCTCCAACTCGCAGGGCGGCAACAACAACGCCTATTGCCAGGACAACGAGATCGGCTGGGTGGACTGGTCGGACGAAGACCCGGAACTGCCGGAATTCGTCGCCCGCCTCGCGGAGCTGCGCAAGCGCCACGCCTCGCTGTCGCGCCCGGAATTCCTCACCGGCGCCCGCAACGAGATGGGCCAGCCCGATGTCGCCTGGTTCAACAATGGCGGCGGCCGCATGAGCGAGGAGGACTGGGACAATCCGCATTCCAAATGCATCACCGTGCGCCTCGCCCCGGCGCTGGACGGCGAGCATTCGCTGCTCGTCATGCTCAACGCCTCGCATGTCGACGTCGATTTCCTCGCCCCGCCGGTGCAGTCCGGCGGCTGGGAGGCGATCCTTGCCACCGGCAACGATCTCGAAGGCGCGCGCGTCGGATCGGGCAAGACCGTCGCCATGCCGGCACGCACCCTCGTGGTGTGGGAATGGCGCGCATGAGCACGCCGGCCCGCCGCTTCGGTCCGCTCGTCACCGAACGGGGCGTGACCTTCCGCCTCTACGCCCCTTCGGCGCGCCATGTCGAGCTCGTCGTCCGGGGCGCGCCGCCGCTGCCGATGGTACGCGGGGCGGAGGGCTTCTTCGCCGTCGATGTCGCCGGGGTGGCGCCCGGCGCGCTCTACCGCTTCCGGGCCGACGGGCTGGAGGTGCCGGACCCGGCCTCGCGCATGCAGGCCGGGGATGCCGATGGCTGGAGCGTGCTGGTGGAGGCTCCGCCCGCCGCCTCCGCCGGCACGATCCGGCCCTGGCACGAGGCGGTGATCGCCGAGCTGCATGTCGGCACCGCGACGCAAGAGGGCACGTTCCGCGCGCTGATCGACCGGCTGGACCATTACCGCGACGCCGGCTTCACCGCGATCGAGCTGATGCCGGTCGCCGATTTTCCGGGACGGCGCAACTGGGGCTATGACGGCGTGCTGCTCTACGCTCCCGACCGCGCCTATGGCACGCCGGAGGAGCTGCGCGCGCTGGTCGGCGCCGCCCATGCGCGCGGCCTCGGGGTGATGCTCGACGTCGTCTACAACCATTTCGGCCCGAGCGGGAACGACCTGCCGGCCTACGCGAAATCGTTCTTCCGCGAGGATGTCGCCACCCCGTGGGGGCCGGCCATCGACCTGGAGAATCCCGCCGTGCGGGCCTTCTTCATCGAGAACGCCGCCTATTGGCTCACCGATTTCGACTTTGACGGCCTGCGCTTCGACGCCGTGCACGCGCTGGCGACCGATGGCGCCGAGACCTTCCTGCGCGAGATCGCGGCCGCCTGCCGCGCGGTGCGGCCGGATGCCTGGCTGGTGCTGGAGAACCACGACAACGTCTCCGGCTGGATGACCCGCGAGGACGGGCTGTTCACCGCCCAGTGGAACGACGACTGGCACCATGTCTTCCATGTGCTGGCGACCGGCGAGCGCGGCGGCTATTACGCCCCCTATGCGGGCGATCCGGTCGGGGGAGCCGCCCGCGCGTTGGCCGAGGGCTTCGTCTTCCAGGGCGAGCCCTATCCCGGCGCCGACGGGCACCCGCGCGGCACGCCCTGCGCCGGCCTGCCGCCCGATGCCTTCGTCAGCTTCGCGCAGAACCACGACCATATCGGCAACCGCCCGCTCGGCGACCGCCTCGCCGCCACCCTTTCCCCTGAACGCCTCGCCTTCCTGCGCTTCGTGCTGATGCTCTGCCCGCAGATCCCGCTGCTGTTCCAGGGCGAGGAAGCGCTGCTGCCGACCCCGTTCCCGTTCTTCTGCGATTTCGAGGGCGACCTCGCCGCGGCGGTGCGCAATGGCCGCCGCCGCGAGTTCGCGGATTTTTTCGCCGGACGCAGCGACGCCGACTTCCCCGATCCGCTGCAGGAGGCGACGTTCCGCTCCGCGGTGCTGGCGCCTGAAGATTATGAGACGCAGGATGCGCAGGCGGCGCTGAAGGCGTTCCGCACCCTTGCCGCCACCCGCGCCCGCCTCGTCTGGCCTCTGGCCGCCGGCGCCTTTCTCGGCGCGACGGGCGAGCGCGACGGGCCGGCGATCCTCGCGCGCTGGCGCTACGCCGCCGGCACGCTGGCGATGGCGCTCAACCCGTCCGGGGGCGAGGCCGGGCTGGCGGCGCCGGCCGCCGCGCCGCCCGACGCGACCGTCGGCGGCGCCGAAGCCGGCGATGGCCGCCTCACCCTCGCTCCCTTCGCCGCCGCCTTCTGGAGCCTGCCCGCAGGAGACGCGCCATGAACCTCGCCGCGCACCCGCCGGATCTTCGCGCCACCTACCGGATGCAGTTCCACCGCGACTTCCCCTTCGCGGCGGCGGAGGCGCTGGTGCCCTATCTCAAAGAGCTCGGCATCAGCCATCTCTACGCCTCGCCGATCACCCTCGCGGTGCCGGGCTCGACCCATGGCTACGACGTCGCCGACCCGACGCGGATCAATCCCGAGCTCGGCGGCGAGGACGGGTTCGAGCGCCTGGCCGAGGCCCTCGCCGCACACGGCATGGGCATGCTGGTCGACATCGTGCCGAACCACATGGCCGCCTCCGGCCACAATCCCTATTGGCTGGAGATGCTGGAGCTCGGCCCGGCCTCGTCCGCCGCCCGCATCTTCGACGTCATCTGGGATTCCGGCCGGCTGCTGCTGCCGGTGCTGGGCGATCCCTTGCAGGCGACACTGGAGGCCGGCTCGCTGTCGCTGCGCGCCGATCTCGACAGCGGCCGCGTGGTGGTCGCCCATGCCGACCACATTTTTCCGCTCTGCCCGGCGAGCGTCGCCGCCCTCATCGAGGCGGCCGCCGGCATCCGGTCGCCGCTGGCGCCGCTGGCGGCGGCATGGCGCGCGCTCGGGGAGGCGCCCGCGCCGGCCGCGCTCGCCGCCGCCCGCGAAGGCCTGCGGGGGATCGGCATCGCCGGGCGGGTGGCGCTCGACGCGGCGCTCGAACGTGCCGACCTGCCGGCGCTCATGGAGGCGCAGCACTGGCGCCTCGCCTGGTGGCGCACCGCCGCGCACGACCTCAACTATCGCCGCTTCTTCAACATCACCGATCTGGTCGGCGTCAGGGTCGAGGACGAGGCGGTGTTCGAGCTGGTCCACCGCCTGCCGCTCGACCTGCTGCGGCGCGGCCTCATCCACGGACTGCGCGTCGACCATATCGACGGCCTCGTCGACCCGGCCTCCTATTGCGTGCGCCTGCGCGCGGCGGCCGGGGAGGGGGTGCCGATCCTCGTCGAGAAGATCCTGCAGCCCGGCGAGCGGCTGCGCGACTGGCCGGTCGACGGCACCACCGGCTATGAGCGGCTCAACGACATCAACGGCCTGTTCGTCGATCCGCGCGGCTATCAGGCGCTGGAGGAGGACCTGCGCTACCGCCGCATCCTGGTCGGCGCGCTGCCGGCGCGCCTCGCGAGCGCCAAGCGGCAGGTGCTGGAGACCAGCCTCAAGGCCGAGGTCGACATCCTCGCCCGCCTCGCCCGCGACGGGCTCGATGCCGCCATGGCGCAGGGCGACCTCACCGAGGCGGCGATCCGCGCGGCGGTGGTGGCGATGCTCACCCATTGCCCGGTCTATCGTTCCTACGCCCCCGCGCGCGGCCACGGCGCGGAGGATGTCGCGGTCTGGACGATCATCCGCGACGCCATCGCCGCCAACGAGGACCCGCTGACGGCGGCGGCCGCAGCGCTGCTGCTCGACCGGCTGGAGCATCCGCGGGCACCGAGCGACGTCGCGTTCCGCGCCCGCTTCCAGCAGCTCAGCGGCCCGGCCATGGCCAAGGGCTTCGAGGATACCGAGCTCTACCGCGTGCCGGTGCTGCTCTCGGTCAACGAGGTTGGCGGTAGCCTGGAGCATCCCGCCCGCACCCGTGCCGAGCTGCATGCGCTCTCGGCCGAACGCGCCGCCGCCGGCCTGCGCGACCTCATCCCGCTCGCCACCCACGATACCAAGCGCGGCCCCGACACCCGCGCCCGGCTCGATGCGCTGAGCTTCCAGCCGGACGCCTGGTTCGACTTCCTGCGGCAGGTGGAGCCGGTGCTGGACCGGCTCGCCGTGCATGAGAACGGCGAAATCCGTCCCGATCCGCTCGACCAGATGCTGATCGTGCAGGTGCTGGCCTCGGCCTGGCCGGTTTCGGCGCAACGCATCGCCACCTATCTGGAAAAGGCGCTGCGCGAGGCCAAGCGCCACACGTTCTGGGAGACGCCCGACACCGGCTATGAGGAGGCCGCCCGCGCCTTCGCCGCCGCGCTGGTCGGCGCGCCGGAGGGCGAGCCGTTCCGCGCCGCGCTGGCCCGGCTGCTGGAAGCGCTGGCCCCGGCGGCGCGGCTGGTCGGCCTGGCGCAGGTGGTGCTGCAGCACACGTTGCCCGGTACGCCGGATATCTACCAGGGCACCGAATTCCCGGACTTCTCGCTGGTCGACCCGGACAACCGCCGGCCGGTGGACTGGAACGCCCGCGCCGCCGCGCTGACCCGTGCCGAAGGGCTGGGCGATCCGGCGGATCTGGAGAAATTCGCGCTGACCCGCGCCCTGCTCGCGCTGCGCCGCGAGGATCCCTGCCTGACGCGCGGCGGCTATGCGCCGCTGGAGGCCGAGCCGTCGTTCTGGCGCTGGTTCGCCTTCGAGCGGCGGGTCGGGGGGCGGGCGGTGCGGGTGGCGGTGGCGACGCGGCTGCCGGACCTGTCGCCGCTGGCACCGGGCGAGGCGGTACTGACGCTCGACGCCGGCTGGGACGGGGAATGGTGCGATCTCGACGGCGCGCCGCTGCGCATGGACGCGGGGCAGCTGGCCCTGCCGAGCCGCCGTCCTTTCCTGGTCGCGCGGCAAGTCTGAATCGCGCGGAAAGTCTGACTCGCGCAGACTATCTGAGCCGCGCGGAATATCGGAGGGATGTCAGCCGGCGAGCCGCCGGTCCGCCTCGCCTCCGTCACCGGCGCGCGGATTCAGCCGCCGCTCGGCCAGCATGAAGAGCGCGTCGGACAGCCGCTGGCTGGCGAGCTGGTTCGGCTGGATCAGCCGCGCGCCGTCGCTGCGGCCGAGCTGGCGCAGCCAGCCGATCAGCGTCGCGTAGCGCGCGCCCTTGAAGGTGCCGACATCCTGCACCGCGGCGGCGATGGCGGCGTCGAGGACATGGGGATCGTCGATCTCGCCATTGATCTCCTCGGCGCTGATGAACAGCCCGTCGATCGCCGGGCATTCGGTGGCCTTGGGGGCGCGGTCGAGCAGGCGGAACAGCCGCTCCAGCCGCTGGATGTTCTCGGCGCTGGCCGCCAGCGCCGCTTTCAGCTCGCCCTGCAGCTGGATGTCGGACGCCTTGACGATCAGCGTCGGCACCACGCGGGCGAAGCGGCGTTCGGCATAGAGCGCTTCGCCGAGCGCCTGCACGAGCAGGTCGCCGAGCGACTTGATGTCTCGGGATAGGAGGCCCATGGCGCATGTCTCCCTGTCGGGCCGTCGAGGGCCCTTGCGTGATTGGCGATGAATCAAGAACGCACCGGAAAGTCGTGCGTTCCAGCGTCTTCCACCATTCCTCGCCAGCCGGTGATCCGCCACCGCCGAACGGAAGACATCGCGCCGGAACCTGCCCGGCTGGACCGGACGCGTTCCCTCGGGGTCAGCGAGCCGTCTCGACCGGCGCGAACAGCCGCCTGAAGCGGTCGCGCAGCTCGGCCTTCTGCACCTTGCCCATGGCGTTGCGGGGCAGGTCGTCGACCACCTCGACATGCTTGGGCAGCTTGAAGCGCGCCAGCCGGCCGCCGAGCCAGCCGGAAAGCGCCGCCGCCTCCAGCGGCGTGCCCGGCTTGCGGACCACCACCGCGACCACCGCCTCGCCGAAATCGGCATGCGGCACCCCGACCACGGCGGATTCGACCACGCCGGGAAACTGGTCGATCTCCATCTCGATCTCCTTCGGGTAGATGTTCAGCCCGCCGGAAATGATCAGGTCCTTGCCGCGCCCGACAATGGTCACGCGGCCGTCGGCCGCCATGCTGGCGAGGTCGCCGGTGATGAAGAAGCCATCCGGCCGGATCTCGGCCGCGGTCTTCTCCTTCATTCGCCAATAGCCGGCGAAGCGGTTCGGCCCGTCGGTCTCCAGCATGCCGACCTCGCCGGGCGGAAGCGCCGCGCCGTCCTCGCCGACGATGCGCACCGACACGCCGGGCAGCGCATAGCCGACCGAGCCGGGAAGGCGGGCGCCGTCATAGGGGTTCGAGGTGATCATGCCGCATTCGGTCATGCCGTAGCGCTCGAGAATGGCGTGGCCGGTCCTCGCCTCGAACTGGCGGTGGGTCTCGGCGAGCAGCGGCGCCGAGCCGGCCACGAACAGCCGCATGCCCGCGCAGAGCGCACGGGTGAAGCCCGCATGGGCGATGAGGCGGGTGTAGAAGGTTGGCACGCCCATCATCACCGTGGCGCGCGGCAGCTCGGCGATCACCTCGCCGGCATCGAACCGCGGCAGCCAGATCATCTCCGAGCCGTTGAGCAGCGCGGTGTTCAACGCCACGAACAGCCCGTGCACATGGAAAATCGGCAGCGCGTGCAGCAGCACGTCGCCGGGCCGGAAGGCCCAGATCTCCAGCAGCGCCCGCGCATTGGAGGAGAGGTTGCGATGGGTGATCATCGCGCCCTTGGAGCGGCCGGTGGTGCCGGAGGTGTAGAGCAGCGCCGCGAGGTCGTCGGGCGCGCAGACGGCGGTGGGCGTCGTTCCCGGCAGGGTGCGGGCGAGATCGTCCAGCGAGCCGCCGCCCTCGGCGTCCAGCGTCTCGACGCGGGGCACGCCGCGCGCGGCGGCGACCGGGCGCAGCGCCTCGGCCTTCGCCGGGTCGACGACCAGCAGCGCCGGCTCGGCGTCGCCGATGAAATAGTCGAGCTCGGTGGCGGTGTAGGCGGTATTCAGCGGCTGGAACACCGCGCCGATCTTCAGCGCCGCCAGATAGAGCGCCACATTGCCGAGCGACTTCTCCACCTGCGTGGTGACGCGCGCGCCGCGGCCAACGCCGAGATGCACCAGCGCGTCGGCATAGCGCCCGACGAGGTCGAGCAGCCCGGCATAGGTGACCGGCGGCCGTCCCGGCCGGGAGAAAGCGGTGGAGAGGGCTGCGCGCCGGGCACTCGCCTCGATCGCCGCATAGAGATTGGCATTGCCGTTCACGGGTCGCTCATGCTCGTTCGGAGGCTCGGAAATCCGGCTTCGGGTAGCATATCGCGCGCATGAGTTCGAGGCACGAGTGCGGGGCGCGCGTGCGAGCCGTCGGTTACGGGGCGCAGGGCGATGCCGGCAGCCGTCCTTCGTCACGCGAATGAACGGCGGCGGCCTCGAAAGCCCGGCTCGATGTCGGACGGCGCGCTCGCCGCGGCGGCGGAAAGATCCCGCCGCTCCGACGCCGCCCGCCGGAGGGCCGCGTCGCCGGGGTCGGCCGCGCCGTCGGCGGGGCGGGTTACTGGCCCTGCTTGGCGGCCATCATGTCGCGCAGCGATTTCTTGCACACGTCGGAGAAGCTGCGGAAATTCGCCTTCATGCAGTCCTTGATGGTGCCGTCGCCCGGCTTGGAATTCGGGCAGTATTGGGCGATGTCGTTGCGGCAGTTCTGCATCACCGCCATGTTGGCGGCGTTCTGGGCGAAGGCGGGAGCGGCGGTGAGAAGAACTGCGGCGAACAGGCCGCCGACGGTAAGGGTCTTGCGCATTTCATCCTCCGGTTGGTCTGACGCGAGGTCGATGGGGGGCGACATATTCCGGCGCGCGCGTTCCGCGCCGCCCGCCACCGATGGCATCGAATAAATATGTCGCGGCAGTGGCGGACCGCCGCACGGTCCGCCCTCACCCGGACTAACCGCTCAGGCGACGCCGAGTTCCTTGCACAGGAACGTGCTCACTTCGCCGAGCTGGACGTCGTCGACATATTCGCCTTCCTTCATGAACAGCTTCTCGAAGGGCAGGCCCTTGCGATCCACCGCCTGCTCGATGGCGACGGCGAACTGCACCACGTCGATCGATTCGAAGGACAGGTCCTCCATCAGCTTGGTGTCGAGCGTGATGCCGCCCGGCAGGTCGATGTCCCAGCCGCTGACCGTGTCGTTGGCAACGGTGATGACGGTGGTCTCGACATCCGCACGTGTCGAAAGGCTCATGTGACTAGTCCCCCTGTAGATTGAAAGTTCGCACGTTCTCGAAAAAACCACCCGCCGCGCGCTGGAGCGGCGGGGTAACGGACATGTCTAGAGGCGTGACGCCTTGACCTCCAGCCAGTAGCGCGGCACCGCCTCGACCTGCATCAGGTCGAAGGCGCGGTCGGCACCCTCGATCAGGCATTCGGAGGCGATCTCGACGGGATAGCCGCTCATCAGCACCTCGGCGAGGCCGCCATAGGCGCCGACCAGCTGCAGGCCGCGCCGCGAGATCAGCATCTCGCGCCGGTCGGCCAGCTCCACCTTGAAGCCGGCCTCGACCAGCTTCTCGCTCCAGCCGTCCGCCGACAGCCAGCCCTTGTTGAAGGCGCGCCCGCCGGCGCGGGTGTTGCGCACGCGCGGCACCGGCGGCTCGCCGTTGGCGGCGCGGGCCGTGTTCATCTCGCCGAGCACGATCACGGCCTGCTTGAGCCACTCGTTGTAGAGCGGCTCGCTGCCTTCCGGGAAGGTGCCGGTGAAGAACACCGAGTTGAAGTAGAAGCGCCCGCCCGGCTTCAGCACGCGGGCGACCTCCTTCATGAACACGTCCTTGTCCGGCATCAGGTGGATGGCATTGCCCATGATGACGAGGTCGGCCTCGCCGTCCTTGAGCGGCAGTTCCATCGCGCTGCCGGTCTGGAAATGCGCGCCATGGGCGCCGGGCCGGCGCCAGGCGTCGAGGCTGTCCAGCAGCAGGCCCTTCTCGGCGAACTGGCGCCGGGCGATGCCGATCTGCTCGGGATCGAGATCGATGCCGCAGGTGGCGAGATGCGGCGCGCGCTCAAGCAGCAGCCGCGAGAGCAGGCCGGTGCCGCAGGCGAGATCGGCGACGCGCGCGACGCCGTCGAGGTCGATCTGCGCGATCAGCGCCTTGTTGGTCTCGATATATTCCGGCTCGTCCGCATAGAGCTCGTATGTGGTGTTGACCTCGATCTTGGCCATGAAAGTCCCTTCCCCCCAAAAGATATCACCGGCGGCGCTGTGGAAAGTGCTGCCGGATGGCGTCGAAGAATTCCAGAACGGTATCGCCGGCGTCGAAGGCGTCGGCACCCCGCGTGCCGGGCCAGCGCGGCCAGCCATGGCCGGAGCCGGTGACGTCGACGAAACGCACCGGCGCGCCGCCCGCTGCCGGCAGATGGTCGGTGATCTCGGCATGGAAGTCGCCGGGGCCCTTCAGGTGCCGCGGCGGCGTCGGCGATCCGGCATGGTTGCGCTCGATCCATAGCGCCAGCGCGTCCTCCACCGGCACCACCTGGCCGCCGGCGCCGACGGTTTGCCCGCGCTTGATGTCGCCGCCCGCCCACGGCATGACGGCGTCGTTGCGGTCGCACATCAGCAGGAAGGGCACCGGCGGGCCGGCCCCTACCTCGCGGGCGATGGCCGCGGGGGTGGAGGCGACGACGGAGGCGGCGCCGGCGATCAGGTCCGGCCGCTCGCTGGCGAGGCGCTGGGCGAACATGCCGCCATTGGAGGCCCCCACCACGAAGACCTGGCCCGGATCGATGCCGTGGCGCTGCACCATCATCGCGACCAGCGCCGCCATGAAGTCGATATCCTCGGTGCCGCGGCCCTTTTCCGGCCGCCCGTCGACCCAGCCGTTCGGCGCCGCCGGGAAGACGACGGCATAGCCGCGCTCCTTGGCCCGCCCGGCGAGGGCGCTGGTGCGGGCGAACCGCTCGACCCGGCCGAGCCCGCCATGGAAGCAGATGAGCAGCGGCGCGCCCTTCTGTGCCGTCGGCGGCTGGATGAGCGCGGTGCGGGTGCGTCCGCGCACCGGCACGCTGAGCGAGGCGAGCCGCCGGCCGAAGCCGCGAAAGCGCGGGAACGGCCGGCCGAGCCGCTGGCGCCGGCGCATCCACAGGAACAGGATGACCAGCAGCGTGAGAATGACGACCAGGAAGGGGTGGCGCTGGATCATGCCGCTTCCTTGCTGCCGAGCCAGACCTCGAGCCCGCCGCCCGGATTGTCCTCGTAGCGCCAGCCGTCGCCGTCGCGCACCGCGACGCGCGGGCCGAACACGTTGGCCATACCGACGAACAGCCCCATCTCGGTGGAGACCAGGTTGCGGATGCCGAAATTATACGGGTTGCCCATGCCGCGCCGGCACACCGGCAGCCAGTTCTCGCCGTCGCTGGAGCGCCAGAGGTCGGCGCCGCCCTCATAGGTGATCAGGTTCTCGGGGTCGAGCAGGGCGAACATGCGCCGCACCGTCGGCGCCGCCTGTTCCATCGACGACCAGCGCAGCATGATGCTCCAGTCATAGGTGCCGAGATAGATCCAGCCGTCATGGACGCCGAGGTTCCAGAAATAGCCGTTGAACAGGTTGCCGAAGCCCGAGCGCAGCATGCTGAGCGGCTCGCGCCGCCCGTCCGGGGTGTCGCGCGGCTCGCCGACGATCAGGTCCCAGCTGTCGTCCTTGTTGATGCGGATGAGCTCGGAGGCGGCCGGGCCGACATTGTTCACCCGGTCGTGGCCGCCGCCCTGGATGCCGGAACCGACATAGACCGCGTCCTTGAAGCCGACCATGCTGGCGACCGCCTGGTTGAGGCCGCCGCGCCCGCCGCCGCGGTCGAGCACCTTCTTCCAGCGATACGGCGCCTCGCCCTCGCCGTCGGTCGCCCAGACCTGCATGCCGTCGAGATTGAAGGTGCCGGCATAGAGCCGGTCCCGGGTGGCGCAGAGGGTGAAGACGCCGAGATTGCCCTCCTCGCCGAAGCCGAATTCGCTGGCCGCGGTCCAGTGGCCGGCGGCGGGATCGACGGATTCGAACACCACCGGCAGGCCGGCGGTGTTCTGCTGCGAGCCGTCGGAGCCGCGCCGCGCGGTGGGGGCGAAGAACATCCGGCCCTTGAACTCGGTCAGCGTGCGGGTGGTGGAGATCGGCGTGTCGGGCAGGATGCCGTAGGGCGTCACCGGATCGAAGCTGCGCCCGTCATAGGAGCGCAGGATCAGCCCGCCCGGCGCCCGTCCCGGCGCCCAGGCCGAGACATAGAGGGCGGGCGAGGGATCGTTCGGCGCCTGGAACACCTGCATGGAGCGGTAGCCGATCTCGCGCGCCACCTGGCCGGCGCCGGCGATGCTGTCCACCAGCGGGGCGCGGAACACCATCTCCCATTCCCGCGTCGCCGGGTCGTAGGACCAGATCTGCGCGCGGCGGTCGAGCTTGTAGAGCTCGTCGAGATTTTCCGGGCATTCGATCGGCCAGGTGGTGAACGGCACCTCCTTGTACGCCGTCTGCAGGCGTAGCATGGCGAGATTGGAGCGGGTGGTGCCGAGATACAGCTTGCCGTTGAACCACGCCATCGAGTGGGCGTAGTTATTATGCCCGTCGCCGAGGCCGGCGCGGCCGATGCAGGTGAAATCGGCGCGCGACAGGCCCGGCGCGGGGGCCGGGAAATGGCTCGGACGGCGGAGCGCGGCGGAAGCAACCATCAGACCGTCTCTTTCGCATCGCCGGCGGCCTTACGGCGGGCACGCTGGCGTGAGGGGAACAGGGTCGGGTTGAGCATGAAGGTGTCGCGCGGCAATTCCATGAGGTAGAGGATCGCCTCGGCGACCCGCTCGGGCGAGAGCAATTGCTGCGGGCGGATGGCGGCGGTGCCGCTCTGGTCCCAGAGCGGCGTGTCGACCGCGTCCGGCAGCAGCGTCTGCACGCGGATGCCGAGCCGGCCGACCTCTTCCGCCAGCGATTCCGAGAAGCCGACCACGCCGAACTTGGAGGCGCAATAGGCGGCGTCGAAGGGGCGGCCCTGCCGGCCGGAGGTGGACGACACGTTGACGATGTCGCCGCGGCCCCGCTTCATCATCGCGCCCAGCACTGCGCGGTTGGACAGGAACGTGCCGGTGAGGTTCACCGAGAGGATGGTGCGCCATTCCTCGAAGCTGGTATCGGCGACGACGCGCGGCTGGCCGCTGGTGCGCAGGATGCCGGCCGAGGCGACCAGCGCGTCGATGGCGCCGAACCGCTCCACCGTCTCCTGCGCCATCCGCGCCATGTCGTCCTCGCTCGCCACGTCGAGCACCAGCGGCAGCGCCCGCGTGCCGCCGGCCTCCGCCAGCGGCGCCATGCGCTCGGCGCTGCGGTCGACCAGCACGACATTGGCGCCCTTGGCCAGCAGCGAACGCACGACGGCCCCGCCTATGCCGCCGGACGCCCCGGTCACGATCGCCGTCTTGCCGGTCCAGTGGTCGGTCATGCGCTTGCCCCTCCCGGCATTTTCGTCCCTGCGCCTCAGCCGGCGGCTTCCAGCGGCGCGCGCTGGGTCGGCATCGGCAATATATGCGGATCGTACCATTGCAGCCGTCCGCCGATCGCCACCAGATCGAGCACGGCGCGGGCGAAATTCTCCGGGCCCATCTGGCCGCCGAAGGGCTGGTGCAGCATGGTATTGGCGATCAGCGGCGTCTCGACCGGGCCGGGGAACAGCGAATGCACCCTGACGCCCTCTTCCGCCACCTCGGCGGCCAGCGTGCGCATGAAGGCACCCAGCGCGAATTTCGACGAGCAATAGGCCGGCGCCATCGGCCGGCCGCGCAGCCCGTTCGGCGTGGTGGAGGAGCCCACCGCGACGATGTCGCCGGACCCCCGCGCCCGCATGAAGGGCAGCACCGCCTGCACCGCCAGGAACACGCCGTGCAGATTGACGTCGATCACCCGCTGGAAGGTTTCGAGCGCGAGGTCCCGCGTCGGCCGGGCCAATTTCTCGCCGCTCGCCGGGCCTTCGCCGAGCGCGGCCGAGGCGACCAGCAGATCGGCGCGGCCGTAATCGGCGAGCGCGTGCTTCAGCGCCGCGACCTCCTCGGGCCGGCCGAGATCCAGCGCCAGCGCGCGATGATCGCCGGGGCCGGCCGCGGCGAGTTCGACAAGCATGGCGTCGAGCCGCCCGGCGTCGCGGCCGACGATGACCACCGAGCTGCCGCGTATCGCCAATTGCCGGGCGAGGCTGGCGCCGATGCCGCGGCTGCCGCCGGTGACCACGCTGACATGACCCGGCTCGAAGATACCTGCCGGCACGGTCACAACGGGCCGCCCTTCCGGCCGGGCACGACCCGCTCGATTGCGACCCGCTCGATGGCGACCCGTTCACCGGCGACCCGCTCGCGGTCGATCTGAAGCGGCTCTGCAAGCGGGCGCTCAAGCAACGGGCGCTCCAGCAACGGGCGCTCCAGCAACGGGCGCTCCGCCGGCGGCCGCTCGCCCGGCTCGCGCTCGGCCGTTGCCCGCTCGCCGCGCCGGGCCATCGCGGCGCGCCGCAGCCGCGCCCGCGGGCCGCCGATGGCGCGCGGGGTCTCGCCCTGGCCGATCCGCTCGTTGATGGTGAGGAAGCGCTCGACCGCGCGGGCGAAGCGCGCCGGCTCGACCACCGGGAAGAAATGCCCGGCGCCGGGCACCTCCACCAGCCGCGATTGCGGCAGGCGCTCCAGCAGGCCCTGTGCGGTCGGCAGGCAATGCGACAGCGCGCCGAACAGCAGCAGCGTCGGCATGGTGACGCGGGCGAAGAAGTCGCCCTCCAGCGGCGCCTCGTTCTCGAAATCGGCGCTGGCGGTGGTGTTGGCCAGCATGTCCTTCCAGGATTGCTGGCCGCGCTGGCTCATCTCGCGCGAGCGCAGCGAGATGCGCCGCGGCCCGTCCTCGCCGCCGCCCGCCATGCGCCCGCCGGCCCTTCGCCCCGCCGCCGGCAGTCCTGCTGCCGGAAGTCCCGCACCCGGAAGTCCCCCTGTCGGAAGTCCCCCTGCCGGCAGTCCTGCACCCGCCGGCCCGGCGCGGCCGGTGCCGGCGAGGTCGCCGCCATATTTGTTCAGCTCGGAGAGCAGCTTGAAGTCGATGATGGAATCGTCGCTCGGCGGATCGGTCAGCCCGAGCTCCATCAGCTGGGCCTTCCACGTCGCCCAGTGCGGCCAGTCGCGCAGCCGCATCGAGGGCTGCAGCGTACGGATCTGGGTGTCGGCGACGACGAGGCTGCGCACCTTGTGCGGGTGGAGCCCGGCAAAGGCCAATGCCACCCGGCCGCCGAAGGAATGGCCGATGAGATGCACCTGCTCGAGCCCGACATGGTCGAGCAGCCGGGCGAGGTCGTCGGCCATGGAGGCGAGGCCGTAATTGCCGGCCGGGATCGAGGAGCGGCCATGGCCGCGCAGGTCGTAGAGCAGAAGCTGGCGGGAATTCGCCAGATGCCGTCCGCCGCCGAGATACCAGAAGGCGAGGTTCGCCCCGAGCCCGTGGATCAGCACCACGTCCTGGCTGGAGCCGACGCTCTCGCCGATGCGCTGATAGTGCACATTCCAATCAGGCAGGGCGAGTATCGGCATGATAGGCGTTCCGAATTCCCGCGAGTGGCGTTGCGTATGGCAAGGCGCAACGCGATGCGTTTCTGGGCCGAGGCCCGTTCAATCCATGTAGCCCAGTATCTTCAGCTGCTTCATCAGGGCTTCGCGCTCTTCCTCGCTCGGCTCTGCGCGGTCCTCCTCCGCCGTGCCCTGCACCTGCGTCGCCGCGCCGATCACCGCCTCGCGCTTCTCGGCGAGCGCCGCGGTCGGCACATGGCCTTCGAGGTCGCTCGGCACCGGCAGGCCCATCAGGGTGAGGATCAGCGGGGCGACGTCGAGCAGGTTCAGCGCGTCGAGGCTGACGCCCTTCCTGAAGCTCGGGCCGTGGCCGATGAAGATGCCGGCCGGGCGGTGGGTGCCGTCGGCTTCCGGCCGCTGCGCCACGATCTCCTTCGACTTGAGGATCGAGACGAAGCCGCCGTCGCGCAGCCGCAGCGTGATGTCCGGGCAGGGCTCGACGAAGCTGGTGCCGCGCAGCTTGTTGAGGTCGGCGCCGAGCACGATCTTCTCGCCGGTGGCCGGGTCGCGGATGTCGAGCAGCTCGCGCTGCAGCTCCATCACGAAGGAGAGGTAGTCCTCCTCCTTCACGCCGCTGCCGGAGCCGAGGTCCTTCTTGATGTAGATGGCATTGCTCGACGGGGTGGGGCAGAACGCCTTGGTGGCCTGCCACTGCACCATGCCGAGATGGTCCTTGATCTTCTCGGCGGTGAGCTGGCCGAGCGCGTCGTCATGGGCGGAGTTCGACCAGGTGAGGTAACCCTTCCGCGACAGCCACTCGTTTACGTAGAAGATCTCGGTGGTCGGACCGAAACCGTGGTCGGAGACGATGATGACGTCGGTATCGGGACCGGCGGCTTCCATCATCTTCTGGATGTTCTTGTCGAGGCCGCGGTAGAAGCGCAGGCAGTTCTCGCGGATCTCGTCATACCATTCGCCGGCATCGGTCTTGACCAGCGCCGGGTCGACGAAGCGCCAGAACAGGTGCTGCACCTTGTCCGGGCCGTCCAGCACCACGGCGGTCAGCTCGGTCGGGTCGGTGTTGAGCAGGTAGGTGGTGAGGTCGGCCCAGGCGGTGTCGCGGCGGTCCTGGAGATCGATCCAGTCCATGTGCTCGCCCTCGTGCAGGCCCTGCACGCATTTCTTCTCCTCGCCGATATCCATGCCGAGGTCGCGATAGTCGAACTTGTCCATCGCGCGGACGGTGTCGAACAACGTCTTGGGATGGGTGCCGTGGCGCAGGTGCCGCCAGGGCACGAAGCCGGCTATCACATAGCCGTCGATCGCCGGGGCGGGGGCCATGCCGTAGAAATTGAGGCTGGTGGCGCGCTTGCCGCCGCGGTTGGCGATCGACCACAGCGTCTCGCAGTGATTGTCGCGGTAATCGTTGATCTTCAGGAAGACGCCGCCATCCTGCATGGTGACCGGGCGCAGGAAATCGTAGATGCCGTGCTTTTCCGGGCTGTGGCCGGTGATCATCGAGGTCCAGGCCGGCGGGGTCAGCGGGTTTCGCGTCGACATCAGGTTGGCGCGGGCGCCCTTCGCGAGGACGGAACCCAGATACGGCATCACGCCCTGCGCAACCATCGGATCGAGCAAGGTGAAAGTGGCTCCGTCGAGCCCGATCATCAAAACCTTCATTTGCCGGGGCTCTTCTGGACTGTCGTCACACAGGGATTACGTGGGGGCGGATGGGCAGGAGATCGACTTGGCAGGAAAACGGATGTGCGGGCAGTGGGGTACCGGCAGCATCACTTGAAGTCGTTCCCAAGCTTTCATTATTATCTACAAGAAAACTCGGCAACTTTCATATTCCTGTCAATTCACGAAACCTATCACGCACACTGGGGCTTGGGAAGACTGGGCATCGGCGTGCGGCGCGGCTAGACTAGGGTGCAAGGCATGGGGGTGCTGCCGAATCGGCGGGGCATGGTGTCGTATGCTTCGCCAAGCGTGATACGCGGCTTGGCCGCATTCTCATCCGGGTGAGCGTCATTTCCAACGATCGCAAACTATCAGGGGCGACCGCCGCTCCGCTGGCCGAGGCAAATCCACGGGTATCGGGGCGCGAGGACGTTGTCGGCGCGCTGCCGGCGCCGTCGCGCCGGCGGGCGCCACTTCCCGCGCGCCTCGCTTACGACGTGTCCGAGGACGTGGTTCCGACCGGCGGGCCGATCGGCAGCGGCAAATTGCAGCATTTGCTGCATCTGCAGGATTTCCTGCACAATTCGCAGAAGATGGAGCTGCGCGACGCCTCGACCATGACGTCGAGCAGCGCCGAGGAGATCGGCGCGCGGATGGCGGACCTGCGCTACCGCCTCGACATGCTGGGCGCGCTGTCGAAGGTGCTTACCGAGGAACTCGACATGCTGCAGGCCACGCTGGCGCCGCGCGACAGCGGGCAAGGCTGAAGCGGCATTCCTGAAGCGGCACTCCTGGCGCCGGAACCCCTGGCGGCGGCGAGGATCGCTTCCGCCAGGATTGCCGCGCGGGAGCCCGGCACGAGAGCGCCGCCGCGTGCGAAAAATAAGGCTCGGTATCGCGACGGGGTCAGGCGGCGCTGGGGCTGGGAACGCCCGTGGCGGCGTCGACATCCTCGGTCGACCGCCGCCGCCGCGTCGCGGTGTCGAGAAAGCCCGGATCGTTGCCGAGATTGGCGCCCGCCGGACCGAAGCCGGCGAAGGGCGAGTCCTCCGGCCGCAGCATGGCCTCCACGCACTCGTCGGCATCGGAGAGGCCGAGGCCGCGGCACAGGCCCTTGAGCGTGGGGCGCGGATCGCTCGACAGCGCCTCGATCTCCAGCACCGTCGCCCGCCCGTCCGGCTGGGCGGCGAGGAACGCCTCCAGCTCGGCCTGCGCGCGCTCGGATCGCTTGCGCATGTCCGCCATGCGCTTCGCCGGCGAGGCCGCCGCCGCCGGGGCGGCGCCGGCTGCCGGCTTGCCGACCACATGCACCAGCCGGGCATCCGGCGCGCTGGCGAGGATGCGGGCCGGGCTGCCCGGCGTGGTGGAATAGGCACGGCTGGGGTCGACGAGGTGCAGCGGCGCCACCTGCGCGCACAGCTCGTCGAAGATCCGCCAGCTCGGCCAGGCATTGCGCCGCAGCAGCCAGCGGCCGGCCATCGCCACCGTGTCCATGGTCTGCTCGCCGGCATGCAGATGGGCGATCACCCGCAGCAGCCCGTGGAACTGCGCCTTGTCGCGGTCGGCGAGCGCGACGGAGAGGTCCTCCAGGCTGTCGGCGGCGAGCAGGTTGAGCTCGGGGGCGCCGAAGCAGGCGGGATGCCGCCCGAGCATCGCCCCGGCGAGCGGCAGCACGGCCGGGGTGGCGGACAGCAGGAAAATCGGGGGCGCGGCTCCCCCATTCGACGCGGAGACAGGACTCATGACGCGCAGGGTATCACGCCTTGGATCCAGGATGCCGGATCGGGCTACCGGGCAGTGTGACCCGGCTCACGGTATCCACGACCAGACCTCCACCTGGAAGAACCGGACCAGGAAGCGCAGGAAGGCCTGCCAGACCATCATGCTCTCGCCGTCGACCTTGGCATAGCCGCTCATGCCGGAGCGCAGGGCGCCGTCGTCATTGGCGATGTTGGCCTTCACGCGCACCACCATGCCGTAGTCGCGCTTGTCGGCGGCGGGCGCGATGGCGACCACGGTGCCGTCGATCTCGCGGTTGCTGTAGCCCCAGGCCTTGATGCGCACGGTGTCGCCGGCCTGCACCAGCGCGATGTCGGCCTCCGGCACGTCGATCTCGGCGTCGACATTGCGGGTATTCTCGGTCTCCATCAGCGCTTCGCCGGATTTCAGCCACTTGCCGACCAGCAGTTGCGGGTTCGGGGTGATCACGCGGCCTTCCGCCGGCGCGCGCACCCGGGTGCGCTCCAGCAGGTCGTCGCGGTATTTCAGCTCCGCCGACAGCCGGTCGACCTCCGCCTGGGCGGCGTCGATCTCGCTCTGGGTGGCGGCGCTGCGCACCAGCGCCAGATTGGCGATGGACACGTCGAGCGAGGCGACGTCGCTGTCATATTTCGACTTGGCCTTGTCGAGCGCCGCCTGCGAGGCGGTGCCGGTCTTCTGCAATTCCGCCTGCCGCTTCATGTCCGCCTCGGAGAAGGCGACGCTGGCGCGGGCGGAATCCACCTGCTTCTCGGCGACGGTGATCTGCTCGGTCTTGGCGCCTTCCTGCAGCTGGGCCAGCTTGGCCTTGGCGGAGGCGAGGCTCGCCGTCGTCACCGCCACATCGTGGGCCTGGTCCCAGTTGGACATTTCGCCGAGGATTTCGTCCTCCTTCACCCAGATGCCCTCGCGCACCAGGATCTTCATGATCTCGCCGTCGGTACGGGCATTGGCCTGGTTGCGGGCGTTGGGCAGGATGGTGAACGGGCCGGAGGTCTCGTACTCGTAGGGCAGGCAGGCGACGCCGATCAGGAACAGGATCAGCAGCGACCAGATGAGCCGGCTCCAGGCGGCGTAGCTGGTGCGGGTCTTGGCGCCGTCCTTGCCCCCGGCATCCCGGCCGGCGGCGGTCGCGGCCCCGACCCCGGCAGCTGCCCCGGCGCCGGCGAAGGCGGCGCCCTCGGCCGTGATCTTGGCGGTCGCCGGCACCCAGGCCGAGCCGCCGCCATGGCGCCACATGCTGACGAACCACAGCACGCAGGAGATGCACAGCAGGACGAAGATGCCCATGCCGGCGCCGCCGATCTCCACCTGCAGGGTGATGGCGAAATAGGTGAGCAGGCCGAAGATGAACACCAGCGAGCACAGGATGGCGCCGAGGGCGAACAGGATGAGCCCGCCTTCCTCCTCCTCGCGCACGAAGGGCGGCCGCGGCTTGCCGGTGAACCAGTTCTTCAGCGAGGCCAGCGCCTTCTTCTTCAGGTTCGGCTCGCCGAAATAGGTGGTGATCCAGTTCATGCCGTCGGCCGGCATCAGCGGGAAGGCGATGATGATGAACTCGACCAGCGCCGCCTGCGAGATCACCAGCGCATATTGCGCGGTGGTGGTGCCGCTGCCATGCGCGGCGAGCCAGATCAGCGTGCCGCCGGCGAACAGCCACAGGCGGGCCAGCAGCGGCGCGCCATAGCTCCAGAGCTGGCCTTTTCGCGACAGATGCGGGATGGCCGACTTGTCGATGAAGAAGCGCGGCAGGATGCCGAGCTCGATCACGATGCCGAACTGCTTCACCTCGCCACCGAAATGGCGGATCACCGTTCCCTGCGCCGATCGCGCGGTGAGGTTGGCGACGAACAGGGTGATAAGCATGCTCGCCACCGTCGACCAGGTGAAGCCGAGCGCGCGCAGGTCGGCCGCATAGAGCGTGCCGTGCTGGAAGATGACCGCGATGGCGAGCGCCAGCACCGGCCACAGCGCATAGTGCAGCAGCCGCATCGGCCAGAACACGACGCCCAGCAGGGCGAAAAGCAGTGTCGGGTTGAACAGCGTGACCCGGTCGTGATGGACCTTCTCCTGCGGGGTGCCGCCGCCGCGTCCGCCACGCCCGGCGAGCGCGGCCATCAGCGCCTCGCGCCCGCCGCCCATGCCGCCGAAGCCGCCAAGACCGCCGGGGCCGCCGCCGCCCATGCCGCCGCCGCCAAGACCGCCGCCACCGAGGCCGCCGCCACCGAGGCCGCCGCCCATTCCACCGCCCATGCCGCCGGCGCGCCCGGCACCCATGCCGGCAAAGCCGCCCATGCCGCCGCCCATTCCGCCACCCATGCCGGCGCCACCGAAGCCGCGGCCGCCCATGCCGCCGCCCATTCCGCCACCCATGCCGCCGCCACCCATGCCGCCGAAGCCGCCACCCATTCCGCCGCCGCGGCCGCCGGGCCGGGCGCCGCCGCCCGCCGCCCCCGCGCCGCCGGGCTTGCCGCCGATCGAGCCGCCGAACATGTCGTCGTCCAGTCCGTCGAGGAAGGCGTCGGCGTCGAAGATGCGGCCGCTGGCGGTCTCGCCCGGCGCCATCCGCTGGACGCGCGAGGTGTTTTCTTCCGCCGGCCTGGCCCGTGCGGCCTTCGGCGAAGGTCGCTTGGGCGGAATGATGTCGGGATCGGCCTGCGCATCCTCGGCGTCCTCCGCGGAGCCGGTGGCCTTGCGCGCCTCCCGCCGCTGGGCGCCGGTGCGGGCACCCTGGCGGGGGGTGAAGCGTTCGCTGGCCGGCTCGGGCGTCTCGCGATGCAGCGCCTCGCGGTGCGAGGCCTCCTGATGCGGCGCCTCCTGATGCGGCGCCTCCTGCGTCTCGCCGTCGGCCGTGCTCCCGCCGGCAGCGGCCGGCGGCGCCTCGTCGGTCGGGCGTGCCGGCGCCGGGTCTGTCGCCTCGATGGCGGAGGACACTGCCGCCATTGCTGCTTCCGAGATGGCGGCCGCTTCCGAGGCGGTCGCTTCGGCCGACGTCGGCTCGGTGGCGCTCGCCTCCGCGATCTCCGCCTCGGTTGCCGGTTCGCGGCCGGCGATCAGCAGCGTCTCCTCGATGTCGCGCAGCAGCGCGTCGTGCAGCTCCTGGATGCTCGGGTGGTCGAGCGGCGCGGCGACCGCCGATTCGGGCGGCGGCAGGGCCATCATCGGCGCCGGCGCCGGCGGCTCGGGTTTGCGCGGGCGGGGCGCGACGCGGCTGCTCGCCTTGGGCGGGGCATCGGGCACGGCCTTGCCGACTGGGGCGGCCAGGCGGCGCGGCGCGTCGGTGCGCAGCGCGGTACGGGCGCTCGCCCGGTCGGGCGGGGCAATGACGAGCGGCTGGCGCGGGGCGGGGCGGGGCATGGTGCGCGAACTCGCCCGGTCGGACGCCGGAACCACCGGCGGCGGCGGCGCGGCGCGGGGCGAGGTGCGGGCGCTGGCGCGGTCGGACGT
>NZ_JBXASN010000024.1:0-82754 GCF_058809335.1 Ancylobacter sp. GW821-FHT10E12 | reverse complement strand
CTGGGAGACCGGACCCGGCGCCATGCTCGACGCCCCCAACACCCGCGAGCTCGCCGAATTCGTCGGTAGCGGGCTGTGACCCACCACCAAAGCTTACGCCAAAGCCGAACAATCACAGGGAGAACACCATGGATCGCCGGACATTCCTGACCGCCACCGCCCTTGCCGGCCTCGCCGGCTCCTTCGCCGGGCTGGTGCGCCCCGCGAGCGCCGACACGCTCGACGAGATCAAGAAGCGCGGCAAGATCCTCGTGGCCATCGATCTCGGCTCGCCACCCTTCGGCATGGCCGACGCGCAGATGCAGCCGACCGGCTCCGACGTCGAGAGCGCCAGGCTGCTCGCCGCCGATCTCGGCGTGCCACTGGAGATCGTGCAGGTCACCAGCCCGAACCGCGTGCCCTTCCTGCTCACCGGCAAGGCCGACATCGTCATGGCCTCCTTCTCCGTCAACGAGGAGCGCAAGAAGGTCATCGACTTCTCCGACGCCTATGGCGTGATCCAGATCGTCGTCGCCGCCCCCAAGGGCGCCGCGATCAAGACCATCGACGACCTCACCGGCAAGCGCATCGGCACCACGCGCGGCTCGACCAATGACAAGGAAGCCACCAACCAGATCAAGAACGCCGAGATCGTCCGCTATGACGACGACGCGACGCTGATCACCGCGCTGGTCTCCGGTCAGGTCGACGTGATGGCCTCCTCGCCGCAGGTGATGGCCGCGGTCAATGCCCGCCGCCCGAACGACCCGTTCGAGACCAAGATCGTGCTGAAGACCAACCCCTACGCCATCGGCCTGCGCAAGGGCGACGACGCGCTGCGCGCCGCGCTCAATGCGTGGATCGCCAAGGACCTCGCCAGCGGCAAGCTGCGGGAGATCTACGCCAAATATAACGGCGTGCCGCTGCCGGTCGAACTGCCCAAGACCATGTGACGAACCGCCATGTGACGAACCGCCATGTGACGAACCACCGTGTGAACGAGCCTCCCGACTGCGGCCCGGCGACCCGGGCGACGAGCCCCCGAGCCGGGCCGCATCTTCTTCTCCAAACCTGCCCTGGAAAGCCCGCGCGATGAAAGCCCTGATCTGTGATGAACCCGGCCGCCTGTCGGTCATCAGCCGTCCCGAGCCGGTGCCGGGTCCGGGCGAGGCGTTGATCCGCATCCGCCGCGTCGGCATCTGCGGCACGGATTTCCACATCTACAAGGGCCAGCACCCGTTTCTCGAATATCCGCGCGTCATGGGCCACGAGCTCTCCGGCACGGTGGAAAGCGCCCCGGAAGGCAGCGGCCTCGCCAAGGGACAGAACGTCTATATCGTGCCGTACCTGTCCTGCGGCACCTGCCTCGCCTGCCGCAAGGGCGTGAACAATGCCTGCCAGAACATCGCCGTGCTCGGCGTGCACCGCGACGGCGGCATGGCCGAGTTCCTCTGCGTGCCGGTCGGCAATGTGGTGCCTGCCGGCTCGGCCTCGCTCGACGAGGCGGCTATGATCGAATTCCTCGCCATCGGCGCCCATGGCGTGAAGCGTGGCGGCATCACCGCGCAGGACCGCGTACTGGTGGTCGGCTCCGGACCCATCGGCATGTCGGCGATCATCTTCGCCAAGGCACGCGGCGCCCATGTCACGGTTATGGACCTGCGCGAGGACCGCATCGCCTTCACTATCAACGAGCTCGGCGCCGACCAGATGCTGATCGCCGACGCGCAGGCGGAAGAGACCGCCAGGCGCCTCACCGGCGGCGACTTCTTCGACGTCGTCATCGACGCCACCGGCAATGCGGCGGCGATGCAGCGCGGCTTCGGCTTCCTCGCCCATGCCGGCCGCTATGTGCTGGTGAGCGTGGTGCGCACCGACATCACCTTCTCCGACCCGGAATTCCACAAGCGCGAGGCGACGCTGTTCGCCAGCCGCAACGCCCAGGCCGACGATTTCGCCGAGGTGGTACGGCAGATGGAGGCCGGCAAGGTGCCGACCCGCGCGCTCAACACTCATCGCGGCCCGCTATCCGACGGCCCGGCGCTGTTCGATGCCTGGCTGAAGCCGGAAGCCGGCGTCATCAAGGCAATCCTGGAAGTCTGAGCCGATGGCCGCTGCGCGAATCCTGCGTCTGCACGACGCCGACAACGTCATCATCGCGGTCGACAGGCTCGTCGCGGGCGCCGAACTGCCCGACGGCGTGACGGCCGGCCGGCAGGTCCCCAAAGGGCACAAGGTGGCGGCGCGAGCGATCTCCAAGGGAGAGGCGATCCGCAAGTTCGGGCAGATCATCGGCTTTGCCGGCACCGACATCCCCGCCGGCGAATGGGTGCACGAACATAACGTCGTGCTGCACGACTTCGCCCGCGACTACGCCTTTGCTACCGAAGCGACGCCCGATTCCGGCCTGCTGCCCGGCGAGGCGCCCGCAACCTTCGAGGGCTTCCGCCGCGCCGACGGGCGGGTCGGCACCCGCAACTATATCGGCATACTCTCCTCGGTGAATTGCTCGGCGACGGTGGCGGACTTCATCGCCGACGCCGTGACCCGCTCCGGCATCCTTGCCGACTATCCCAATATCGACGGCGTGGTCGCCTTCACCCACGGTACCGGCTGCGGCATGGCGTCGAAGGGCGAGGAGTTCGACATTCTCGCCCGCACCCAGTGGGGCTATGCCAGCCACCCGAACTTCGCTTCGGTGCTGGTGGTCGGGCTGGGTTGCGAGGTGTTCCAGATCCCACGGATGATGAAGGAATACGGCATCGTCGAGGGACCGCATTTCCAGAGCTTGACCATCCAGGAGAGCGGCGGCACCCGCAAGTCGATCGAGGCCGGCGTCGCCAAGGTCAGGGACATGCTCGACCATGCCAACGCGGCCAGCCGAGAGACGGTGCCGGCGTCCGAGCTGACGCTGGCGCTGCAATGCGGTGGCTCGGACGGTTATTCCGGCCTCACCGCCAATCCGGCGCTGGGGGCGGCGGTGGACCTTCTGGTGCGCCATGGCGGCACGGCCATCCTCTCCGAGACGCCGGAGATCTTCGGCGCCGAGCACCTGCTCACCCGCCGCGCCGAAAGCGAGGAGGTCGGGCGCAAGATCGTCGACCTCATCGACTGGTGGACGGAATATGCCGCCCGCACCGGCGGCGAGCTCAACAACAACCCCTCCCCCGGCAACAAGGCCGGCGGGTTGACCACCATCCTGGAGAAGTCGCTCGGCGCCGTCGCCAAGGGCGGCACCTCGACGCTGCGCGGCGTCTACCGCTATGCCGAGCGGATCGACCGCAAGGGCTTCGTCTATATGGACACGCCCGGCTACGACCCGGTGGCGGCGACCGGTCAGGTAGCCGGTGGAGCCAACATGCTGTGCTTCACCACCGGGCGCGGCTCGGCCTATGGCTGCAAGCCCACCCCCTCGGTGAAGCTCGCCACCAATTCCGACCTCTTCGCCCGGATGGAAGAGGACATGGACATCAATTGCGGCGACATCATCGACGGCGTCTCCATCGAGGAGAAGGGCCGCGAGATCTTCCAGGTGGTGCTCGACATCGCCTCCGGCCGACGTTCCAAGTCCGAGCTGCTCGGCTATGGCCGCAACGAATTCGTCCCCTGGCAGCTCGGCGCGGTGATGTAGCGTCCTGCCGCCGGCCTCATCATACAGTCACACCATTCGCCGCTGGGACATCCCGGCGGTTTTTGCATCGAAGGGAGAGCGTCGTGAGCGACGGCGTCGTGAAGGACAGCAACGGCACCGTGTTGAGCGACGGCGATTCGGTGACGCGGATCAAGGACCTGAAGGTCAAGGGCACCTCCGAGACCATCAAGCGCGGCACGCTGGTGAAGAATATCCGGCTCACCGGCAAGGCCGACGAGATCAAATGCAACACCAGGCAGGTAAAGGGTCTGGTGCTGAGGACCGAGTTCCTCAAGAAGGCCTGACCGGACCCTCTGGAAACGCCCACGCCGACAGCGTTTACCGGACCGTGCGGCACCGTTAGGCTTGACTGCCGACCCCACCGAGCCCGTTCCATATGCGCCGCCTCCCGTCGATGACCCGCCTCGCCCTCGCCTGTTGCCTTGCCGTGTCGACCCTAGGCAGCGCGTGGGCGTTGGAAGCTGACCGCACCGTCTGGCCGGACAGCTATGTTTCGCGGCTGCAGGCACTGGCGCTGATCCAGTCGCTCAATGCCGAATTGCTGGCCAATCCGAGCGCCACGCTGACGCTCGACCGCTGGTGCGCCGCCCATGATTTGGCCCCGGCCGGCAGCAAGATCGTCGCCGACCGGGTGCGCGGCGCCGACAAGCCGGCGGATGCGGACATACGCACCCTGCTCGGCGTCGGACTGGACGAACCGGTCGCCTATCGCCGGGTGCGGCTGCGCTGCGGGGAACGCGTGCTGTCGGAGGCGGACAACTGGTATGTCCCGGCGCTGCTCACCGCTGAGATGAACCGCGAGTTGGAAACCGCCGACACCTCCTTCGGCCGCGTGGTGCGTCCGCTCGGCTTCACGCGCACCACCCTTGCCGCGCGCACCCTCTGGCAGCCTCTGCCGGAGGGCTGGGAGATGCAGAACCCGCCGGCCACCTCGCCAGCGGCCGCACCGCTGGCTATCCCGCCCTTCGTGCTGGAGCATCGGGCGGTACTGAAGCGGGCGGACGGCAAGCCGTTCAGCGCCCTCGTCGAAACCTATGCCGGCGACGTGCTGGCTTTCCCGCCGCCACCCGCCCCCTGAGGAACTGGCCTTTCGTTCCCGGACCACAGGCGGAGCCTGGCCGCGCCGCGCGAAGGATCATTGAACGGCGCCCCGTCGCGATTGGCAGGCTGGTTGCAGGCGATCAGGAAGGTGGGCCGCCGCACGTCGCCTCGCAGCTTGCGAAGGTCGGCAAACGGGTATCACCTCGTGGCCTATCTCTCGTGCCGCGCCTTCCTCCGTGCTGCCGTCGTCATGTGCCGAAAGTCGCCCGCTCATGAGCTTTCCCGTCACCCTCGTCGACCTTGCCGGCTTCATTGCGCTGCTGCTCTGGGGCACGCATATGGTGCAGACCGGCGTGCAGCGCGCCTTCGGCTCGCGGCTGAAGTCGATCCTCAATCGTGCGCTCAGCGACCGGTTCCGTGCCTTCATCGCCGGGCTCGGCGTCACCACCCTGCTGCAGAGCAGCACCGCGACCGGCCTGATGGTGACCGGCTTCGCGGCCGGGGGCCTCGTTGACCTCGTGCCGGCGCTGGCGGTGATGCTCGGCGCCAATGTCGGCACCACCCTCATCGTCCAGCTTCTGTCGTTCGACATCGCCGTGGTCGCGCCGGCGTTCATCCTTGTCGGCGTGCTGATGTTCCGACGCGAAACCAGCTCGCCCGGGCATGATTTCGGTCGGGTGCTCATCGGCCTCGGCCTGATGCTGCTGGCCCTGCACGAATTGCTCGACCTCCTGACCGATTTCGAGGACGCGCCGAGCCTGCGCATCCTGCTCGGCGCCATCGCCACCACGCCGATCCTGGACGTCATTGTCGCGGCCGGCCTGACCTGGGCGGTGCATTCCAGCGTCGCGGTGGTGCTGCTCATCATGTCGCTCGCCGCCCACGGCATCGTACCGCCGGTCGCCGCCTTCGCGCTGGTCCTCGGCGCCAATCTCGGCACCGCGATCAACCCGCTGCTGGAAGGCCCGGTCGGCAACAACCCCGCCGCCAAGCGAGTTCCGTTCGGCAATCTCCTCACCCGCATCGCCGGCATCGCGCTTGTGCTCGCCGCCCTTCAGCCGATCAGCCGATTCATGGTGACCCTGCAGCCGGACGAAACCCGTCTGGTCGCGGATTTCCACACCCTGTTCAACATCGTGCTCGCCGTGCTTTTCCTGCCGCTGCTCAGCCCGATGTCGCGCCTGCTTACCTGGTTGTTCCCGGACAAGCAGGCCGCCGCCGATCCCTCCCAACCGATCTATCTCGACCCCTCGGCCAGGGAGACGCCCATCGTGGCGCTGGGCGGGGCCGCGCGTGAGACGCTCCGTCTCGCCGACGTGCTGGAAGCGATGCTGGCGGGTGCCCGCGACGGGTTGGCGAAGCAGGACCGCCGCCTGATCGTCGAGACCCGCCGCCGCGACGACGTGCTCGACCGGCTGAACATCGCCATCAAGTCCTATCTCACCTCGATCGACCCGGACGAACTCGGCGAGCACGACCATCGCCGGCTGAGCGAAATCCTTGCCTTCTCGATGAACCTCGAACAGGCCGGCGACGTGGTCGATCGCTATCTCCTGCCGCATGTCTCCAAGGGCCTGAAGCGCGGCCTCGTCTTTGCCGAGGGCGGCGGCGAGGAGCTGACCACGCTGATGAACCGCCTGATCGTCAATCTGCGCACCGCCGCCTCCCTGTTCATGACCGACGACCCGCGCGCCGCCCGTCTGCTGGCGGACGAGAAGGTGGCGTTCCGCGAAGCGGAGGCCGAGGCGACCAAGCGGCATTTCGAGCGGCTGCGCAGCGGCGTGCTCGCCACCGCACAGGCGAGTGCGCTGCATCTCGACCTTCTGCGCGACATGAAGCTGATCAACAGCCACATCGTCGCCGCAGCCGCCTATCCTGTGCTGGAGCGCAGCGGCGAATTGCTGCCGAGCCGCCTTACCGCCGCCGATTGATGCGCACGATCTCAGCTCGCCGGCGCTCCGGCAGCGCCAACGAGTCCCGAACCGATCCGCTGGGCACGGCGCGGGCGAGAACGGCATCGATCACCTTCGCCGCCGTCTCGTCGAGCGCCCAGCCGTCGATCATAGGCGCCGCCCGTAGCCCGCCAGACGGCCGCAAGCAGCCGGCCGGGGATCGTCACTTTCCTGGCCCCGCTCGATTTGGGGCGCCGCTCATCAGGCTCCGGCGGGTCGGGCATAGGGCGATCGCTCGCGCGGCAGGAAGGTGCCATCACCCATGGCACCGAGCACGACACCCTCCTTCATCGCGACGCGGCCGCGCAGCAGCGTCATCACCGGCCAGCCGGCGACCTCCAGCCCTTCATAGGGCGTATAGTCGGCACCGTGATGCAGGATTTCCTGTCGGATCGTCTCGCGGCGCGACGGGTCCCACAGCACGATATCGGCGTCGAAACCGGGCGCGATCGACCCCTTCTTCGGATAGAGCCCATACATCTTCGCATGGTTGGTCGACGTGAGCGCCACGAACTCGTTGAGGCTGATGCGTCCCTCCACCACGCCCTTCTGGAACAGGATCGGCAGCCGGGTCTCGATGCCGGGAATGCCGTTCGGCACCCAGCGGAACGAGGTGCGCCCCTTGGGCGACAGCTTGCCGCGCGGGTCGTCATAGCGGAACGGGCAATGGTCGGAGGAGAAGGTCTGGAACACCCCGGTGCGGATGCCCTCCCAGATCGCCTCCCAGTTCGCTTCGTCACGGGGCGGCGGCGAGCAGACATATTTGCCGCCGGTCTCGTCCATGTTGAGGCCCTTCATGTCCTCGGCGGTCAGCGCGACATATTGCGGGCAGGTCTCGGCATAGACCTTGAGCCCCTTCTGCTGCGCCCAGCGGATCTGCTCCATCGGCTCGCGGCCGGAGACATGCACGATCATGATCGGCACGTCGGTCAGCTCGGCATGGCTGATCGCGCGGTGCGTCGCCTCGCGCTCCACGACCTGCGGGCGCGAGACGGCGTGATAATAGGGCGCCGTCCGTCCGGCCCGCTCCAGCCGCTCGGTCATGAAGCGGATGGCATCGTAGCCCTCGCAATGCACCATCACCAAGGCGCCGCAGCCGCGCGCGCAGTCGAACACGTCCAGCAGCTGGCGATCGTTCAGCACCAGATCGTCATAGGTCATGAACACCTTGAACGACGTGTAGCCGTCATCCACCAGCGCCGGCAGTTCCTGCCCCAGCACCGATGGCGACGGGTCGGAGACGATGAGGTGGAACCCATAGTCGCAATAGGCACGACCTTCGGCGAGCGTGTGGTAGTCCTGCACGCTCTGCCGCAGGCTGGCTCCGCGCGGCTGCAATGCGAAGGGCAGTACCGTGGTGTTGCCGCCGGCGATCGCCGAGCGCGTGCCGGTCTCGAAATCGTCGGCCATCACCGCCTCGCCGGAGGGCTGGGCGAGATGGACATGGCTGTCGATGCCGCCCGGCATCACCAGGAGGCCCGCGGCGTCGATGCTCGCGGCACCGCCCGTCAGGGCTTCGGCCACCGCGACGATCCGGCCGCCCCGTATCCCGACATCGGCGCGCACGGTGTCGGATGCCGTGACGACAATGCCGCCGCGAATGACGAGGTCGAAAGGATCCATTGTGCTGCTTTCCGGGCGGATGCGATCAGGCGAGGGCGAATTCGATCGGCTGGGCCCCGTCCCACAGCGTGCGCTTGCCGAGCCGCTCGAGCTCGTCGAGCCCCGAGGTGATGGTGATGAAATGATTGCCGGCGAGTTGCCCGACCTTGGAGGCGAAGCGCACGCCGCCATAGGCGACGAGGATCTCGGTTTCGCTGATGCCGCCGGGATAGAGGATGATTTGGCCCGGCGCCGGATAGCTGGTGTGATTCTCGTAGCCGAGGCCGAAATCGAAATCGCCGAGCGGGATCCACATGCCCTCTCCGCTCCAGCGCACATGCACGACCCGCTCGCGATAAGGCAGCAACGAACGGAACGCCGCCACGGTCTTCGGGGCCTTCTCCGTCTCGAAGATCGCGTCGAAGACGACGCCGCCGGCGGTGATCTTAAGGCGTTCAGTCATGGCAACTCCAATGGCGTATCAACGCCGCGCACCGGGCGCGCGGCGACGCGCGAACATGGCCTCCAACATCGGCAAGGCGCAATGCATTCCCTCGAGAATGGGTAAATTCAATTGTGGTTGCAGACAGGGAGGCGCTCCCGGACCTCGTAGAGCGAGGGCGATGACGGCCCCGACGGCGGCGGGGGGCGGGATCGGGCACGCGCACCGCGAGAATGGTCGGCGTCAGCGACCGACTGAACCACAACGCTTCAGCCCTGCCTCACGAATCGGGGAAACCGAGCCAGGGCTCAATGCGCTCCCACGTCTCGTCCATCGCCCATGCCGGCATGAAGGGGAATGGCAAGTGTCCGTAATAGGGTGAAAGCTGCCACTCCGCCGCGTATTCATCCGCCTTGGCGATCGCGCCGAGGTAAAGCGCCGAAGCGATTCCCGAGCGATCGGCGCCGCCGCGGCAATGAACCAGGATCGGCTTGGGAGCATCGCGCATGATGGCAATAAGATCCTCGACCTGCTGCTGCGTCAGCTCCTGTGTCGCCGACAGTCGAAAATCGATATGGCGGATTCCGTGCGCTTCGCTTTGTGCGACTTCCTGCTTGTGCCATTCGGCTTCGCTGCTGCCCATCAGATTGATGATCGTGCGGATGCCGTATGCCTTCTGGTATCCCGCAATCTCGGACGCATCGAACTTTGCCGCGCGATAAAGTTCCCCTGCCACGACGGTGTGGAAATTCCCGATGAGCTGCTGGACGCCCATCCAGATTCCGCACAGCAGCAGCAGCACCGCGAAGACGCCGAGGCCCCGCTTGAGCAGCCAACGAAATCCACGCGCCTTTGGGCGCCGATCGGCTTCGTGGGCCGTCACATTTTTCACGTCGTCTCCAGACACCGGAAGACCTTCCATCAGCAAGATGCTTCCAGCTCCGAACTAAATCGAGGCGTCAGCGCTATTGAAATCGCTCCCCATCATATCGCCCGTGATCACGCCAAAGCAAACGTGGTCGCATCTCCAAGAACTTGGATGCTGCGGACTTGGATGCTGCGGATCCTCGGCGGTGCCGACAGCAGCGACCGAACGACCGCCCACCCCTCGCCCGGCGGATCGCTCGGACAGGGCTTAGCCCGGCAACCGCAAGCCGATAGCGCGCCCGAATTGCCGCGTCGTCATCGCGTCGCTTGAACCCGTGCTGCCGAGCAGGCGGGCTTGCGACTACGTATTGCTGAACTTGACGGAAGGAGACAATATGTCGCATCGTCATGTGATTTATGGAGGTCAGGGTGCCCGGCACGGCCTTCCATCTGCAAGCTCTCGATCTTGTTGTTGACGCCTTGGCCGTCGGCTCGCCGGACGACATGGCGCTGGCCAACCTGATGAAGACCCATGCCGCCCATGCGCGTCTCGGTGCGCTCGGGCCGGACCTCCTCCGCTACCGGCCGGTGCCGGCGGCGGCGCTCGACACGATCATAAATACCGACGACATCACCACGCTGCCGCCGGATGAGCAGGCGGCGCTTGCGCAGCAGGTCGTGCCGAATCCGGAAATGGCCGTGTACGGCCTCCTCTATCGGTTGCTCGTGCCGAAGCTGGACGACATCCGGGACATCTTCGATCTTTTCGAACGGCTTCAAGCGATCGTGGACGTGCAGGACCTCGACGCGTTGAAGGCGGCCAAGAACGAGCTCGACCAGCTGGAGCCAAAGATCGCGGCGCTGAAGGAACTGGTCGAACTGGCAAAGCCGCTGCAGACGGGTGGCGCATTGGCCATCATAGGCGGCATGCCCTCCATCCAGGGCGACAATCCCGGCGTCGCGCGTCTTTGGCGCGGGTTCGAATATCTCCGCTGGACCGAGACCGGAGCCTTCGCCCGCGCGCTCCTGGCCGAGGCGAATGCGCGGAACGACGATGCGCTGCGCGCCTATGCCTATGGCTGGATGATCCATATTGCCAGCGCGGTCATTGGCGAGCCCTTCGTCAATTCCATCGTCTTCGGCCCATACCGGACGCATTGGTGGCGCAACAAATTCGTGCGCAACTATGTCGATGCCTGGGTCTTTGGACGATACCGCACGCCGGCGGCGATGAACGGTGACACTCCGACCCCAGACTATGACGCCTGGGCCAATCTCTGCGGCGCGAATTTGCAGAATACCGTCCGGCTCGACCCGATCGAGGGGCCGGACGCGGCGAGCGCAGCCGCGAGCGGCGCGATGCCCGCCACGCCCGGTTTCGACACGATCGCCGCGGTGATCGCCGCTGCCGCTACCGCGACCTATGGCGGTCGGGCCGCACCGCTGCAGCCGGCGGCCTCGGTTACCGACCCGGTCGCGTTGAGGGAGGCCTATGTCGGCGCGCTGTCGGTGCTTTGGTTCATGACGGGTGACAGCCCGCTATGCCCAAAGCATCCCGGACCGCCGCCCGCCGGCCACGAAACGCCGCCCACCTGGTATACGGACGCCGGCACGACGCCGCCGCCCGCGCCGTCGCCCGGCGGTGGCGGCGGCGGCTCGGCCACGGACGCAACCGTCTCGGGTGTGCTCGCCATCATTCTCGCCGTCATCGCCATTCTGACGGGCAACATCATTGTCGGAGTCGGCGCCTTGGTCGCGGGGATCGCCGCGCTGATCAACGCTGCCGAGGCCGGCGATCCGGTCGACTGGTCGGAGCTCGCCGGCCATATCTACTGGCTGCGGATGCTGCTTTTCGACACCGTCACCGCCCTGCGCAAGAGCCTCGTGACTTCCGGCGTCTTCTATCCGCTTGGTGGCGAACTGGGCAGCCCTCCGGTCGACGACAACCAACCCTGGATGCCCGCGACAGATCAGACGATGCCCACCGGCGTTCCGCTCACCCGCAACGGTCGCAACGAGAGCTACCCGCTTCGTGTCGACGCGCAAGTCGATGCGCAGACCGGCACGCCAATCCGGCCCGATCTCGGCTACCTGCGGCACCCACAGGCCATGACCGAGATGCCGTCGACGCTCGTGGCCTTCGACTTCGGCATCTATGCCGACCGCATCGTTGACGGGCTCGGTCTCCTCGGTGGCGGCATGCTGAATCCGGGCGTCTTTCCCACGAGAGGCGCAAATTTCGGCGGTGTCGTCGCCAATGCGTTGGAGATCCTGCGTACCGGAGCGGCGGGGCTACCCGAATTCAATCTCGACGGCGATCGCGGCTATGGCTGGAAATGCTGGCGCCCGCGGCGCGGTACCAAGCTCAACGACCCGGCGCAGCCGGTCGACGTGGTGGAGGATCCATGATGAAGGGGGGCCAGGAAGACGAGGCCGCCGTCGACTTTGTGCTGCCTCTTCGCAATCATCCCCGACGCTATGACCCGCGGTTGCAGAACCGCGACGGCAAACCCGTATATACGCCGTACATCCTGCTCAACCATGACGATCCGATCGCGCCGACCGGGGTGTTCTGGCTGTCGCCGGATATCTGGGTGATGAGTTCGCTGGGCAAGAACCTGCCGGTCGAGGGCGAGGCCAACCAGATCTTTGCGCGGGTGCACAATCGCGGGCTGATGGACGCAGCGAATGTCAACGTCACCTTCTACTGGGCCGATCCGAGCGCGGCGATTACCGACAACACGGTCTATCCGGTCGGCGGGTCGAAGGCCGCGGCGACGGCGCAGGGCGTCTTCATCCGCGGCGCGCTGCAGCCGGGGGGCGACAGCGTGACGACCGTGGCCTGTCCGTCGCCCTGGTTCCCCGCGCACCTCGCTCATGAATGCCTGGTGGTGAAGGCCTGGTGCCCGGGACGCGATCCCAATGCGCCGCCCTGGGAGCCGGTGCTCGATCCAGCCTATGACCGGCATTCGGCGCAGCACAATGTCACCGTGAAGCTGCTGCCGCCCGGGCAGAGCTTCATGATTCCGGTTTCCGTCGCCAATGTCAGCGGCTTCACCCAGCTCGTGCGCGTGGAGGTGACGCTTTGGTCCTTCGAGCAGGTCGCGGAACGGTTGAAGCGGCTGGGGGTGCCGCTGAAGGACGGACTGATCAAGAGCGAACGACGGCTGCCGATGGAGGCCGCCTTCAGCGAGAAGCGTAGCCTCGTGCACGAGGGTGATGCGGGCTTCGCGCGGAGGCTGTTGGCGGAAGACGCCGCGCCGCGGGCCGCATCTCGCAAGGCCGGTCGCGCGGTGCTGCTGATCGAGCTGCGCCGCGAGTTCGGGCCGTGGGAGCGGCGGGTCGTGGATCTCAGCGGCCTGATTCCCCGCGACGCCCGTCCAGGCGAAGCCTACGGCTTCTCGCTCACCCAGTTTCTTGGCGAGATCGAAACCGGAGGCTATTCCGGCCTGATCGTTGTCACGAACCGGTAAAGGTCCGGTCCGCCTCCTGCTGTCGGGCCCGCCCCCGCCGGGAACACCAAGCGGGAATACGTGCCCTTCCATCACGGCAACTGTCGAACCGCGCCCTTGGCGGCGCTGGTGGCCAGTGCGGCATAGGCCTTGAGAGCGGTCGAGACATTGCGTTTGCGCGGCGCGGCGGGTTTCCATCCCTTCGCATCCTGTTCCTCGCGGCGGGCCGCGAGCTCGGCGTCATGGACGGCGAGGTGGATTCGCCGGTTCGGAATGTCGATCTCGATGGTGTCGCCCTCCCGCACCAGCCCGATCGTGCCACCCTCGGCCGCCTCCGGCGAGACATGTCCGATGGACAGGCCCGAAGAACCTCCCGAAAAGCGACCGTCGGTGACAAGGGCGCATAGCTTTCCGAGCCCCTTCGACTTGAGGTAGCTGGTTGGGTAGAGCATCTCCTGCATGCCCGGTCCACCACGCGGACCCTCGTAGCGAATGAGCACGATCTGTCCCGCCGTCACCCGATTGCCAAGGATGGCGGAGACGGCATCGTCCTGGCTTTCAAACACGGCGGCGGTGCCGGTGAATTTAAGGATGCTGTCGTCAACGCCAGCCGTCTTCACGATGCAGCCGTCCTCGGCAAGGTTGCCATAGAGCACGGCGAGGCCGCCATCCCTGGAGAAGGCATGCGCGGCTGCGCGGATCACCCCGTTCTCACGATCTGTATCGACGTCATCGTAGCGCGCCGACTGGCTGAAGGCGACCTGAGTGGGAATGCCACCAGGCCCGGCGCGGAAAAACGCGTGCACCGCCTCGCTGGAGGTGCGCTTTACGTCCCAATGATCGAGCGCGGCCTTGAGGCTCGGCGCATGTACCGAGCCGACGGAGGTATCGAGGAGCCCGGCGCGATCGAGCTCGCCGAGGATGCCCATGATGCCGCCAGCGCGGTGGACGTCTTCCATGTGCACGTCCGAGATGGCTGGAGCAACCTTGCACAGGACTGGCACGCGGCGCGAGAGACGGTCGATATCGGCCATGGTAAAGGGCACGTCGCCCTCATGCGCGGCGGCCAACAGATGCAGCACCGTGTTGGTCGAGCCGCCCATGGCGATGTCGAGCGTCATCGCGTTCTCGAAAGCCGAGAAGGTGGCGATGGAGCGCGGCAGCACGCCGGCATCCTCTTCCTCGTAATAGCGGCGGGCGAGATCGACAATGAGATGTCCTGCCTCGACGAAGAGTCGCTTGCGATCGGCATGGGTCGCCAGCGTCGAGCCGTTGCCGGGCAAGGAAAGGCCGAGTGCCTCGGTGAGACAGTTCATCGAGTTGGCGGTGAACATGCCCGAGCACGAGCCGCAGGTCGGACAGGCCGAGCGCTCTATCGCCCTGACGTCCTCGTCCGCCACGCGATCGTCGGCCGCGGCAACCATCGCGTCGACGAGGTCGAGAGCCTTGGTCTTGCCGCCGAGCACCACCTTGCCGGCCTCCATCGGGCCGCCCGAAACGAACACGGTCGGGATGTTGAGGCGGAGCGACGCCATCAACATGCCGGGCGTGATCTTGTCGCAGTTGGAGATGCACACCATGGCGTCGGCGCAATGTGCGTTGACCATGTACTCCACGCTGTCGGCGATGAGCTCGCGCGAGGGCAGCGAATAGAGCATGCCGTCATGACCCATGGCGATGCCGTCATCCACCGCGATGGTGTTGAATTCCTTGGCTACACCGCCTGCCGCCTCGATCTCGCGCGCCACCAGCTGACCGAGGTCCTTCAGGTGCACATGGCCTGGGACGAACTGGGTGAAGGAGTTCACCACCGCGATGATCGGCTTGCCGAAATCATCGTCCTTCATTCCGGTGGCGCGCCAAAGGCCGCGCGCACCAGCCATGTTGCGGCCATGGGTCGTGGTCCGAGAGCGATAAGCCGGCATGGAACTCCTCCATAAATGCGTGCCGCGCTTATGCGCTTCGCGCCAATTCGGTGCAACAATTTCGCTCCTGAGAGACCAAGGTCAGCCGCATCGGGAAAGGTTGGGGGAGCGGCTGCCGGCCGACTTGCGCAGATCGTGCGGGCAGGCCAGTTCCTGCCTCAGGACAAGGCCTGTCGGTGACATGCTGGAGCTCACCAAGCTGTTCGTTCAATTCTGTGTATGAAGTACTCTCCCATGGCCGCCGCAGCTGGCCGCCAGGTAGTGGCGAGAAACATCATGTTCCTGTCCGTCTTCGAGCTCTTCAAGATCGGCATCGGACCGTCCAGCTCCCATACGATGGGGCCGATGACCGCCGCGGCGCGCTTTCTGGAAGATGTGAAGGGGGGAGCATGGCGACGGACGGCGGACGACAGCGTCACCCGCATCGGCGCCCGCCTGTACGGGTCGCTGGCCCATACCGGCATCGGGCATGGATCCGATCGCGCGGTGATCCTCGGCTTCGCCGGAGAGACGCCAGAGACCGTGAACCCCGATGAAGTCGACGCCATCGTCCGTGCCGTCTCGACGTTGCACACCGTGCGGCCACCCGGCCATCCGGCGTATTCTTTCGACCCGGTGACGGATCTCGTCCTGGACAAGACGACGCCGCTGCCCGGCCATGCGAACGGCATGAGCTTCCAAGGCTATGACGACGCGGGACGCCTGCTGGTCGAGCGCGTTTATTATTCGGTCGGTGGCGGGTTTGTTGTCTCCGCGGAGGAGTTGCAATTCGCCAGGTCGAACCGGGCTCCCGCCGTGGACCAGCGAACGGTGCCTTATCCCTTCCGGACGGCCGTCGAAATGCTGTCCATGGCGTCGGAAAGCGGGCTGTCGATTGCCCAGCTCAAACGGGCAAATGAAGAGGCGTGGATGTCACGCGCCGAGCTCGACGAAGGGCTGGATGCCATCTGGAATGCCATGAGAGGCTGCATCGAGCGTGGCCTCGCGCAGGACGGCATCATGCCGGGCGGCCTGAAGGTCAAGCGCCGCGCTCGTACCTTGCATGACAGACTGGTCGATGACTGGCGGAACAACCGATCCAATCCGTTGCTGGCCAACGACTGGCTGTCGATCTACGCCATGGCGGTGAACGAGGAGAATGCCGCCGGTGGCCGCGTCGTCACGGCCCCGACGAACGGCGCGGCCGGCGTGGTGCCCGCCGTCCTACGGTACTGGCTGCATTTCCATGCCGAAGCCGATCAAAGAAGCATCCGGGATTTTCTCATGACGGCAGCCGCGATCGGCGGAATCATCAAAGCCAACGCTTCGATCTCGGGCGCGGAAGTCGGATGCCAGGGCGAGGTGGGGGCCGCATCCGCGATGGCCGCTGCGGGGCTGGCGGCCGTATTGGGGGGCTCTCCCGAGCAGGTTGAGAACGCAGCCGAGATCGCGCTCGAGCATCATCTTGGAATGACCTGCGACCCGATCGGCGGCCTCGTGCAGGTACCTTGCATCGAGCGCAACGCGCTCGGCGCGGTGAAGGCCGTCACGGCCGCCTCGCTGGCGATCAAGGGCGACGGCACGCATTTCGTTCCGCTCGACGTCGCCATCGAGACGATGCGGCAAACCGGCATGGACATGAGCGAGAAGTACAAGGAGACCAGTCTCGGCGGCCTCGCCGTCAACGTCGTCGAATGTTGATACGGCCGCGATTTACGGCCCGACGCGGATCGAGGGTTGCTTCTGCTTCCAGGCTCGAAGGTCGGAAAACGATCTGTCGCCCTGAATGCCCCTGCCCTCACCTGTCTCGGCGAGCTTCCCCGACTCGGCCGGTTCGTGATTGCTGGCGCATCCGCAGGTACAGTCGGCGAGAAAACACGGCCGGATCTCAAGAAGGCGTGGGCGAGCGTATCGAAGCACGCAGGTCTCGAAGGCGTCCGGCTTCAGGACCTCCGACACACTCACGCAAGCGTTGGGGCTGGCGCGGGTAGCAGCCCGTCCGGGAGCGCGAGCATCTCGTCGCGGCCGCGGATCACATGCCAGCCAACCACCGCAGCGCGAATCGTGGCGCACAGCGCGGACACCTCCCGGGTGTCGGCGTCAGCGATGCCATGCCGCGCGGTCCCTCGATGCGGTCGAAAAGGGGCGTGCAGGCCCGCGGACATAGGAGCGAGGCGCGCTTCTGTTGCTTTCACCGGGGCCGCGCCCCTCCGAGACCTCCAACTGGGACCGGACAATTCCCAGCCATCGCCTCATTTTTGTTCAACGAAAATACCTGCCGACATTCACTCATCATCAAAAGCTAAAGCTCGTCACGATTTTTTCACCACAAATCGAACACCACCCGCGCATTTTCCTGGTGAAGATTTGAGCTTTCCAATCAGGATTGTTCAACAATAATGTCGAACCGTTGATAACGACGGACGCCAGCGTGACATTCGACCCCAGCGAAACCGAGCCGAAACTGGATATCCGGGACCTCGACGGTGCCGAGGCCGCCGCCCTGCGGGTGGCCGATGCACTTCGCGAGCGCATCCTCACCGGGCAGATGCCCTCGGGAACAGCGTTGCGAGAAGCCGCCCTGTCCGGCGCCCTCGAGGTTTCGCGCAACACACTGAGGGAGGCGCTCCGGCAGCTCGCGTCCGAAGGCCTCATCGAGCAGCAGCTCTACAAGGGCGCCCGGGTCCGGGCGATGACCGCCGACGATGTCCGCGACATCTTCGTGGTGCGCCGCGCGCTGCAGTTCCGCGCGGTCGAGCAGAGCGCCTACGCCCCCCAGGAGCGGCTCGACGCCCTGGTCGAACTGCTGGACACCGCCAACAGGGCGGCGGACGCCAACAACTGGCTGCTCGTCGGCACCGCCAGCCTGCGCTTTCATCACGGCATCGTCGCCCTGATCGGCAGCCGGCGGCTGGATCGCTTCTTCGAAGTGATCATGGCCCAGCTCAGCCTTGCGCTGGCCGATGCGCGAAGCGACCGGAACTTCCAGTCGCACTGGATCCCGGCCAATCGCGAGATCGCCGAGCACCTACTCGCCGGCCGCCGAAAAGAGGCGGCGCTGGTCCTCAGCGACTTCATCGACGAATCCGAGCGCCTCGTCCTCGACATTGTCCGCAACAGCTGGGCGCGCCGCTCTATCGATCCGCGCAACTGGCGCATCGCACGCCAATGAACAACGGCCGACGACAACGGCCGGCAGGGACAACGACACCAAACCAGATTGGGAACGGAGCTATAGAATGAAGCGCATTCATATTCCGGTGGCCGCTGCACTTTTGTCCACCATCGGCCTGTTTTGCCTGACCGGCCTCGCCGAAGCGGCCCCCGCCTGCGAGCCCGCCAAGCTGGCGGAGAAATATCCGGGGCTGGTCGGCCGCACCGTCAAGATCGGCGCCGATCCGCAGACCCCGCCCTATGTCATGCGGGCGCCCGACAATTTCGACAAGCTGGTCGGCATCGACGCGGATGTCGCACGCGCGGTGTTCGACTGCGCCGGCGTCAAATACGAGTTCGTCGCCGGCGCCTGGTCGGGCCTGCTGCCCGCCGTGCAGGCCGGGCAGCTCGATGTCCTGTGGGACAACCTCTATTACAAGCCCGAGCGCGGCAAGATCCTCGACTTCGTGATCTACATGGAGGCCGGCACCGGGGCGATGACCCAGGCCGGCAACCCGAAGAAGATCGCCAGCAAGGACCAGATGTGCGGTGCGGTCGCCGGCGTTACCCTCGGCGGCTTCGAGGAAAGCATCGTCAAGGAGGCCGACGCGGCCTGCAAGGCGGCGGGCAAGCCCGGCGTCGAGATGATGTCCTTCCAGGACGTCGCGGCCGGCATCCGGCTGATCGACAGCCAGCGCGCCGACATCATGATGTGGGACGCCGGCCTCATCGACACGCTGGTCGCTGAAAACCCGACCAAGTATTCGCGCGCCTTCATGACGCTCAGCGGCATCAAGATCGGCCCGGCGGTGCGCAAGGACGACCCGGACCTTCTCAAGGCCATCTATGACGGCATGACCATGCTGCAGGCCACCGGCCAGCAGGCGGCCATCTTCAAGAAATACAACGTCGATCCCGCCTCCCAGATCACCGCCGTCGTCAAGAACGAGAAGTGACCGTGTCGCAGCTTCTGCAGCGGAGATTCCTCGGGCTCTCTGTCACCCTGCCGGCGGCGTTGCTGCCGGCAGGATCCGCTCTCGCTCAAAGCCCGGAAACCACCGGCGGCCCACTCGCGGGCTTCGTCGAACTATGGGGCTATGCGACGTCGGGCTTCCTGTGGACCGGTGCGCTGATCGCCATCGAGATCACCGCCCTCGCCATGATACTGGGCCTGGCGTTCGGCCTCGGGCTCGCCCTGATGCGACTGTCCAACATCGCGGCCTTCCGCGGCGCGTCGGCCTTCTACATCTGGGTGATGCGAGGAACACCGCTGCTGCTGCAGCTTGTCTTCATCTATGATGCCCTGCCGCTGGTCGGCATCCGCTTCAACAGCTTCACCACTGCTGTCATCGGCTTTGCGCTGAACGAGGCGGCCTTCTGCGCCGAGATCATTCGCGGCGGCATCCTCTCGGTGAACCGGAACCAGACGGTGGCTGCGAGCTCGCTGGGCATGGGGAATTTCCTCACCCTGCGGCGCATCGTGCTGCCGCAGGCGATGCGCGCCATCCTGCCCGGTGTCGGCAATGACGTCATCAACATGCTCAAGATGACGTCGCTGGCTTCCGTCATCTTCGTCTCCGAGCTCACCTATCGCTCGCAGCAGATCGTCGGCCAGAATTTCAAGTTCTTTACGGTCTTTGGCGCCACCGGCCTGATCTATCTGCTGATCACCACGCTCATCGCCCTTGTGCAGGAGCGGATGGAGCGCCGGTTCAATTATGAACTGCCGAAGGACGCGGGGGGCGGCGTGGTTGCCCGCATGCTCGGCTTCACGCGGCGGACCTCGGCGCCCATGCAGGAGGAACCGTCCCGGCCGGCGGCGCCGGAGGCCGAGGGCCGGGAGGAGAGACGCGACTGGCTGCGTACCCTCGTCGACGCAGCCCCGGACGCAACCGACGAACCCTTCGTCACCTGCGCCAATGTGCAGAAGGCGTATGACGAGCGCACGGTGCTGGCCGGCATCGACCTGACGGTTAAGTCGGGCGAGGTGGTCGCCATCCTCGGCCCCAGCGGCTCGGGAAAGTCGACGCTGCTGCGCACCATCAACCATCTGGAGGCGATCGACTGGGGCGAGATTCTGGTCGGCGGCGATCTCGTGGGCTATCGCCGCCTGCCGGGCGGCGGCCTCGCTCCCCAGCGCAACCTCGCCCAGGCGCGGGCAAAAGCGCGCATTGCCATGGTTTTCCAGCATTTCAACCTGTTCAACCACATGACCGCGCTTCAGAACGTCATGGAAGCGCCGATCCGTGTGCTTGGCGTCGACCCGGCCGCGGCAGAGGAAACCGGCCTTCGGTTGCTCGCTGCGGTCGGGCTCGCCGGCCACGCCGACCACTTGCCGCATCGGCTATCCGGTGGCCAGCAGCAACGGGTGGCCATCGCCCGTGCGCTCGCCATGAAGCCGAAGCTGATGCTGTTCGACGAGCCGACCTCGGCGCTCGACCCCGAACTGGTCGGCGAGGTGCTGCTGGTCATGCGCAAGCTGGCCGAAACCGGCATGACGATGATGGTGGTCACCCATGAGATCCGTTTCGCCCGCGAGGTCGCCGACCGCGTCATCTTCATGGATGAAGGCCGCGTCATCGAGGACGGCACGCCGGCACAGGTGATCGACAATCCAAGCCATGAACGGACAAGGCGCTTCCTGCGTCTCGTCGAGAATGCACCGTCCGGGACGACGTCCCATTGAGACGCACGCCGGTGACGCGATAGGAAAGGAAGTCAGATGCAGCCGCTCACCTCTTCATCCACCCAGGCAGCAACCCGCACGCTCGGGCGGCACGGCCATTTGTCGGCAAAGGAGCAGCAGGAATTCACCGACGCCACCCGCCTCATTCCCGGCGGCGTACTCGGCGGCAACAGCTTCCCGGCGGGCACGGAATTCGTGTTCAGCCACGGTGCCGGGCCTCGCTTCTGGGACACCTCGGGCAACGAGTACATCGACTATGTACTCGGCTCCGGCGCCATCTTCACCGGTCACGCCCATCCCGTGCTCCAGAAGGCGATCACCGAGCAGATCACCCGCGGCGCCCACTTCTTTTCCTATCTCAACGAGGGTGCGGTCGAACTGACCCGCCGGCTGAACGCGATCGTCCCCTGCGCCGAACGCATTCGCCTTACCACTTCGGGTTCGGAATCCACCTTCCACGCCATGCGGCTCGCCCGCGCCTTCACCGGGCGCGACAAGATCCTGAAATTCGAGGGCGCCTATCACGGCAACCACGACTACACGCAGCTCTCGACCACGCCGAAGAAGCTGGCCAATTTTCCCACCCCGGTGCCGGACACCGACGGAATTCCGGAAGTGGTGCGCGACCTGATGCTGGTCGCTCCCTATAATGATCCCGATATGCTGGCCTCGATCCTTGCGGAGCATGGCAAGGACATCGCCGCCGTGATCGTTGAGCCGATCCAGCGGATACTCTCGCCCAAGCCCGGCTTCCTGCAGGCGATACGCGAACTGACCGCCAAGCACGGCATCGTCATGATCATGGACGAGGTCGTCACCGGGTTCCGCTACGGGCTTACCGGCGCCCAGGGCTATTTCGGCGTGACGCCGGACATGGCCACCTTCGGCAAGATCATCGGTGGCGGACTGCCGGTCGGTGCGGTGATGGGGCGTGCCGAGATCATGGACCAGGCAGACCCGACCCGTAAGGGCCACGCGACCTATGTTTACCAGAACGGCACGCTACAGGGTCATCCGCTCGGCTGCGCTGCGGCACTGGCGACGCTGGACATCCTTGAGGAGCCGGGCGTCTATGAGCGCACCTTTGCCATGGCCGACAAGCTGCGCGCCGGCCTGCAGGAGGTGATGGACCGCCACCAGATGGGGCTGCTGGTCTTCGGCGACGGGCCCATGTGGCACATGCTGCTCACCGACAAGGCCCTCACCAACTGGCGCGAGGTGATCGCCACCGATCTCGGCAAGCTTGCCACCCTCGAGATCGAGCTGATCAACGAGGGCATCTTCATCCTGCCGGGCAATCGCCGCTTCATCTCGATCACCCACACCGACATCGATCTGGAAGCAACCTTCGAAGCCGCCGATCGTGCCTGCGTCGCCTGGACAAAGAAGTACCGCGCCTGACAATGGCGGCCGACGATCCATCGGGCTTGGGTGCAGGACCGGCCAAAGCCGTCGTCGGCCACGGCACGGCTGCTCTCTCGCCCCCAGCAGCGGCGATTGAGCAGCCGGCCCGACATCCCGCTCATCCCAAACGGCAAAGCAGGATGCCGATTTGCGCGGCGAGCCGCTCTCTCCGATGATCCTTACGGCAGATACATGCCGCCATTCACATGAATGGTCTGGCCAGTGATGAAATCACCGCTGGGGACCGCGAGCGTTCGTACGATCTCGGCGACATTGCGCGGGGCGCCTTCATGGCCGACCGGCAGGTATCCGCCACCGGGAAAAGCTCCCCCGGCGCCGGAGGTCTTCGACCGCGCGCCACCGATTCGGCCCGGCACCACAATATTGGCGGTGATGCCCTGCTCGCCGAACTCGATCGCCAGTGCTTTGGTAAAGCCGACCAGGGCCGCCTTCGCCGTCGCGACATGCACGCGATGGGCGACGCCCGAATGGGCGCTCACCCCGCCGATGGAGATGATGCGGCCGAAGCCGTTGCGCAGCATCGCCGGTACCGCGGCGCGGGTGACGAGGAAGGCGCCTTCGACGATCACGGAATAGACGGAGCGGAACGTCGCAAGGTCCAGCTCGGTGAAGGGCTTCTCGCCGCGCACTGCCGCGTTGTTCACCAGGATGTCGAGCCGGCCGGTCTCGCCGAGAATGGTGTCGACGAGATGCTGCGCCTCGGCCTCGAGGGTGATGTCGGCGAGCAGCGCCGTGGCGCGGCCGCCCTCGGCGTGGATCTCGGCGGCGACCGCCTCGATCTCCTCGCGCGAGGATTTCGCATGCACCACCACATGCGCGCCTTCGCGCGCCAACAGCAGAGCGCTCTCGCGGCCGATGCGGCGGGCGGAGCCGGTGACGAGGGCGGTCTTGCCCGCGAGCGGGCGGGCGTCGGGGGAGCTCATGATGTGATCCTTGCAGGGGCGTCAGAGGCGGAAGGTGATGGTGCCGTCGCGGCGCACCTGCTCGACGAGATCGAGCTCCCATTGCAGATAGTCGCGCATGGCATCCTCCCGCTTGTCGCGACGCTCGAAGGCCTTCAGCAGCACGTCCTCCGGCGCGGAAGCGAGGCGCTCGGGCTGGGTTTCCAGCGCCAGCCCCGCCGCCCGCCATGCCTGCGTGCCGCCGGCCAGCACCTTCACCGACGCGCCGGTCGCCGCGGCGAGCTCGGCGGCGGCGAGACGGGCGACGATGCCGTCGGGCGACGTCAGCACATAGAGCGGTGCGGCGGGAAGCTTCGCCGCGTCCTCGGCGAGCCGGCTGCGGATGGCGAACCACGCGCCGGGGATATGGCCGGCCCGGTAGTGCCGCGTCGAGCCGAGGTCGACCACCAGGGCGTCGTCCTTTTCGAGCCGTCCGGCGAGGGCGGCCGGATCGATCTCCTCGGCGGCGACCGCGTCGAGGCCGATCACCGCCTCCGGCGCTTCGCCGACCTCCGGCGTGCCGGTGTCCGCTGTCTCGTCGAGGACGAAGACGTGATCGAATCCCATGCGGGCGAGCCACGCCGCCGTGGTGCGGGCGCGCACGCCGTCATCGTCGGCGAGCACGATGCGGGCGCGGCGCACGGCGATGAAGGTATCGGTCGCCTGCACCAGCTGGCCGCCGGGCACCGAGAGGAAGCCGGGACGATGGCCGGCGCGATATTCGCCGGGATCGCGCATATCGAAACGATAGAGCGTCGCCTCCGCCTGCGCGGCCTCGAACTGCGCGAGGGTGGCGGCATCGATGGTCGGCACGCCGTAGCGCCCGGCAAGGCGCGCCGCCGCCTCGCGCGCCCACGCATGCGCCGGAGCCGAGGGCAGCGGCGCGACGTTCGAGGCGCCGCGCTCGACGTCGAGGCCGGAGAGGTGCCAGCCCTGGGTGCCGTTCTTCAGCGACACCACCCGGTTCGGCAGCCCGGCATCGATGAGCACCTGCGCGCCGATGATGGAACGGGTGCGGCCGCCGCAATTCACCACCACCAGCGTGTCGTCCTTGGGCACGCTCTCGCGCACGCGCAGGACGAGCTCGCCGCCGGGGCAGTCGATGGCGCCGGGAATGGTGATCCAGCTATATTCGTCGAAGGGGCGGCTATCGAGCAGCACGATGTCCTCGCCGGCCTTGCGGCGGGCCTCGAACTCGTCCGCGTCGATATGCGGCGTGCCGTAGGTCACCTCGACGAACTCGCCGAACGCCTTGCTCGGCACATAGACGCCGGCGAACAGCTCGAAGCCGGCCGCCGCCCAGGCCGGCACGCCGCCGGCGAGAATGGAGACGTCATCGTAGCCCGCCTGCGCGAGCACCTGCGCGGCGCGCTCGGCGAGCGTCTCGTCCTCGTCGACCAGCACGATCGGCGTGGCGCGCCGCGGCACCAGCGGCGGCACGATGCGCTCCAGCCGGGATAGCGGTGCGTTGGAGGCGGCCAGGATGTGCCGTTCGCCGAAGACGCCTTCTTCGCGCAGATCAAGGAGGGCGATTTCCCCCTGCCCCCTCAGGCGGGCATGGAGGGTCGTGGCGTCGAGGCGCAGGAAGGTGATCGTCATGTCGGGAACCTCGGGTGAGGACCGGCCCCCTTGCCGGGGGCCGGACGTCGGTTACTGGCGGTTGAAGGCCGCGTCGAACTGGTCGAGGAACTTCTGCGAGGCGTCGCCACCGATGTCCTGGTCCGCGACGATCACCTTGATGTCGGAGAGCTTGGGCAGGCCGGTCGGCGTCTTGGCGTCGGGATGGGTCGGGATGTAGGAGCCGGCTTGCGCCACGATCTCCTGGCCCTCGGCACTGGTCAGCACCTCGATCAGCAGCTTGGCGGCGTTGGGGTTCGGCCCGCCCTTGAAGATCGAGAGGTAGTTCTCGTTGGTGACCACGCCTTCGTCGAGGATATAGGCCTCGATGCTCTGGCCGCGCTCCTTGGCGGTGATGACGTTCTGCGAGGAGATCAGCGGCGAGAGGTCGCGCTCGCCGGCCACCAGCAGGCGCACGGATTCGGCGTTGCCGCGGGTGAACAGGAAGTCCTGCGCAGCGAAGCCCTTGATGGTGTCCCAGGTGATGATGTTGTGGGCGAGCAGCGTCTGGAACCAGGTCAGCTGCGAGGCGGCCGAGCGCGGATCGGAGAACACGATCTTGCCCTTCCATTTCGGGTCGAGGAAGTCGGTGATCTTCCTCGGCAGCACCGACGGATCGGGGAAGACCTTCGGGTTGTAGGCGGCGGAGAGCAGCGTCGAGGCGGTGGCGAGATAGGCGCCGTCGGCATCCTTGTAGTTGCCGCCGATCTTGTCGAAGTCGCGCACCTTGTAGTCGGTCAGATAGCCGCGCTTCTTCCAGTCGTCGAGAATGAAGCGCTGGCTGATGAACACCACGTCCGGGTTGGTGCGGCCGGCCGCCTTCTCCGCCTCGATGGTCGGGATGAGGTCGAGCGTCTGCTTCTGGACGATGTTGAGCTTCACATCCGGGAAGGTCTTGCGCCAGAACTCCAGCACCGCCGTGCTCGTTTCCTGGCGGTAGGAGGTGTAGAAGACGACCTGGCCGTCCTTCTTGGCCGCCTCGTAAAGCGCGGCGAAGCGCTCGGGCAGGGTGTCGGCGCGGGCGGGCGCGAAGGGCGCGGCGAGACCGGCGGCGAGGGCGAGGGCGGCGGCGCCCTTGATGAGGCTGCGCTTGTCGATGAGCATCTGAGGGTCTCCGAAACGAGGAATGGCGGTCAGGCGGCGGCCGAGGCGGTGGCGTCGTGCGCCGCGCCCTCGATCGCCTTGTGGTGCTTGTGGCGGCGCCCGGGGCGCTTGAGGCCGAGATGCTCGCGCAGGGTGCGGCCTTCATATTCGGTGCGGAACAGGTCGCGCCGGCGTAGCTCCGGGATGACCAGCTCAATGAAATCGGTGAGCCCGCCCGGCAGGTAGGGCGGCATCACGTTGAAGCCATCGGCGCCCTCGTTGAGGAAGCGCTCCTCCATCACGTCGACGATCTGTTCCGGCGTGCCGACCACCTGCCAGTGGCCGCGCGCACCGGCGACCCGCAGCCCGAGCTGGAGGATCGACAGGCCCTCGCGCTCGGCGAGCTCGACCAGCAGCGCCTGCCGGCTCTGGGCGGCGTTGGTGAGCGGGATGTCCTTCGGCAGCGGCCCGTCGAGCGGCAGGTGCCGCAGCGGGATGCCGAGCCGGTGCTCGAGGATCGATAGCGCCACATCCGGGTGGATGAGGTTCTGCAGCTCCTCGAACTTCGTCTTGGCTTCCGCCTCGGTGCGCCCGACCACCGGGAAGATGCCGGGCATGATCTTCACATCGTCCGGCGCGCGGCCATGGGCGACGGCGCGCGCCTTCACGTCGCGATAGAAGGCCTGCGCGCTGGCGAGCGTCTGCTGGGCGGTGAACACCACCTCCGCCGAGGCGCCGGCGAGCTCCTTGCCGGCCTCCGACGAGCCGGCCTGCACCAGCACCGGCCAGCCCTGCGGCGAACGCGGGATGTTGAGCGGGCCGCGCACGGCGAAGAACTCGCCGCGATGGTCGAGGCTGTAGACCTTGTCCGGATCGAAGAAGACGCCGCTCGCCTTGTCGCGGAGGAAGGCGTCGTCCTCCCACGAATCCCACAACCCCTCGGCGACGGCGAGGAACTCGGTGGCGCGGCGGTAGCGCTCGTCATGGTCGAGCAGGCGATCGCGGCCGAAATTCATCGCCTCGGCCTCGTTGGCGGAGGTGACGAGGTTCCAGGCGGCGCGCCCGCCGCTGATATGGTCGATGGAGGCGAATTTGCGCGCCAGGATGTAGGGCTCGTTATAGGTGGTCGAGGCGGTGGCGACGAGGCCGATGCGCTCGGTCACCGCCGCCAGCGCGCCGAGCAGCGTCAGCGGCTCGAACTGCGCGACATAATGGGTGGAGAAGCGCGCCAGCGCCCCCCAGTCCTCGCCACGGGCGCCGGCGCTGTCGGCGAGGAACAGCATGTCGAACTTCGCCGCCTCCGCCGCCTGGGCGATCGCGGCATAATGCTTGAAGTTGATGCCGGCATCGGCCTGCGCCTGCGGATGGCGCCAGGCGGCGGCATGGTGGCCGGTGGGATAGAGAAAGGCGCCGAGCGCCATATGCTTGCGGGCGGTCATTGGCAAAGTCCTTGAATTCGTGTCAGGCGGTGGCCAGCTCGGGAGAGCTGGCCCAGGGGCGCTCGCTTGCCGCCTCGCGGCCGGCGATCTGGCCGGTGACGAAACACTCGGCGAGGTTGCCGGCGCCGAGATAGAGGAAGCCCCAGATCGAGCCGATCTCGCCGGCCTCGTAGAGGCGCGGGATCGGCGCACCGTGCGGGGTGACGATGCGCTGGCGGGCGTCGTGCGCAGGGCCCCCTTGCGTGTTGTTCACCACCGGCCACAGCGTGCCGACATAGAAGGGCGGGGTCTCGACCTTGAAGAGCGAGCCGGCCGGGCGGCCCTGCTCGTCGTCCCTGCCGGCTTCCACGGCGGCGTTCCAGCGGTCGAGGCTCTGCGCGACCACCGTTGGATCGGCGCCGATGATGCGCGCCAGCTCCTCGATGCTGTCGGCGCGCTGGAGCAGGCCGTTGCCGACCTCCTTGAGGTTGTCGCCGCTCCATTCATAGGGCTCGACCGAGCGGTCGTTCACCACCGCCTGGCCGAGCGGGTAGAGCTGGCGGCCTTCCTCGTCGATGACGATATGGGCCGGGATTTTGGGGAAACGCTGCGTCGCCGGGTCGAACTGGTCGAGCGGACGATGGCCGGTGTCCTGCAGATAGGGGTGGTACTCGTTCATGAAGCGCCGCCCCTCGCCGTCGAGGATGATCCAGGACATGCGTATGTCCGGCTCCTTCACGGTCGGGTTCCAGTCCGGCAGACGCTTGACGCGCAGCGCATAGGGATAGGCCGGGTCCGGATGGCGGAAGCCGTAGGAGCCGTGGAAGTGCCACATGTGCCAGAGGTCGGCGCCGGCCGCTTGCGCCATGCGCAGGCCGTCGCCGGTGTTGCCGCGGGTGGCGACCGGCAGAACCGGGCGGATCTGCCAGTATTTGCGCTGGATCTCGGGGGCGGATTCGAAGCCGCCGGAGGCGAGGATGACGCCGCGCCGGGCGGCGACGCGCGTGACCTTGTCGCCCGAGCGGATCTCGGCGCCGAGCACCGCGCCGTCCGGCCCGAGGATGAGCTTTTCAGCCGCCGTGTTCAGCCGCACCTCGATGCCGCGCGAGCGGACATTGTCATGCACCAGCTTGAACACGTTCGGGCCGAGCAGGCGGCCGCGTGCGTGCGGATATTCGGCGCGGGCGTCGAAGCCGGGAATGGAGGCCACCTCGACGATGCCGAGCGCGTCATGGCCGGGGAAAGGATAGTTGCCGCCGCGGTCGCGCAGCACGATCTCGGCGCCGTCCACCTTGGCGAGGTTGCGGAAATAACCTTCGAGATTGGCCATGCCGAAGGCGATGGCATCGAGCACGTCGTCCGGCACGTCCGGGCCGACGGCGTGGCGCAGGTACTCCCGGCCGCGCGGCAGGTCGGTGATCGAGCGGATGCCGCCGCCGGCGCAGATCGAGATACCGCCCGGATCGGGCATCTTCTCGATCAGCAGCACGCGGGCACCGGCGTCATGCGCGGCGATGGCGGAGGCGCCGCCGGCGAAGCCGAAGCCGACGACCAGGACGTCGAACGCTTCATCGAAGCGTTCCGGCGCAGGGTTGTGCAGGGTCATGGAGGTTCCTCCGCTAGTGGACGGCGGCCGTCTTCTTGCGGGTGAAGAGGCGGATGAGGCCGAGCATGGACAGGCTGACGACGACGATGATGACGGCGAGCGCGGCAGCCAGTTCGACCGCCCCGTCCTCGATGAATTGCAGCACCACGGTCGGCATCACCTGGGTGTCCGACTGGGCCAGGATCGCCGACATGGAGAGCTCGCGCAGGCTGAGCGAGAAGACGAGCACCCAGGCGATGCCCACCGCGCCGCGCACCAGCGGGAAGGTCACGTCCTTGATGGAGCGCAGCCAGCCGGCGCCGGAAATGCGCGCCGCCTCCTCGAGGTCGGTGGAGAGCTGCTGGATGCCGTTCCGCACCAGCACGAAGGCGATGGGCAACAGCTTGCCGGCATAGGCGATAAGGATCAGCGTCAGCGTGCCGTAGAACAGGTCGACATAGCCCATCAGGATTCCCACCGCATAGGCGATGGAGGGAAAACCGTAGGCGATCATCACCAGGAAGCTGATCAGCTCGCGGCCGAAGAAGCGGAACCGCTCCACCACCCAGCCGAGCACCAGGCCGAGCATGGCGCAGACGGTGGCGGTGGCGAGCGCCAGCAGCATCGAATGGATGATCGAGGCGCGGGCGACGAAATCCTGGTCGAAGATCAGCGCGTAGTGCTTGGTGACGAGGTTGTCGAGGGTGATCGGCGCGCCGAAGGAGGACAGCAGCGAGAGCAGCAGCAGCGCGCCGACCGGCAGGACGGCGGTGCCGAAGGCGACGACGAGGCAGTAGCCACCCGCCACCCAGCGCCAGCGGCCGAGCTGGGTGATCTGGTCTGCGCTCGCCTTGCCGGTCAGTGTGCGGAAATTCTCGCTGCGGATGGCGTATTTCTGGATCAGCAGGCTCAACGCGGTGACGATCAGGATCGGCATCGCCACCGCCGCCGCATAGTTGAACTGCGGCGGAAACTTCAGCAAATCGTAGATCTTGGTGGTGATGACCGAGAAATTCGCCATGGTGCCGATGGCCGCCGGCGCGCCGAAGGAGGACAGTGCGTCGAGCATGACCAGGATCACCGCCGACAGGATCGCCGGGCGCACCAGCGGCAGGGTGATGGTGAGCGTGGTGCGCAGCCGGCCGGCGCCGAGGACGCGCGCCGCCTGCTCGTGGCTGGCGTCGATATTGTTCAGGGCGGCGCTGACCGCGAAGAACACCAGCGGATAGACGCCGATGATCTCGATGAAGACCAGGCCGCCGAAGCTCATGATGTTGAACGGTGCCTGGGCGAAGCCGAGATATTCCACCGCCAACCTGTTGAGATAGCCGGAATTCGGCGCGGCGAGAAAGATCCAGGAGATCACCGAGATAAAGGTCGGGATCACGAAGGAGATGCCGGCCGACAGCGTCACCAGCGCCTTGCCGGGTGCATCGGTTCGGGCGACGATCCAGGCCAGCGGCACGCCCAGCAGGCAGGCGCCGACGGTCACGAAGGCGACCAGCCATGCGGAATTGACCGTCGCCTGCCACATGCCGCGGCGGGCGAAGGCCTTCTCGAACGTGTCGAAGGTCAAGTGGCCATGGGCGTCGACGAAGCTGTAGCCGGCGAGCAGCACCAGCGGATAAGCGATCAGCGCCAACAGGATAGCAATCGAGCCGCCGATGACGAGGAAGCGGACCGGCTGCAAGGTGGAGAGCCGCCGCAGCGCCGGCACGGCGGCCGCAGGCTCGCCCTCGGCGAGATGATGGGAGGCGGCGATCTCGCTCATGCCACCACCCATGCGCTGCCCGGCCGCACCCAGAGCCGCGTGCGCCCGTCGACGAAGGTGCCGCGGCGGCGCGACTGCACGCGCAGATGCGTCGCGCCGGCCTGGAGCTTCAGCTCGTAATGGCTGCCGAGGAAGGATTCGGAGCGGAAGGCCACCTCGATTCCGGCTTCCTGATCAGCCACTTGCGGCTGTTCGAGGCGAAAATCCTCCGGCCTCAGCAGCACAGTGGCGCGGCTGCCCGGCGCGGCGTCGGCGAGCCAGCGCGCCGGGGCGCGGCTCCACAGCCGGTCGCCGGCATCGAGGGCGATCTGCACCTTGCCGGCGCTGCGGTCGACGGCTTCGACCTCGCCTTCGAGCAGGTTGGCGATGCCGACGAAGCTGCCGACGAAACGGCTCGCCGGGGTGCGGTAGACCTCTTCCGGCGTGCCGAGCTGCTCGATGCGGCCCTTGTTCATCACCACGATCCGGTCGGCCAGCACGAGGGCCTCGTCCTGGTCGTGGGTGACGTAAAGCGTTGTCAGGCCGATGTTTTTCTGGAGAGCGCGCAGTTCGAAGCGCATCTCCTCGCGCAGGGAGGCGTCGAGATTGGAGAGCGGCTCGTCGAGCAGCAGCAGCGAGGGCTGGGTCGCCAGCGCGCGGGCCAGCGCCACGCGCTGCTGCTGGCCGCCGGACAGCTCCGCCGGATAGCGCTTCGCTAGCGGGCCGAGCTGCACGAGGTCCAGCACCGCGGCGACGCCGGCCTCGATCTCGGTGCGATTTTTTCCTGCAACTTCAAGACCGTAGCCGACATTCTCGGCCACGGTCCTGTGCGGCCACACCGCATAGGACTGGAACACCATGCCCAGCTGGCGCTTCTCCGGCGGAAAGGCGAAGCCGGCATTCGAGGCGAGCACGCCGTCGAGATGGATCTCGCCGCCATCCGGCTGGAGGAAGCCGGCGACCATGCGCAGGGTCGTGGTCTTGCCGCAGCCGCTAGGCCCTAGAAGAACCACGCTTTCTCCCGGCGCGATCCTGAGATCGATGCCGTTGACGGCGGCGGTGTCGCCGAGCCGCTTGCGGAGGGCCCGCAGCTCCAGCCGGGGCCGGTCGGCCGCCTGCGGCGGCGGGGGTGCGAAGCGGAGGGCGGGGGACGACAAGCTCACGTGAGGCTCCGTCGGTCAGTACAGTGAGGTGTACGATCAGTACAAATGCAGGCCGGTCAGGCCGATTTCGCGTAGCGGCTGGCCGGGCGGGCGAGGCCGTAATGGTCGCGCAGCGTCCGACCTTCATATTCGGTGCGGAACAGCCCGCGCCGGCGCAGGATCGGCACCACCTCGTCGACGAAATCGGCGAGACCCGTCGGGATGGTGGCCGGCATGATGTTGAAGCCGTCCGCGGCGCGGTTCTCGACCCAGAGCTGGATGTGGTCGGCGACGGCGGCCGGGGTGCCGGCCAGCACCTTGTGGCCGCGCCCGCCGGCGAGGCGGCGCAGCAGCTGGCGCAGGGTCGGGCGCTCGCGGTCGACGATGTCGAGGATCACCTGCGAGCGGCTCTGCGCTCCCTGCACCGTTGCCGAGCGGGGGAAGGCCTCCGCCGGGATCACCTCGTCGAGCGGGAAGCCGGTGAAGTCGAAGCCGTCGAAACGCTGGGACAGGTGCTTGAGCCCCACCGCCGGGATGGTGAGGTCGTTGAGCTCCTCCTCGCGCCGGCGCGCTTCCGCCTCGGTCGAGCCGAGGATGGGGGAGAGGCCGGGCAGGATCTTGATGCCGTCCGGGTCGCGGCCATAGGAGACGGCGCGGCCCTTCACGTCGGCATAGAAGGCCTGCGCGTCGGCGAGCTCCTGCTGGGCGGTGAAGATCGCCTCGGCATAGCGGGCGGCGAAGGCGCGACCCTCGTCGGAGGAGCCGGCCTGCACATAGACCGGCCGGCCCTGCGGCGAGCGCGGCAGGTCGAGCGGGCCGCGCACCCGGAAGTCCTCGCCGACATGGTCGATGGCGTGGATGCGGTCGGTATCGGCATAGATGCCGCGGGTGCGGTCATAGAGGCGGGCGTCGTCCTCCCAGCTGTCCCACAGCTTGCCGACCACATCGACATATTCGGTGGCGCGGCGGTAGCGGTCGGAATGCGAGTTGCGCTGGGCGAGGCCGAAATTGCCCGCCGCCTCCGCCGACCAGGAGGTGACGATGTTCCAGCCGGCGCGCCCGCCGCTGATATGGTCGAGCGAGGCGAACTGGCGGGCGAGGTTGTAGGGCTCGGAATAGGTGGTGGAGGCGGTGCCGATAAGCCCGATCCGCTCGGTGGAGCCGGCCAGCGCCGAGAGCAAGGTGAGCGGCTCCAGCTTGCCCTGCGCCACATGCCGCACGCTGCGGCCGAGAGCGAGCTGGTCGGCGAGGAACAGCGAGTCGAAGCGGCCGCGCTCCGCGATGGCGGCGACCTCGCGGTAATAGCCGATGTCGGTGGTGCGCTCCGGCTGGGTGGCAGGGTGCAGCCAGGAGGCCTCGTGATGCCCGGTGGTGGGCAGGAACACGTTGAGGTGGATAAGGGAACTGTTGGTCATGGCGCATGATCAGCGTCCGTAGCGACGGCTCTGGTCATCCGGACCAGCGGCGTGAGCTGCCAAGATGCCGATGAGCTCCTTCGTTAAGGGTGGCAACTGGTGCGGAGCGATCCCGCGCCTTGATCCGCGCCAACATAGTTCGATGAGAATTTTTGTCTATGGATTATATATACTATTTTGCCGACGATATGTGCCGCGCGTGGATCCTGTCGGAAGGACCGGCGAACATCCGTGCCTTAACTTGGAGGCTCGGGCCGGCGCGGTGACGGACGCTGTGGAGGCGGGGGCGCAGGACGCCGATGTCGTGAACGCGGTCGGCCACAGCCGGATCACGACGGTTCATCGCGACAACCGCGGCACCCTGAACAAGACGGCGCGGGGCACCGGGCTGCGCGTCGCGAGCCGGAAGAACGAGGCGTGAACCGAGCGCTGGAACGCCTGCCGGACCGGCAGGAACGCGCTCATCGGGCGGACGTCCCAGAAATATAGCGCGGTCAAGGTTTTACGTGGTGAGCCCGTCGGGATTCGAACCCGAGACCCCATGATTAAAAGTCACGTGCTCTACCGGCTGAGCTACGGGCTCCCACGGGAGGGGGCTTAAGGGTTTCGGCGACGGAAGGCAAGAAGCTGCCGCGACTCGCGCCCAGCCATCGACAATGCCGATCCCACTACCGCCAGATCATTGCAATCCCGCAAATTCGATCTGTCACGCATCGAGCTTCCCGTGCACGGCCGAAGCAACTAGCTTCCTGCCAACACCCCCGGTCGGCTGCGGCCGGCCTCGCCAGGATGCATGGAGCTACCGACATGGCAAAGGTTCTCGTTCTCTACTATTCTACCTATGGTCACATCGAGACGATGGCCGAAGCCGTCGCCGAAGGCGCCCGCGAGGCCGGTGCCGACGTGGTGGTGAAGCGCGTTCCCGAGACCGTGCCGGTCGAGATCGCCAAGCAGAACCATTTCAAGCTGGACCAGAAGGCGCCGGTGGCGACCGTCGACGAGCTGAAGGACTACGACGCGATCATCTTCGGTGCCGGCACCCGCTTCGGCACCGTCGCCTCGCAGATGCGCAGCTTCATCGACCAGACCGGCGGCCTGTGGTTCTCCGGCGGGCTGGTCGGCAAGGTGGGTTCGGTATTCACGTCCTCCGCCACCCAGCATGGCGGCCAGGAATCGACCATCCTCGGCTTCGTGCCGACGCTGATGCATCACGGCATGGTGGTGGTCGGCCTGCCCTACGCCTTCCAGGGCCAGATGGGCCTCGATGAGATCAAGGGCGGCTCGCCCTATGGCGCCTCCACCATCACCGATGGCGACGGCTCGCGCCAGCCCTCCAAGATCGAGCTCGATGCCGCCCGCTTCCAGGGCAAGCACGTCGCCACCATCGCCGGCAAGCTGCACGGCTGAACGGCACGCTGCGGCACGGCGCATCGCGAATGGCCGGACTTTGCGTCCGGCCATTTCCATTCGAGGTCGTCTATCCGCGCGGCGGGATATCGCCTTTCGCCCAACCCTCCTTCACCGCGGCCTTGAACGCCTCGAACCGCCCCTCGGCGATCGACGTGCGAATGCCCTGCATCAGGCTCTGGTAATAGGCGAGGTTGACCCAGGTCAGCAGCATCGAGCCCAGCATCTCGTCGCAGCGGATGAGATGGTGGAGATAGGCGCGGCTATAGTCCCGCGCCGCCGGGCAGTCGCTTTCCTCGTCCAGCGGGCGCGGATCCTCGGCGTGTCGGGCATTCTTCAGGTTGATGCGGCCGAAGCGGGTGAAGGCCAGCGCATGGCGGCCGGCCCGCGTCGGCATCACGCAGTCGAACATGTCGACGCCGCGCGCCACCGCCTCGATGATATCGTCCGGCGTGCCGACGCCCATCAGGTAGCGGGGCCGGTCCGAGGGCAGGATATCGGCGACCGTATCGATCATCGCCAGCATCACCTCCTGCGGCTCGCCGACGGCGAGGCCGCCGATCGAATAGCCCTGGAAGCCGATATCGACGAGCCCGCGCGCCGATTCGACGCGCAGTTCCGGCACGTCGCCGCCCTGCACGATGCCGAACAGCGCCCGGCCCGGCGGCTGTGCCTCGAAGGCCCGCTTGGAACGCTCCGCCCAGCGCAGCGACAGCCGCAGCGCCCGCGCCACATCGTCCGGTGCCGCCGGAAGCCGCACGCACTCGTCCAGCTGCATCTGGATATCCGACCCGAGCAGCCCCTGAATCTCGATGGAGCGCTCCGGCGACATTTCGTGATAGCTGCCGTCGATATGCGAGCGGAAGGTGACGCCCTTCTCGGTCAGCTTCCGCAGCGAGGCCAGCGACATCACCTGGAAGCCGCCGGAATCGGTGAGGATCGGATGCGGCCAGCGCATGAAGCTGTGCAGCCCGCCGAGGCCGGCGATGCGCTCCGCGGTCGGGCGCAGCATCAGATGATAGGTGTTGCCGAGCACGATATCGGCGCCGAGCTCGCGCACCTGCGCGGGATACATGCCCTTCACCGTGGCGGCGGTGCCGACCGGCATGAAGGCCGGCGTGCGCACCACGCCGCGCGGGGTGACCACCTCGCCGAGGCGGGCGGCCCCGTCGGTGGCGAGCGGGCGGTAGTGGAACGGGTCGGTCATCTCGCGCCTTCGGGAAACAGCAGGCAGGCATCGCCATAGGAATAGAAGCGATAGCCGGCCGCGACGGCATGGGCATAGGCACGCTTCTGCGTTTCGTGGCCGACCAGGGCGGCGACCAGCATCACCAGCGTCGAGCGTGGCAGGTGGAAATTGGTCATCATCGCGTCGATGAAGCGGAAGCGGTAACCGGGCGTGATGAAGATGTCGGTCTCGCCCTGCCAGGCCTCCAGGCGGCCGGAGGCGGCGGCGCTCTCGATCAGCCGCGTGGCGGTGGAGCCGACGGTGACCACCCGCCCTCCCCGCGCCTTCACCGCGTTGAGCGCGGCGGCGGTCGCCTCCGACACCTCGCCCCATTCGGCGTGCATCCTGTGGCCGGACGTGTCGTCCGCCTTCACCGGCAGGAACGTGCCGGCGCCGACATGCAGGGTCACCCGGTGCAGCTCGACGCCGCGCGCGGCGAGGCGGTCGACCAGCGCCGGCGTGAAATGCAGCCCCGCGGTCGGCGCGGCGACCGAGCCCTCCTCATGGGCGAACATGGTCTGGTAATCGGCGCGGTCGCGCGCGTCCTCCGCCCGGCGGGCGGCGATATAGGGCGGCAGCGGCATGTGGCCGACCCGCGCCACCGCTTCATCGAGGGCCGCGCCGGCGAATTCGAAACGCAGGGCGATCTCCCCGCCCTCGCCCTTCGCGGCAATCCCGGCGGCCAGCGTCGCCTCGCCGTCGGGAGACTGGAAGATGATGGCATCTCCGGCCGCCAGGCGCTTGCCGGGACGTGCAAGGGCGAGCCAGCTGTCAGGCGCCAGGCGCTTGTGCAGCATCGCCTCGACGCGAACGTCCGAACCGCCGGGCCGGCGGCGCAGGCCGTCGAGGCGGGCGGGCAGGACGCGGGTGTCGTTGACGACGAGGGCGTCGCCGGGTGCCAGAAACGCCGGCAGGTCGCCGACATGCCGATCCTCCAGCTCCGGCACGCCACCGGGCCGGATCACCAGCAGACGTGCGGCCTCGCGCGGCTCGATGGGGCGCAAGGCGATCCGTTCGGGCGGCAGATCGAAATCGAAGAGGTCGACGCGCATGGAATCTGACGGCTCAGCCGGGCGTCGCGCAGCAACGCACCGGTACACGGGAGGTCTTATAAAAGCATCCCGGCGCGCGCTCGCGCGCGGCCGGGATGACGAATCGCGAAACGGTCGGCCGATCAGGCAGCGACGGACGCTTTGACGATCTTGTCCGGGTTCTGCACCGGCTCGCCGCGCTTGATCTTGTCGACATTCTCCATGCCTTCGACCACCTCGCCCCAGACGGTGTACTGGCCGTCGAGGAAGGAGGCATCGCCGAAGCAGATGAAGAACTGGCTGTCGCCGGAATCCGGGTTCTGGGCGCGGGCCATGGAGGCGGTGCCCCGCACGTGCCGGCCCTTGTTGAACTCGGCCTTGAGCTTCTTGCCCGAACCGCCGGTGCCGTTGCCGAACTGGCCGTCGCCGGTCTGGGCCATGAAGCCCTCGATCACGCGATGGAACGGCACGTTGTCGTAGAAGCCCTGCGTGGCCAGCTCGGAAATGCGCGCGACATGGCCGGGGGCGAGGTCGGGGCGAAAGCGGATCTTGACCGGACCCTGGGTGGTCTCGAGCAGCAGGAAGGTCTCAGTGGTAGCGCTCATGTCTTGTACTCCTTGAGATATCTGTCCCTTTCGGGATTCACTTCACGTCGGCGGCGACCTTCATCGAGACGATCTTGTCCGGGTTTTGCACCGGCTCGCCGCGCTTGAGCTTGTCGACATTCTCCATGCCCGAGACGACCTGCCCGATCACGGTGTACTGGCCATTGAGGAAAGAGGCGTCGCCGAAGGTGATGAAGAACTGGGAATTGGCGCTGTTCGGACTGGAGGCCCGGGCCATGCCGACGGTGCCGCGCTTGAACGGCACGCTGGAGAATTCGGCCGGCAGGTCGGGATAGCGCGAGCCGCCGGTGCCGTTGCCATACTGGCCGTCGCCGGTCTGGGCCATGAAGCCTTCGATGACGCGGTGGAACGGCACGTTGTCATAGAAGCCCTCGCGCGCCAGCTGCTTGATGCGCGCGGCGTGCTGCGGGGCGATGTCGGGACGCAGCGCGAACACCACCGGCCCCTTGGTGGTCTGCATGACGATCGTGTTCTGCGGGTCGGTCTTGGGGGCCGCCGCGGTCTGGGCGGAGGCCGGCAGCGCCAGCGCGAAGGTGAGGGCGAAGGCGGCGATCAGGCTGCGGATCATCTAGGAAACTCCAATGCGGGCGCGGCGTCGGCCGCGTGGCAATCAAAGGGGGCGGCCGAGCCGCGCGGCCAGCCGGCCGAGCACGGGAGCCGGCACAAAGGACGCGACGTCGCCTCCCATGGCGGCGATCTGCCGGACAAGGGTGGCGGTGATAGGGCGGGAAACCGACGAGGCCGGCAGGAACACGGTCTGCACCTCCGGCCGCAGCACGGCGTTCATGCCCGCCATCTGCATCTCGTAATCGAGATCGGTGCCGTCACGAAGGCCGCGGACCAGGATCCGCGCCCCGTGGCGATGCGCCGCCTCGACCACCAGGTCGGCGAAGGTGATGCATTCGAAGGCCGCGCCCTCGTTGCGGGCGATCGGCTCGAAGATCTCGGTCAGCATCTCCAGCCGCTCTTCCGCCGGGAACAGCGGTGTCTTGCCGGGATGCATGCCGACGCCGACCACCAGCCGGTCGACCATGCGGGCGGCGGCGCGCGCCACCTCGACATGGCCGTTGGTCGGCGGATCGAACGAGCCCGGATAGAAGGCGGTGCGCAGGGCGCTCATGAGCAGTCTCTCATCGGCGCGCCGAGGGTCGGCAACGTTGGCGCGCGGAGCGCGAAAGGGTTAGCCGGGCCGAGCCGCCAGCGCAAGCGCCGGCGGCCCGGGACACCGACCGTGCCTCACGCGATGTCGTCCGGGCCGGCGTCGTCCCCAGCCTCCGCGTCCTCTTCGTTGACGCGCTCGACCGAGACCACCTTCTCGTCCTCGGCGGTGTCGAACACGATGACGCCCTGGCTGCCGCGCCCGACAATGCGGATGCCGTTCACCGGGCAGCGGATCAGCTGGCCGCCATCGGTCACCAGCATGATCTGGTCGGACTCCTCCACCGGGAAGGAGGCGACCAGCGGCCCGTTGCGCCCGTTCACTGCCATGGCGACGATGCCCTTGCCGCCCCGCCGCGTGGTCCGATACTCGAAGGACGAGGTGCGCTTGCCGTAGCCGTTTTCCGACACGGTGAGGATGAACTGCTCGGCGGCGCCCATCTCGGCATAGCGCGCCTGCCCGAGCTCGCCGCCGGCGGAAGCGACGTCCTCGGCATCCACTTCCGCGATCTCGAACTCGGCGTCGGCAATCTCATCCACTTCATTAAGGCTGCGACGTACCGCATTGGCGCGCTTGATATACTCGCCGCGTTCCTCGGAGGTCGCCTCGACATGGCGGATGATCGCCATCGAGATGAGCCTGTCGCCATCCTCGAGCTGGACGCCGCGCACGCCCATGGAATCGCGCCCCTTGAAGACGCGCACCTCGGTCGCCGGGAAGCGGATGCACTGGCCGCGCGCGCTGGTGAGCAGCACGTCGTCGTCCTCGGTGCAGAGCTGGACGTCGGCGATCGCCTCGCCCTCCTCCAGCTTCATGGCGATCTTGCCGTTGCGGTTCACATTGGTGAAGTCCGACAGCTCGTTGCGCCGCACCGTGCCGCCGGTGGTGGCGAACATGATCTGCAGGCGGCCCCAGGCTTCCTCCTCCGGCAGCGCCATGATCGAGGTGATGCGCTCGTCGCCATCCAGCGGCAGGATGTTGACCAGCGCCTTGCCGCGCCCTTGCGGGGTGGCGATCGGCAGGCGCCAGACCTTGAGCTTGTAGACCTGCCCCTTGGAGGAGAAGAACAGCACCGGCGCATGGGTGGAGGCGACGAACAGCCGGGTGACGAAATCCTCGTCGCGCGTCTGCATGCCGGAGCGGCCCTTGCCGCCGCGGCGCTGCGCCCGGTAGGTGGAAAGCGGCACGCGCTTCACATAGCCGGCATGCGACACGGTCACCACCATGTCCTCGCGGGCGATGAGGTCCTCATCCTCGAAATCGCCCTCCGCCTCGGCGATCTCGGTACGGCGCGGCGTGCCGAACAGCGCCTTCACCTCCAGCAATTCGTCCTTGACGATCTGGCGGATGCGCTCGCGGCTCGCCAGGATGTCGAGATACTCGCGGATCTCGACGGCGATCTTGTCCAATTCGTCGGCGATCTCGTCGCGGCCCAGCGCGGTGAGGCGCTGCAGGCGCAGGTCGAGAATGGCGCGCGCCTGCTCGGCCGAGAGCCGATAGGTGCCGTCCTCGGCGAGGCGGTGACGCGGATCGTCGATCAGCGCGATCAGCGGCGCCACGTCGAGCGCCGGCCAGTGGCGCGTCATCAGCAGCTCACGCGCCGTCGCCGGATCCGGCGAGGTGCGGATGGTGCGGATCACCTCGTCGATATTGGCGACGGCGATCGCCAGACCCACCAGCACATGGGCGCGATCGCGCGCCTTGCGCAGGAGGAACTTCGTACGCCGGCTCACCACATCTTCGCGGAAGGCAACGAAGGCGGTGAGCAGGTCGAGCAGCGTCATCACCGCCGGCCGGCCGCCGTTCAGCGCCACCATGTTGGCGCCGAAGGAGGTCTGCAGCGCGGTCATCCGGTAGAGATTGTTGAGGACGACGTCGCCTTGCGCGTCGCGCTTGATCTCGATGACCACGCGCAGCCCCTCGCGGGAGGATTCGTCGCGGATCTCGGAGATGCCTTCCAGCCGCTTGTCGCGCACCAGCTCGGCCATGCGCTCGATCATCGTCGCCTTGTTCACCTGATACGGGATCTCGGTGATGATGATCGCCTCGCGATCCTTGCGGATCGTCTCGACGGTGGCGCGGGCGCGCATGACGATGGAGCCGCGGCCGGTCAGATAGGCTTGGCGGATGCCGCTGCGCCCGAGGATGAGCGCGCCGGTGGGGAAGTCCGGCCCCGGCAGAATGTCGATCAGCTTCTCGACGTCGATATCCGGCTCGTCGATCAGCGCGGTGCAGGCGTCGACGACCTCGCCGAGATTGTGCGGCGGGATGTTGGTCGCCATGCCGACGGCGATGCCGCCGGCGCCGTTGACCAGGAGATTGGGAAAGCGCGACGGCAGCACCGTCGGCTCCTGCTCGCGCCCGTCGTAATTGTCCTGGAAGTCGACCGTGTCCTTGTCGAGATCGTCGAGCAGGGACATGGCGGGGCGGGCGAGCCGCACCTCGGTGTAGCGCTCCGCCGCCGGCGGATCGCCGTCGATCGAGCCGAAATTACCCTGCCCGTCGATCAGCGGCAGGCGCATGGAGAAGTCCTGCGCCAGGCGGACCAGCGCGTCGTAGATCGCCTGGTTGCCGTGCGGATGGTACCTGCCCATCGTGTCGCCGGTGACGCGGGCGGATTTATTGTAGGGACGCTCCGGCGTGTAGTTGTTCTCGCGCATCGAGAACAGGATGCGGCGATGCACCGGCTTGAGACCGTCGCGTATGTCCGGCAGCGCACGTGAAACGATCACGCTCATCGCATAGTCGAGATAGCTGCGCGACAGCTCCTCGGTGATGGAGACGGGCCGGATATCCGAGGGACCGTCGTCCTCCGGCTTCAGCGTATCGGAATCGGACAAGGAATCGACTTTCCGTAGATTGCATAACGGGTTGTTTTATCTAGCCGATTCCACTCCGCAACGCCAGCGCGGCGACGCGCGGAAGGCCCCGAATTCCTCATTGTTATCAAGGGATTGCACGGAGCAATTCCGAGCGGCCTCGAAAGGTGGCGGAACCATGGCCGAAACGCCCCGAATTACCTTCCCTTTCCTGCCCTGCGCGTAGGATGATGCCCTGGGTCAGCGGTAGCCGCGGGACGCGTGGCGCGTCGGCAGAGGGGGTCGGGGATGCTCGAATTTGTCACCTCGGCGGCGGTGACGATGCTGGTGGTCATCGACCCGATCGGCCTGGCGCCGCTGTTCCTGGCGGTGACCAGCGGCCTGTCGCCCGAGGAGCGCAGCCACGTCGCCTGGCGGGCCTCGGCGATTGCGCTGGCGATCATGGTGCTGTTCGGCCTCGTCGGCGCGCCGCTGCTGCATGCGCTCGGGATCACCTTGCCGGCGTTCCGCATCGCCGGCGGGCTGCTGCTCTTCGCCATCTCGTTCGAGATGGTGTTCGGCCGGCGCAGCGAGCGCAAGACCGACGCCACCGAGGCCGCCATGCGCGAGCACCTGCTGCACAATCTCGCGGTGTTCCCGCTCGCCATTCCGCTGATGGCCGGGCCCGGCGCCATCACCGCGATGATGCTGCTCGCCGGCGAGGCAAGCGGCGATCCGGCCCGGCTCGGCGCCCTGTTCACGATCACCCTGCTGGTGATCGCCTCCTGCCTCGCGGTCTATCTTGCCGCCGAGCGGGTGAACCGCCTGCTCGGCATTACCGGCAACGCCATTCTCACCCGGCTGCTCGGCGTCATTCTCGCCGCCCTCGCCGTCCAATTCGTCATCGATGGGGTGAAGACGTCGTTCGGCCTCTGACGGGCGCAGCGCCCGTCCTCAGAACGGAATCTCGTCGTCGATATCGTTGCTGCTGCTCCCGCCGCCGAAGCGGCCGCCGCCAGCGCCGCCAGCACCGCCGCCCGCTGCCGCCGCCGGCTTGCGTTCGCCGCCGCCGAACGAGCCCCGTGCCGACGAACCGCCGCCGAAGCCGCCACCCGAACCGAAATCGCTGCCTGCGCCGTAATCGTCGCCGCCGCCGGCTCCCTCGCCGCCACCGCTGCGGCCGTCGAGCAGGGTGAGTTCACCACGGAACTGCCGCAGCACGACTTCGGTGAAATAGCGCTCGCCGCCGGACTGGTCGGTCGCCTTGCGGGTTTCCAGCTGGCCTTCGATATAGACCTTGGAACCCTTGCGCAGATATTGCTCGGCAATACGCAGCAGGTTCTCGTTGAAGATCACCACGCTATGCCATTCGGTGCGCTCGCGGCGCTCGCCCGAGGCCTTGTCGCGCCATGTCTCCGAGGTGGCGATGCGCAGGTTGCACACCCGCCCGCCATTCTGGAAGGTCCGCACTTCCGGATCGCGACCCAGATTGCCGACCAGGATCACCTTGTTGACGCTGCCCGCCATTCCGTCCTCCAAAATCCGCCGTACCGTTTTGAGCGGCGCATCATAAACCAATGCGCAGCCGCCCGCCGGACAGGCAGCACGCTCGTCCACACTTTTGGCAGGCAATCGCCAGCGCTCAAAATGTTCTTGTTATGTTCGTATCATCGTGCATAGTGCGGCGCAAGCCCCATGACGTTTCGACCCAGCGACACTATGTTTGACGCCATGCAGCCACCCAGGGTGCCCTCCCCATCGCGGCGATGCCGTTGCCGGGGAACGGGCGCCATTGTGTTGCGAACCGTCATGAGTCGGGCCGTTATGGGTCGGGATTGAGAGACAGGAATGCAGGATCTTCCGAAGCCGTCGCGCCGCGATGCCCGCTCGATCACCATCCGCGGCGCGCGCGAGCACAATCTGAAGAATGTCGATCTCGAGATTCCGCGCGACAGCCTCGTCGTGTTCACCGGCCTTTCAGGTTCCGGCAAGTCGTCGCTCGCCTTCGACACCATCTATGCCGAGGGCCAGCGGCGCTATGTGGAGAGCCTCTCCGCCTATGCGCGGCAGTTCCTGGAGATGATGCAGAAGCCGGACGTCGACCAGATCGACGGCCTCTCGCCGGCCATCTCCATCGAGCAGAAGACCACCTCGAAGAACCCGCGCTCGACGGTGGGCACCGTTACCGAGATCTACGACTATATGCGCCTGCTGTGGGCGCGCGTCGGCGTGCCCTATTCGCCCGCCACCGGCCTGCCCATCGAAAGCCAGACGGTCAGCCAGATGGTCGACCGGGTGCTGGCGCTGCCGGAGAAGACCCGGCTCTACCTGCTCGCCCCGGTGGTGCGCGGGCGCAAGGGCGAATACCGCAAGGAACTGGCGGAATTCCAGAAGAAGGGCTTCCAGCGCGTCAAGATCGACGGCGCGTTCCACGAGATCGCCGAGGCGCCGGCGCTCGACAAGAAGTTTAAGCACGACATCGACGTCGTGGTGGACCGCCTGGTGGTGCGCGCCGACCTCGCCGGCCGCCTCGCCGACAGTTTCGAGACCGCCCTCGGCCTCGCCGACGGCATCGCGGTGATGGAGTTTGCCGACGAGACGGAGGAGGACGGCACGCCGCGGCGGATCGTCTTCTCGGAGAAATTCGCCTGCCCGGTCTCCGGCTTCACGATTCCCGAGATCGAGCCGCGGCTGTTTTCCTTCAACAATCCGTTCGGCGCCTGCCCGACCTGCGACGGCCTCGGCCACGAGAGCAAGATCGACCCCAACCTCATCGTGCCGGACGGCACGCGGTCGCTGAAACAGGGCGCCATCGCTCCCTGGGCGAAGTCGAGCTCGCCCTATTACGGCCAGACGCTGGATGCGATCGCCCGCCATTACGGCGTCAAGCTCACCGTGCCCTGGGGCGATCTGCCGGAGACGGTGCGCAATGTCATCCTGCACGGCTCGGGCGGCGAGGTCATCCGCTTCGTCTATGACGACGGCGTGCGCGCCTACGAAACATCGAAGACCTTCGAGGGCATCGTCACCAATCTGGAGCGCCGCTGGCGGGAAACCGAGAGCGAATGGGCGCGCGAGGAGATCGGCAAATATTTCTCCGCCGTGCCCTGCGCCGCCTGCAACGGCTACCGGCTGAAGCCGGAAGCGCTGGCGGTGAAGATCGCCGGCAGCCATATCGGCCACGCGGCCCAGCTTTCGGTGCGTCATGCCCTCGGCTGGTTCGCCGAGCTGCCGGGCCAACTCACCGACAAGCAGAACGAGATCGCGGTGCGCATCCTCAAGGAGATTCGCGAGCGCCTCGCCTTCCTGCTCGATGTCGGCCTCGACTATCTCACCCTGGCGCGCGCCTCCGGCACGCTGTCCGGCGGCGAGAGCCAGCGCATTCGCCTCGCCTCGCAGATCGGCTCGGGCCTGACCGGCGTGCTCTATGTGCTGGACGAGCCGTCGATCGGCCTGCACCAGCGCGACAATGAGCGGCTGCTCGGCACGCTGCGCCGGCTCCGCGACCTCGGCAACACCGTCATCGTGGTCGAGCACGACGAGGACGCCATCATCGCTGCCGATTATGTCGTCGATGTCGGCCCGGGCGCGGGCGTGCATGGCGGGCGCATCGTCGCTCAGGGCACGCCGCCGGAAATCCTCGCCAATCCCGCCTCGCTGACCGGCAAATACCTCACCGGCGCGCTTTCCGTGCCGGTGCCGAAGCGCCGCAAGCCGGACCCGAAGCGCATGCTGCGGGTGGTCGGCGCGCGCGGCAACAATCTCAAGGACGTGACCGCCGAAGTGCCGCTCGGCCTGTTCACCGCCGTCACCGGCGTCTCCGGCGGCGGCAAGTCGACGCTGCTGATCGACACCGTCTACAAGGCGGTGGCGCGCCGGCTGAACGGCGCCTCGGATCCGCCGGCGCCGCATGACCGGCTCGAGGGGCTGGAGCAGCTCGACAAGGTGATCGACATCGACCAGTCGCCGATCGGCCGCACCCCGCGCTCCAATCCGGCGACCTATACCGGCGCCTTCACCCCGATCCGCGAATGGTTCTCCGGCCTGCCGGAGGCCAAGGCACGCGGCTACGGGCCGGGGCGCTTCTCCTTCAACGTGAAGGGCGGGCGCTGCGAGGCCTGCCAGGGCGACGGCGTCATCAAGATAGAAATGCATTTCCTGCCGGATGTTTACGTCACCTGCGACGTCTGCAAGGGCAAGCGCTACAATCGCGAGACGCTGGAGGTCACCTTCAAGGGCAAGTCGATCGCCGACGTTCTCGACATGACGGTCGACGAGGGCGCCGAGTTCTTCAAGGCGGTTCCGGCGGTGCGCGAGAAGCTGGAGACGCTGTCGCGCGTCGGGCTCGGCTACATCCATGTCGGCCAGCAGGCCAACACCCTGTCCGGCGGCGAGGCGCAGCGGGTGAAGCTCTCCAAGGAACTGTCGCGCCGGGCGACCGGGCGCACGCTCTACATCCTCGACGAGCCGACCACCGGGCTGCATTTCCACGATGTCGCCAAGCTGCTGGAAGTGCTGCACGAACTGGTCGAGCAGGGCAACTCGGTGGTGGTGATCGAGCACAATCTCGAGGTGATCAAGACCGCCGACTGGGTGATCGACCTCGGCCCCGAGGGCGGCGACGGCGGCGGCGAGATCGTCGCCGAGGGCACGCCGGAGCAAATCGCCAAGGCGCCGCGCAGCCATACCGGCCGCTTCCTCGCCGAGGTGCTGGCGCGCCGCCCGCTGAAGAAGCGCCCCGACGCGGCGGAGTAGCAGGCATCGAGCCTTGACAGCGCTTGCCTCCTATGATTGCGTCATATTTAAATACAATCTATGAGGGTATTCGCATGTCCCTCCCTATCGTGTTCTTCGGAGCGTTCGGCGGGGTCTCCCCGACTTTGATGAAGCTTGCGTCGATTTTCGTCACGAACCCGCAGACGGAACTGCCGCTGCTCGGATTCTTCATCGGGCTGGGGCTGTATGCGGTCATTGGCGGCGGAATTGCGCTGGCCTTGGGCGAACAGAACCTCCGAGGCGCACTTTTCGCCGGCATAGCCGCTCCGGCGTTGATATCCAATGCCATAACCGGCGCGCAGGATGCCCGCTTCCAGCCCGAGGCGCGCCGCTCGTCGAGCCTGTTGTCGTGGTCCGCCCATGCACAGGAGAACCCCGTTCCCGCGCGGATCCTGCTGGGCAGCGAGGCAGGCCAGCCGGTTTCCGCGAGCATATCGATCGTCAATGCCAGCCCGGCCGCCGGCAATGTCGTCGTGCCGGTCTGCTTCCTCGAACGGCAGGCACAGGGCGCGCCCGTCTGCTCCGACGAGCAGACGGTGACGACGCCCGTCAGAGGCGCGAAGGAAATCCCGGTGCCCGAGAACGCCGTCGGCGTAAAGGTCGCCGGCGAAACCATACCGCTCAACAGCTCGTCCACGACCATCGCGGTCTCCGCCGATCGCAGCGCCACCTCCGCGAGGGACTTCCTGTGGGCGCTGGGCGGGCGGCGCACGAGCCGCATCACCGGCGTGCAGGCGCAGGTGGTGCCGTAGGCGATGCCCGCCGAGGTCAGGCAGTCCGGTCAGGCAGGCGGGCGAGGCGTATGGCGAGCGCGGTTGAGGTGCAGCGTGACGCCGATCAGCACGATCGTCGCGCCGAACTGGTGGGCGAGCGCGATGTCGATCGGCACCTGGTGAATCAGCGTCAGGATCCCGAGCATCGCCTGCGCGCCGACCAGCCCGACGAGAAGCGCCGCCCGGCCCGCGGCCGGCCCACCGGCCCGCCGTAGCGCCAGCCAGTTGACCACCGCCAGCGCCAGCACCGCATAGGCGGTCATGCGATGGTTGAACTGCACCGTCAGCACGTTCTCGAACAGGTTCCGCCACGGCGGCTGCTGGACGAACAGGCTGTCCGCCGGCGGAATGAAATGGCCATCCATCAGCGGCCAGGTCGTATAGGTGAGGCCGGCATCCAGCCCGGCGACGAGGCCGCCGAGGAAGATCTGCAACACCACCGCCGCGAACAGCGCCCAGGCGAGCGCCCGCCCGCCCGCGGGCGGCGGGACCGCCGCGGTGCCCGGCCGGACGGGACGCAATCCGTCGGCTACCGCGACCGTCGCGGCGAGGATGAGGCAGGCGAGGGTCAGATGCGTCGCCAGCCGGTACTGGCTGACATCGACCCGGCCGACGAGGCCCGAGGCCACCATCCACCAGCCGACCGCCCCCTGCAGCCCGCCGAGCAGGAACAGGCCGCCGAGCTTCCAGCGCAGCGGCCCCTTGATCAGCCCGCGCCACAGGAAGAACAGGAAGGGCAGCAGGAACGCGAAGCCGATCAGCCGGCCGAGCAGCCGATGCGCCCATTCCCACCAGAAGATGGTGCGGAATTCGGCGAGGCTCATGCCACGGTTGAGCTGCTGGTATTGCGGGATCTGCTTGTAGCTGTCGAACTCGGCCTGCCACGCCGCCTCGCTCAGCGGCGGAACCATGCCGGTGACCGGCTTCCATTCGGTGATCGACAGGCCGGATTCGGTGAGCCGGGTGGCGCCGCCCACGATCACCATCAGCACGATCAGCGCCGCCACCGTATGGAGCCACAGCCGCACCGGCCGCAGGCGGTCGCCCGCCGGCGCGGCGGCGGGATCGGCGGCGCTCGAAACGGCCGTGTTCGCGCTCATGTGCACGCTCCTGTCCACGCTCCTGCCGCGCAAGCCCGTTGCCCGGCGCGCAAACCCGTCGCCGGCACGCAGGCCCGCTGCCCGGCGGCCGTTCCGCGCCGGGCGGGTTTCACCCCGGCGAGGGAGCGGATATAGCTCTAGCAGCGCCCGCACAACCGGGCGAATTGTCCCTGACTTCACATATCGGACAGACGAGCACGATGGCCGAGCCCGCCCCAAGCCGGAAGACGCACCGCGAACAGGCGACCACCGTCGCGACGGGCGAGGCCGCGCCCGCCGGCTCGCCGCGGCTGCGCAAGCTCGTCGGCACCTGCCTGATGATCGTGCTGGTCATCGTCTGGGCGCTCGGCGCCATGGCGCTGGCGCAGGGGCGGGTCACCACCCTGCCCGGCTTCTGGCAGTTCCTCGCCTATCTGGTGCTGGGGGTCGGCTGGGTATTGCCGGCCGCGAAGCTGATCCGTTGGATGCAGAAATACGACCGCAAGCCGGAAACGCTCTGACCGGCGCGCAGGACCGGCCGCGAGACCTGTTGCCGCGCGGCGATTGCCGAGGGTTGCCAGGCAGGCCGCGATCGGGACAGGCTGGCGGCGGGCGCAGGACCGCAGGGTGCTGCCACCTGTGGGGAACGGATCGCCGCGATGACAACACTGATCGACCAGGCCGGCCCGGATGAGGACGGGCCCGCCGGTCCGCCCGAGGCCGCGGACATGGATGGCGCCCGCCTCAAGGGGCTGGCGCCGCATTTCGAGGACTGGGACGCGGCCAACCTGCATGCCGTCGTCATGCTGCGCCGCGGCCGGCTGGCCTATGAACGCTATTTCACCGGCGAGGATCGCGCCTTCGCGACCCCGCTCGGGCGGGTCGCCTATCATGCCGGCCTGCGGCACGACCTGCGCTCGATCAGCAAGAGCGTCACCTCGCTGCTGTTCGGCATCGGCGTCGATCGCGGCTGGATCGACGACCTCGACCGGCCGGCGCTGTCGTTCTTTCCCGAGCATGCCGATCTCGCCACGCCGGAAAAATCGCGGATCAGCCTGCGCCACCTGCTCACCATGTCGGCCGGCTTCGCCTGGAACGAACAGATTCCCTATGGCGATCCCGCCAATAGCGAGCGGCGGATGATGGACGCCGCCGACCGCTGCCGCTACGTGCTGGAACAGCCGATGGTCCGGCCGCCGGGCGCCGCCTACAGCTATAATGGCGGCCTCACCTGCCTGCTGGCGGCAATCCTGCACCGGGCGTCCGGCCGGCCGGTCGATGCGCTCGCCGACGACTGTCTGTTCGGGCCGCTCGGCATAAGCGACGTCGAATGGATGCGCTACGAGGACGGCACGGCGAATGCGGCGTCCGGCCTGCGGCTGCGCCCGCGCGATGTCGCCCGGATCGGCCAGCTGGTGCTCGACCGCGGCCGATGGCGGGGCCGGCCGATCGTCGCCGAGCGATGGATCGACGAGGCGACCCAGCCGCAGATCCAGGGCGCGGAGCTTTATTTCTACGGCTTCCAGTGGTGGCTCGGGCGGTCGCTGGTCGAGCGCCGGGAATTTCGCTGGATCGCCGGCGTCGGCTATGGCGGCCAGCGCCTGTACATCGTGCCCGAGCTGGAGCTGGTGGTCGTCGTCATGGCCGGGCTTTACGACGATCCGGTGCTGCAGGACATGGTCGGGGATATCGTGCTGCGCCGCTATGCGCTTCCCGCCGCGCTCGCGGTGCCTTAGGCGGCGTGCGGTAGGCGGCCCGGCATCGGGTCGGCGAAGGTCACCATGGCGATGTCGCCGAAGCCCCGCGCCGCCAGCGCGTCGAAGGCCTGCACCGCGTCGGTCGCCAGCCCGCCGGGCTGCGTCACCAGGATCAGCGTCGGGCCGAGCGCGGCGATGCGGCCGGCCTCCTCGAAGCCGCCGAGCGGCGGCGCCGCGACCACGACGTGGTCGTAGGTCTGTTCCAGCGCCCGCAGGATCAAGACCAGCCGGTCGGCGCAGACGAGGCCGTCGGCCTCCCGCGCGCCGCGTCCCGGCGGAATGACGTGGCAGCGCGACAGCGTCTCGCGGTGGATGGCGTCGGAGAAGCTCGCCACGCCGAACAGGAGGTCGGTGAGGCCCGGCGCCCGCGGATCGGCGGTGAGCTCGGACAGCGCCTCGGCGGCGATGTCGAGGCAGACGATCACCACCCGCTTCTCGCAGGCGGCGAGCGAGCGGCCGAGCGCCAGCGCGCAATGCGCGGCGCCGGCGTCGTGCGACGGCCCGGTCACCAGCACCAGCCGCGCCGCCGCACCGCGCAGGCGCACCAGACGCGACAGGTCGGCGAGCTCGCCCTCGCGGCCGAGCCGGGAGCGGGCATGCAGCGGCAGGGTCTCGCATTCGTCCTCGACCTGCGAGCCGATCCACGGCAGATGCTGGAGCGGCGCCTGCGGCACCTGGTCCGGCGCCGCGTCCGGCGCGGCGGCGGCCGGCTCCGGCCGTGGGCGGCGGCGCCAGGACCACTGCACCAGCAGCGTCAGCGCGAAGCCGAACAGGCCGGCGCCCAGCCCCCATTGCAGCGGCGACAGCCCGAGCGCCTGGCGCGGCGGCAGCGCGCGCGACAGGCTGACCGCCGGCGCCTGCGCATCGCCGAACACCCGGCGCAGCTCGACATAGGATTCGCCGAAGGCATTGGCGACATCGGCGGCGAGACGCCCGTCCGGCGCGGTGAAGCCGATGGTGGCGCGCCCGTCCGGCGCGGTCGACAGCGTCAACTCGTCCTCGATGACGCGCAGCGCCCTCTCCTCATCCGACGAGGTGGCGGCGAAGGCGGGTGAAAACGGCAGCAGCGAGGAAAGCCCGCGAGGGGCGTTCAGCCGCTCGACCAGCCCGGCCCTGAGCACCACCTGGCGGGCGAATTCGCGCGAGGTGATGACCTGGAACTGGCTGCGCCGCGCCTCGGTGGCGAAACGCTCGGCGGCTTTCCCCTCGATGCGCAGCCGCGCCTCAGCGAAATAGCGCGGCTCCACGCCCTGGTGGACGAGGCCGGCGGCAAGGAGGCCGAGCAGCAGCGGGGCGGCGAGATGACGGCGGGCAAAACACAGCGCACGCGACAGCACCGGCGCCGGCCGGGCCGATGCCGTCTCCTCGCGCCGGTCGGACGCGAGCATGTCCGCTGCCTGAATGGCGTCATCCATCATCCGGCCATTAGACCGGAGGCGAGGTTTCCACCGCGTTAAGGCTTTGGCGAACGGGCGGCTCAGGCCGCCGGTTCGAACACCAGCATGGCGCCGAGCGCCGAAGCGGGGCCGACGACGATGACGCCCTCGATCTCCTCGGCGGTCATGCGGCTGGCGGCGAGGCGCTTGCGGGTGCGGGCGATGTCCTCCACCGCGAAGCGAATCGTCGCCAGCCGCAGCCCCGGCCCGGCCGGCGCGGCGATGCCGAAGCGCTCGGCGAAGATGGCGGGGCTCATCAGCTCCACCCGCCCGCGCGGGGTCTCCGCGAGATGCCAGCCTTCCACCGCCCGGCGAAAGTCGGTGCCGGTGAAGGTCGACAGGAAGTCGAGATGGGCGGCGGGGTCCTCGGCGGTCAGCACCACGCCGTCGACGCCGCGGGTGCCGTTCATGTGGCGCTGCAGGTCCGGCGCCCAGAAATTCTCCGGCCGGCGCTGCGTACAGGTGAAGAAGCCGGCATGCGGCGAGGCGGGATCGCGGGCGAAGGCAAGGGTGAACGCCACCTCGACATCGCTGCCGTCCGGCCGCTTGGCCTCGCGCGAAAAGTGGAACAGCTCGAAGCCGCCATAGCCGGCGGCGTCGAAATCGGCCTTGTCGCGCGCCGGATCGCGGCCTTCCAGCACCAGGAAGGGCAGGCCCGGCCCCTTCGCGGCGAGAAAGTCGCGGGCGAAGGCGCCGAAGGAGAAGCTGTGCTCGCCCGGCGGTGGGATCTGTTCCGGCTCGACGATCTCCAGGAGCTCGACGAAGAAGCCGGGCATCTGGATGATGCGGTTATGCGTGCCCCAGGGATGGCGGTTGCGGGCGCCGACGGTGAAGCCGAGCATGTCGTAGAGCTCGCCGGCCGCTTCGAGGTCGCGGACGACATGCACGACGTGATCGAGGCCGCGGGCCATGGGCATCTCCTCGCGCTTGTGCTGGCGGCCGCGGCCGCGCGATCAGACCAGCCGACTCTGCACCATCGCCGCCCCGATGAACGAGGCGAAGAGCGGGTGCGGCTGGAACGGGCGCGACTTCAGCTCCGGGTGGAACTGCACGCCGATGAACCAGGGATGGTCCGGGTATTCGATGATCTCCGGCAGCAGCCCGTCCGGCGAGGTGCCGGAGAACAGCATGCCGCAGGCCTCCAGCCGCTCACGATAGCCGAGATTGACCTCGTAGCGATGACGGTGGCGCTCGGAAATCTCGCCGGCGCCGTAGATCTGCGCCACGCGGCTGCCCTCGGCCAGCGCGGCGGGATAGGCGCCGAGCCGCATCGTGCCGCCGAGATCGGTGTCGAGGCCGCGGCGTTCCAGCTCGTTGCCGCGCAGCCATTCGGTGAGCAGGCCCACCACCGGCTCCGGCGTCGAGCCGAACTCGGTGGAATTGGCCGCCTGAATGCCGACGAGGTTCCGGGTCGCCTCGATCACCGCCATCTGCATGCCGAAGCAGATGCCGAGATAGGGCACCCGCCGCTCGCGGGCGAACTGCGCCGCGCGGATCTTGCCCTCGGCGCCGCGCTGGCCGAAGCCGCCGGGCACCAGGATGCCGTGGACATGCTCGAGGAACGGCGCGGGGTCCTCGCGCTCGAAGATCTCGCTCTCGATCCAGTCGAGGTTGACGCGGACATTGTTGGCGATGCCGCCATGGGCCAGCGCCTCGATCAGCGACTTATAGGCGTCCTTCAGGCCGGTATACTTGCCGACGATGGCGATCGTCACCGCGCCTTCCGGGTTGCGGATGCCGGATTCGATCTTGTGCCAGCGGGTCAGGTCCGGCTCGGGCGCCGGCTCGATGCCGAAGGCGGCCAGCACCTCGGTGTCGAGCCCGGCCTCGTGATAGGTCGAGGGCACCGCATAGATGTTGTCGGCGTCGCGCGCCTCGATCACCGCGCTCTCGCGCACATTGCAGAACAGGCCGAGCTTGCGGCGCTCCTCGCGCGGGATCTCGCGGTCGGTGCGGCAGAGCAGGATGTCCGGCGCGATGCCGAGCGAGCGCAGCTCCTTCACCGAATGCTGGGTGGGCTTGGTCTTCAATTCGCCGGCGGAGGGGATGTAGGGCAGCAGCGTCAGATGCACATAGATGCAGTGCTTGCGCGGCAGCTCCTGCCCGACCTGGCGGATGGTCTCCAGGAACGGCATCGCCTCGATGTCGCCGACCGTGCCGCCGATCTCGACGAGGACGAAGTCGTAGCCCTCGTTGCCGGACAGGATGAAGTCCTTGATGGCGTTGGTGACGTGCGGGATCACCTGCACGGTGGCGCCGAGATAGTCGCCGCGCCGCTCCTTGTTCAGGATTTCCTGATAGATGCGGCCGGTGGTGATGTTGTCCTGCTTCGTGGCCGGGCGGCCGGTGAAGCGCTCGTAATGGCCGAGGTCGAGGTCGGTCTCGGCCCCGTCGTCGGTGACGAACACCTCGCCGTGCTGATACGGGCTCATGGTGCCCGGATCGACGTTGAGATAGGGGTCCAGCTTGCGCAGGCGGGTCTTGTAGCCGCGGGCCTGCAGCAACGCACCGAGGGCGGCGGAAGCCAGCCCCTTGCCGAGCGAGGACACAACGCCGCCGGTGATGAAAATGTAGCGCGCCATGGAGTCGGGTTTCTAGCTGCAAAAACGCGATTCGACGAGGGCCGTCTTCGTACGGACGACCCCCGCCTGTGGGTAAGTGCGGAATGCGACGGCGGGAAGCCGCCGCCTCACGGCTACGCGGTCACTGCGACTGCGGAACCTGCGGCGCGCCGGGAACGGCCGGAGCGGCCGGCGCCGACGGGGCGCCCGGGGCCGGCTGGGCACCCCTGAGCTGGTCGAGCACGTTGCCGCCGGGCGCGGCGGGCGCGCCGGAGGGAAGCGTGGTCGGGGTGGTGAAGATCGAGGCCGGGCCACGGCCCCATCCCGCCAGCACGGTCAGCGACAGGCTGGTGAGGAAGAACAGCCCCGCCAGGATCGCCGTCGCGCGGGTCAGCACATTGGCGGTGCCGCGGGCGCTGAAGAAGCCGCCGCCGCCTCCACCGCCGCCGATCCCGAGCCCGCCACCTTCGGAGCGCTGGATCAGCACCACGCCGATAAGGGCCAGCACCACCATGAGGTGGATGATGATGATTACGGTCTGCATCTGACGCCTTCAAATCAGCAACGGCCGCGGACGAGACGCCGCCGCCGGTAAAAGTTGGTCGGGTTCCTACACGAACATGCACCGCATTTCCAGCATGCCGGCCGCAAGGCTCGATGACGTGTCCGACAGGCGGTGCCGGACGAGGGCGAAGACGAACGCCAACCCGATGGTGCGCGCCCGCCCTGCACCCTTCGGCGCGCCCTACATATAGGCAGAGGCGATCGTCATGAAATCCCCCGCCTTCAGGCTGGCACCGCCGACCAGCGCGCCGTCGACATCGGCGACCGACAGGATCTCGCGGGCATTGGCCGGCTTCACCGAGCCGCCATAGAGGATGCGGATGCCCTCGCCAGCTTCACCGAAGCGCGCGACCAGCACGGCGCGGATCGCCGCGTGCATCTCGGCGATGTCGTCGATGCTCGGGGTGAGGCCGGTGCCGATGGCCCAGACCGGCTCATAGGCGATGACGAGATTGCCGGGCGTCGCGCCGTCGGGAATCGAGCCGGCGAGCTGCACGCGCACCAGGTCGAGCGCCACGCCCTGCTCGCGCTGCTGGCGGTGCTCGCCGACGCAGACCACCGCCGTGAGCCCCGCACGCCATGCGCCATTCACCTTGCCATGGACGATGGCGTCGGTCTCTCCATGATCGGCGCGCCGCTCGGAATGGCCGAGGATGACGCCGCTGCCACCGGCGTCGGCGATCATCTCGGCGGCGATGTCTCCGGTATGGGCACCGCCGACATAGGCATGGCAGTCCTGCGCACCGACCAGCACGCCGGAGGTTCCGGCGGCGGCGGCCAGCGCGGCGAGCAGCGTCGCCGGCGGGCAGATCATCAGGTCGGTGCGGGTGGCGAGCCCCTCGCCATAGGCGGCGACCATCTTCTCGAACTCGGCGAGCGAGGCCTGCACCCCGTTCATTTTCCAGTTACCGGCGATCAACGGACGTCGCGTCGTCATGAATTCCCTCCCCTCGGACCCTGTCATTCCCCGCGTAACAGACGCCGCCGACGCGCGCAAATGAACGCATGTGCGGCGTTGCGGCTCCCCCACGCCGTCCCTATGATGCGCGCTTTTCGCGACCCGGGCCGTAATCCGGGATCTTCGCCGGCACACGCCTAACGAGAACAACGATGCTGCAGACCCTGCGCAAGAGCGCTTCCGGAATCATCGCCAAGGTCCTGATGGGACTTCTCATCGTCAGCTTCGGCATCTGGGGCATCGCGGACGTGTTCCGCGGCTTCGGCAGCCAGACGCTGGCGACCATCGGCTCGACCGAGATCACGGTGCCGGAATTCCAGCAGATCTACCAGCAGCGCCTGCAGCAGGTGTCCCAGCAGCTGCGCCAGGGCCTGACGCCCGACCAGGCGCGCGCGTTCGGCATTCCCGACCAGGTGCTGAACGAGCGCCTCGGCGAGGCGGCGCTGGACGAGGCGACCCGGAAGCTCGGCCTTGCGGTCTCCGATGCGCAGATCGTCGAGCGGGTGCAGCAGAACCCGGCCTTCTTCGGCCCCTCCGGCGCCTTCGACCACAATTACTTCGTGCAGCTGCTGCGCGCCAACGGCTTCACCGAGGCCCGATTCGTCAATGCCGAGCGCCGGCTCGCCCAGCGCCAGCAGCTGATCCAGTCGCTCGCCGGCGGCATCGAGGTGCCGGCGGTGCTGAAGGACGCGGTGAAGCGCTACGAGACCGAGCAGCGCTCGGTGAGCTACGCCGTCCTCGGCCCGGCAAATGTCGGCCCGTTCGCCGAGCCGACCGAGGAGCAGCTGCGCGGCTTCTTCGACGCCCGCAAGCTGGCGTTCCGCGCCCCGGAATATCGCACGCTCAACCTGCTGGTGCTCACCCCGGACGCGCTCGCCGCCAAGGAGAGCGTCACCGACGACGAGGTGAAGGCCTATTACGACGCCAACCAGGCGCAGTTCGGCACCCCGGAGAGCCGGGTGATCGACCAGATCGTCTTCCCCAATGCCGAGGAGGCCCAGGCCGCCGCCGACCGCATCGTCGCCGGCACGGCCTTCGCCGACATCGCCGCCGAGCGCAAGCTGGAGGCGAAGGACACCACGCTCGGCACGGTGACCAAGGCCGACATCATCGATTCCGCCATCGCCGACGCCGCCTTCGCGCTGGCGGCGGAAAGCACCAGCGGCGTGGTCAATGGCCGCTTCGGCCCGGTGGTCGTGCATGTCGGCGCGGTGACGCCCGGCGCCACCAAGCCGCTCGCCGAGGTCGCCGACCAGATCCGCCGGGATCTCCAGCTCGACGCCGCCCGCAAGGCGCTGATGGCCGCCTATGACAAGGTGGAGGATGACCGCGCCGCCGGCGCCACCCTCGCCGAGGCCGCCGCCAAGGCCGGCCTCGCCGTGCAGAGCTTCGATGTCGACGCGCAGGGCAATGCCGCGAACGGCGCCGCCCTTCCGGCGATCCCGGCCCGCAGCGACGTGCTGCGCCTCGCCTTCGCCACCGAGGCCGGCGCCGAGAACGACCCGGTGACGCTGCCGCAGAATGCCGGCTATGTCTGGTACGAGGTCGCTGGCGTCACCGCCCCGCGCGACCGCACCTTCGAGGAAGCCCGCGCCCAGGTGCTCGCGCGCTGGAAGGAGGACGAGACCGCCCAGGCGCTCGACGCCCGGCTGGCCGAGCTGAAGAAGAAGGTCGAGGACGGCGCCGCCTTCGACCTCACCGTCTCCGATGCCGGGCTCGAACTGCGCACCGCCAACGGCCTGCGCCGCGGCCGCGCCAACGAGGGCGTGCCGCAGGAGGCCATCGCCGCCGTCTTCGACACGCGCGACGGCGCGGTGGGCAGCACCACGCTCGGGCCCAGCGACAGCCGGCTGCTGTTCAAGGTGACCGGCGTCACCGTGCCGGAGGGCGCGCCGCAGAACGACAAGATCATCGCCGATATCGGCCAGAGCCTGCAGAACGACCTGATGACCGAATATCTGGTGCAGCTGCAGAGCGATCTCGGCGCCCGCATCAACCGCGCCGCGCTCGACCAGATCGTCGGCGCGCGCGACGAAGCGGTGAACTGAGGACGCCCGTCATGTCTCCGCATCCCGACGCAGAAAGCTTCGCCAGCGCCTATGCGCGCGGCGAGGCGCAGGTGGTCAGCGAGACGCTGGTCTCCGACCTGGAGACGCCGGTCTCGGCCTATCTCAAGATCGCCGTCGACCGCGCCAACTCGTTCCTGCTCGAATCGGTCGAGGGCGGCGCCACGCGCGGGCGCTACTCGATGATCGGGCTGGAGCCGGACCTGATCTGGCGCTGCCGCGACGGCCGGGCGGAGATCAACCGCCGGGCCGCGCAGTTCCCCGACGATTCCTTCGAACCCTGCGCCGAGCCGCCGCTGGTCTCGCTGCGGGCGCTGGTGCAGGAATCGCGCATCAGCCTGCCGGATGGCGCCCCGCCGATGGCGGCCGGCATTTTCGGCTATCTCGGCTACGACATGGTGCGGCAGATGGAGCGCCTGCCGGCGGCCAAGCCGGATATTTTCGGCGTGCCGGATTCGGTGTTCATCCGCCCGACGGTGATGGTGGTGTTCGACGCGGTGCGCGACGAGGTGACGGTGGTCACCCCGGTGCGCCCCGCTGCCGGCGTCCCCGCCGCCGCCGCCTATGAGGCCGCGCGCGAGCGGATCGACCGCGTGGTCGAGGCGCTCGACAGCGCCCTGCCGGCCCAGGCCGCCGAGGACATGCTGCACCAGCTGGTGGTGCCGACCTCCAACACGCCGCCGGACCAGTATCTGGCGATGGTGGAGCGGGCGAAGGAATATATCCGCGCCGGCGACATCTTCCAGGTGGTGCTGTCCCAGCGCTTCGACGCGCCGTTCACGCTGCCGCCCTTCTCGCTCTACCGGGCGCTCAGGCGCATCAACCCGGCGCCGTTCCTGGTCTATTTCAACTTCGGCGGCTTCTCGCTGGTGTGCTCCTCGCCGGAAATCCTGGTGCGGCTGCGCGACAACACCGTCACCATCCGCCCGATCGCCGGCACCCGCCGTCGCGGCGCCACGCCGCAGGAGGACAAGGCGCTGGAGGAGGAGCTGCTCGCCGACCCCAAGGAGCGCGCCGAGCACCTCATGCTGCTCGACCTCGGCCGCAACGATGTCGGCCGCGTCGCCGCCATCGGCACGGTGGAGGTGACGGAGAGCTTCTTCATCGAGCGCTACAGCCAGGTGATGCACATCGTCTCCAATGTCGAGGGCGACCTCGACCCGCGCCGCGACGCGCTCGACGCGCTGGCCGCCGGCTTCCCGGCCGGGACGGTGTCGGGCGCGCCGAAAGTGCGGGCGATGGAGATCATCGACGAGCTGGAGCGCGACAAGCGCGGCATCTATGCCGGCGCCATCGGCTATTTCGGCGCCGACGGCGAGATGGACACCTGCATCGTGCTGCGCACCGCGGTGGTGAAGGACGGCCAGATGCATGTGCAGGCCGGCGCCGGCATCGTCTACGACTCGCTGCCCGAGAACGAGCACCAGGAATGCGTCAACAAGGCCAAGGCGCTGTTCCGTGCCGGGGAAGAGGCGGTGCGCTTCGCCGCCCGCGCCGGCCGGGGGCAGTGATCGGGAGCGTTGACCGGGAGCGTTGACCGGGAGGCCGTGACGAGGGCGGGCTCGGCCTCGTCACCGCGCCGGAGCGCCGCATTCCGGCGGTTCCGAGCCGGCCGGCCCGCTCCCCGGCGGTTCCGAGCCGGTCGTCGATGCTCGCCGTCGCCGGTCCGTCATGAAGGCATTTCCGGGAGGCGATCCCCGGTCCGCGTCGCGCGCGCCGCCGGCCGCCGCGCGGGGCTACGATCTGGAGGCCGTGCACAGCAGCTTGCCGTCTTTTGAAAAGACTTTCAGCTGCGCGCTCCAGCCTGCCTCGCCCGAGCTGACATAGACCGTCGCCAGACGCCCGTTCTCCAGGTCGCCCGCCGCAAACTCACCGGCCTGCTGCGTGGCCGCCACGTTGCCGGATCCGCCCGCACGGACAGCCAGCACATATTGCCCTCCCGCGATGGCGCGGGCGTCGAGGATCGCTTCCAGCCTGACGACGCCGTTTCCTTCGGCCGCCTCGATGTGGCACGGCGGCACGGTAGCGGGCTGCATTGTCATTTTCCGCACTCTCCGTAAGACGGCGTGGCGGCCGACGGATGGCATGGCCGTCGGCCGCATACCCCGCTCAACGCTGGATCGTCACGACGGTGTTGCCCGTGCCGACCTGGGTCGATGTCACCGTGTTGCCCTCGCCGAACTGGACGACAGCGGTCACGTTACGCCGACCGATCTGGGTGACATTCGTGGTGTTGTCCGTGCCGAACTGCGCGACGACGTCGACGTTGCGCCTGCCGACCTGAACCGACGCGACGTCGTTGTTCTTGCCGACCTGGCCGACGAGGGAGAAGTTGCGGCTGCCGACCTGCACCGACGCGGCATCGTTTTCTTCACCAAGCTGCCCGACGGCGGAGAAATTGCGCCGGCCGACCTGCACCGACGCGACGTCGTTGTTCTTGCCGACCTGACCGACGAGGGAGAAGTTGCGGCTGCCGACCTGAACCGACGCGGCGTCGTTATATTCCCCCAGCTGCCCGACGGCGGAGAAATTGCGCCGGCCAAGCTGTGTCGTCAAAGCGTTGTTGTATTGACCGACCTGGCCGATGGCGGAGAAATTGCGCCGGCCAACCTGTGCGGTCAAAGCGTTGTTGTATTGGCCGATCTGACCGATGGCAGCGAAATTGCGCCGCCCGGCCTGCAGCGCCGCGGCGTTGTTGTATTGGCCGATCTGACCGATGGCGGCGAAATTGCGCCGGCCGATCTGTGCCGCCAGGGCGTTGTTATATTCACCGAACTGCCCGATGCCGGCCAAATTGCGCCGGCCGACCTGCAGCGCCGCCGCGTCGTTATAGGCACCGAACTGTCCGATGCCGGCGAAATTGCGCCTGCCGACCTGTGCGGCCAAGGCGGCGTTGTCATGCCCCAGCTGCCCGATGCCGGCGAAATTGCGGCCGCCCAACTGACCGACCGCAGCGGCGTTGTCGTCACCAACCTGCGAGACCGAGGCCCGATTCTCACCGGCATAAGCGGTGGATACCGTGACCAGAACAATCGCGGTTGCATAAAGTACAGACTTGAACATCATGGCGTGCCTCCTCGGTCTTTGTCATCGAGATTGATGGCGCGAGGAAAATAGCTATAGCTATACGAATGCACCCGTCCGCAATCAAACCAGATATGTAGTATATTTTTACAGAAATCAGGCACAAACTAATGTGAAAACATCTAACAATACTCAAAAAATAGGATGAATGTACTATGTGTGTGGCACGGTCATACGAAAAAGGAAAGTAGCGAGAGCAGATGCTGCAACTCCGCCTGCCGATGCAGGCCAAGCCTGTTCATCGCCGAGGCGAGCTGGTTGTGAACGGTATTCTTCGAGACATGCCGCGCCTGGGCGATCTCGGTGCTCGATTCACCGTTGGCCAGCGCGCATGCAAGACTGGCCTCGGTCGCGCTCAGGCCGAGCACGGCGCGGACGACGTCGGGCTTGAGGGAATCGTTGCGGCCCAATTCGCGCAGGCACAGCAGCGCGACGCGCTCCGGCGAGGCGACGAACGCCCTGAACGGGACCGAGTTGTGGCCGTTGCGGGTTGCGGTCGTGAGGCTGACGAGCCAGCCGTGCGAATCGGAGCCGTGCCGGACCCAGACCACCTTCTGATCCAGCCGACCGGCCATGATGGCGTCGATGGATCCGTGCACTTCATTGCACAGAGAGGGGTTGTATATTTCGAGCTCGCCGTCGGAGATGCAGATGTCGGGGTTTTCGTTGGCAAGGCTGATAAAGGCCCGACTGGCCAGCACGATCTTCAGGTCGGCCCTGACGAGCGCCCATGGCGCCGGAGCGTTGGAGAAGATGAATTCCATCCGCTCCGCCAGCTCGCGCTGCCGGACCAGCTCCCGGTGCGTCCTGAAGGAGACCTGCAGGTACGGAAGGAGCGACATGACCTCGTCCTTCTGCTTCAGCCAGGTCCGGTAGGCATTGTTCGGATAGACCAGGAACAACGCGAAGCGCCGCTGCCCCTCCCGTGCGATCAGGACGCCCCATATCAGTGCGTGGTCACCGAAGGCATCGCGCAGATTCCGCGCTTCGGGGCGAGCCGCAACGTCGCGCAGTTCCACCTCGAAGGTCGCGCCCTGCCCCAGTGACAGGGTGCTCGCATCGAAGAAGGCCATTATTTCATGGTCCAGCAGGGTCGCCTTGGGGGCGCCGCGCGCGACGATGGCGACCTTTTCGCGATCCCCGTTGCACAAGCCCAGAAAAAAGCCGACCTGCGCGCCCGTTCGCGCCAGTATGCTGACGAGCACCCCGTCCCATTGTTCGGGCGAGATCGGTGCCTCCTGGATGCACGTGACGACCGAGCTCAGCCACGCGCTGGCATCACCATCGGACATCATCGTTCTCCGCCCGCGACAACCGCTGAGGCAGGGCGGTCGAAGCGGCCCGGCTCCGGCAGGCTAAATTCGAACTAAATTGCGATGATTCCGAGGCTTCGACCGTAAAACCGGCCGCGCCGCTGCGGAAAGCGGGCTCCCCGGCACGGGCAATGCTCCTCGTGCGATCTGACACCAAATCGGCCAATGCCTGACGTGGTTCGACGCCGAGACAGGGCGGGTTCATGACTTCTCTCTGGATACGGACAAGCTTCCGACGTCCCGGTTGGGGCGCCCTCCCGTCGACTTCACTTCCCTTGCGGTATTCTTCTATTTTTCGATAAATAATATGTTCAAAGTTTCTTCAATTGGACGCTAGAACTCTACGGCACCGAATGCAAGTCGCCGAGCGCGCCGAAGAAAAAATGTCTCGGATGATCTCCGTTTGCACGAACAGTTGAAGTTGCAGCGCACCTCAATATTGTGCGGTCGCGAGACAAACAATGCGGAGCGGTGACGATGTCGTGGCCATCGCCAGCATGGCTTGACCCGGCACGGGGACGCATCCTAAGTGGATACCGGAAAGTCGGAGACTGCCCCCTTATCGGGATCTCCTTCGGGATGGCGCCGTGGACATGAATCGGCAACGAAACGAGCGATGGCGCGGCTGGCGATGATCCCGCCCGCCGCCGGCGCGGCTTGACCCGGCGCCGGTTCACACCCTAGAGCTTTCCCGGAGGCGGAAGCTCGCCGCTCGAACGGTCCCCCGATGATCCTTCTCGTCGATAATTACGACAGCTTCACCTGGAACCTCGTCCATTACCTCGGTGGTCTGGGGGTCGAGGTCGACGTGCGCCGCAACGATGCCCTCACCGTCGACGAGGCGCTGGCCCTGCGGCCGGAAGCCATCGTCATCTCGCCCGGCCCGGCGACCCCGAACGAGGCGGGCATCTGCCTCGACCTCATCAGCCGCGCGGCGAGCGAGGGCGTGCCGGTATTCGGCGTCTGCCTCGGCCACCAGGCGATCGGCCAGGTGTTCGGCGGCGAGGTGGTGCGCGCACCGCTGCCGATGCATGGCAAGCTATGCGAGGTGCAGCACCGGGGCGAGAGCGTGTTCCGCGGCATCAACGGGCCGTTCAGGGCGACGCGCTACCATTCGCTGATCGTCGACCGGGGCACCCTGCCCGGCCCGCTCGCCGTCACCGCCGAGACCGATGACGGCATCATCATGGGCCTGTCGCATCGCGAGCTGCCGGTGCACGGCGTGCAGTTCCACCCCGAGAGCATCGCCTCCGAGCACGGACGGACGATCCTGAAGAATTTCCTCGACCTCGCGCGCGCCTGGAACGCCGGCCCCCGCCGTTCGCACGCGGCCTGAGGCGGGAGCGGAGCGACGAATGGAGAATCTCAAGGCCGTCATCGGCAAGATCGCCACCGGCACCACGCTGACCCGCGCGGAAGCGGCCGGCGCCTTCGACATCATGATGTCGGGCGAGGCGACGCCCTCGCAGATCGGCGCGGTGCTGATGGGCCTGCGCGTGCGCGGCGAGGATGTCGAGGAAATCGCCGGCGCCGTCTCCACCATGCGCGCCAAGATGCTGCGGGTGGTCGCCCCGGCCGGCGCGGTCGACGTGGTCGGCACCGGCGGCGATGCGTCGGGCTCCTACAACATCTCCACCTGCGCCGCCTTCATCGTCGCCGGCGCCGGCGTGCCGGTGGCCAAGCACGGCAACCGCGCGCTGTCCTCCCGGTCCGGCGCCGCCGACGTGCTGATGGCGCTGGGGGTGAAGATCGACCTGACGCCGGCGGGGATCTCCCGCTGCATCGCGCAGGCCGGCATCGGCTTCATGTTCGCCCCGGCGCATCATCCGGCGATGAAGCATGTCGGGCCGACGCGGGTCGAGCTCGGCACCCGCACCATCTTCAACCTGATCGGCCCGCTGTCGAACCCCGCCGGCGTCACCCGCCAGATGGTCGGCGTGTTCGCCCGCTTCTGGGTGGAGCCGCTGGCTGAGGTGCTGCGTACGCTCGGCTCCGAGCGCGCCTGGGTGGTGCACGGCTCCGACGGGCTCGACGAGATCACCACCACCGGCCCCACCTCGGTCGCCGAGCTCAAGGGCGGCAAGGTCAGCAGCTTCGAGATCGAGCCGGAGCGCTTCGGCATCGCCAAGGCGAGCCCCGAGGCGCTGAAGGGCGGCGACGGCACCGCCAATGCGCTGGCGCTGCGCGGCGTGCTCGCCGGCGAGAAGAGCGCCTATGCCGACATCTCGCTGCTGAATGCCGCGGCGGCGCTCGTGGTGGCCGGCAAGGCGGACGAGCTCGGCGCCGGGCTGGAGATCGCCCGCGCCAGCCTCAGGGGCGGCCATGCGGAAGCGGCGCTGGAGCGGCTGGTGGCCGTCTCCAATGTCGTGGAGGAGTGAGAAGAGCCATGGCGGATATCCTGGAGAAGATCGGCGCCTACAAGCACGTGGAGATCGCGGCCGCCAAGAAGGCCGTGCCCCCCGGCGAGATCGCCGCCCGCGCCGCCGCCGCCCCGCCGCCGCGCGGCTTCCTGAAGGCGATCGAGGCGAAGATCGCCGCCGGCGGGACGGCGCTGATCGCCGAGATCAAGAAGGCGAGCCCGTCCAAGGGCCTGATCCGGCCGGACTTCGACCCGCCGGCATTGGCGAAGGCTTATGAAGCAGGTGGCGCCGCCTGCCTCTCGGTGCTCACCGACACCCCCTCCTTCCAGGGCGCGCCGGAATTCCTCACCGCCGCACGGGCCGCCTGCTCGCTGCCCGTGCTGCGCAAGGATTTCCTCTACGACACCTACCAGGTGATGGAGGCGCGCGCCTGGAGCGCCGACTGCATCCTCGTGATCATGGCCTCGGTGGACGATGCCTGCGCCCGCGACCTCGTCGACGCCGCGCACGGCCTCGGCATGGACGCGCTGGTGGAGGTGCATGACGAGGCCGAGCTCGACCGCGCGCTCGCGCTGCCGGCGCGGCTCATCGGCATCAACAACCGCAACCTGCGCACGTTCGAGGTCACGCTCGCCACGTCCGAGCGGCTGGCGCCGCGCGTGCCGGCCGACCGCATCATCGTCGGCGAGAGCGGCATCTTCGCGCCGACGGACATCGCCCGGCTGGCGGCGGCCGATGTCCGCGCCATCCTCGTCGGCGAGAGCCTGATGCGGCAGGCGGACGTGACGGCGGCGACGCGCGCGCTGCTCGCCGGCCCCGTGCTCGCCCGCGCGGCGGGATGAGCCGCATGGGCGCCCCCCACGACCCGCCCGCGCTCTCCCATCTCGACGCCAGCGGCGCCGCCAACATGGTCGACGTCGCCGACAAGGCGGTGACCGACCGCATCGCGGTGGCCGAGGGCAGCGTGGTGATGCTCCCCGAGACGCTGGCGCTGATCGAGGCCGGCAATGCCAGGAAGGGCGACGTGATCGGCACCGCCCGCCTCGCCGGCATCATGGCCGCCAAGCGCACCCATGAGCTGATCCCGCTCTGCCACGCGCTGCTGCTGTCCAAGGTGGCGGTCGAGATCGAGGCGGACGCGGCGCTGCCGGGCCTCCGGGTGCGGGCGAGCGTGCGCACCGCCGGACAGACCGGGGTGGAAATGGAAGCGCTGACAGCGGTTTCCGTCGCTTGCCTCACCATCTACGACATGGCCAAGGCGGTCGACCGCGGCATGCGGATCGAAGGAATCCGGCTGCTGGAGAAGGCCGGCGGCCGCTCCGGCCGCTGGCAGGCGGACGCCTCGTGAGCCCGCTGCTGCCGGTCGAGGCGGCGCTGGAGCGCCTGCTGGCGCAGGGTGCGCCGCTGCCGAGCGAGACGGTGGCGCTCGAGGCCGCGCTCGGCCGCGTGCTCGCCGCGCCGGTGGTGGCGCGACGCACCACGCCGGCGCGCGACGTCTCGGCGATGGACGGCTACGCGGTGCGGGCCGCCGACGCGACGATCGGCGCGGTGCTGGCGGTGATCGGCGAATCGGCGGCCGGCCGGCCTTATCCCGGCACGGTGCGGCCCGGCGAGGCGGTGCGGCTGTTCACCGGCGCGGTGGTGCCGGAGGGCGCCGATGCCGTGGTGATCCAGGAGGACACCGCGCGCGCGGGCGACCGCGTCGAGATCCGCGAGGCGGCGAGCGTCGGCCGCCACATCCGCAAGGCGGGCGGGGATTTCCGCGCCGGCGAGACGGTGCTGGAAGCCGGACATCGGCTGCGCGCGCGCGACCTCGCCTTTGTCGCCGCCTGCGACTGCGCGAGCGTGAGCGTGCATCGCCGGCCGCGCGTGGGGCTGCTGTCGACCGGCGACGAGCTGGTGCGCCCCGGCCAATGGGCCCAGGGCCTGGGCGCGCAGGACCATCAGGTGATCCTGTCGAACATCTACGCCGTCGGCGGCCTCGCCCGCCTGGCCGGCGCCGAGGTGGTCGATCTCGGCATATTGCCGGACCGGATGGACGAGACCCGCGCGGGCATCCGCGCCGCGCTCGATTCCGGCCTCGACGTGCTGGTGACCACGGGGGGCGCCTCGGTGGGCGACCACGACCTCGTCGCGCCGGCGCTGACCGCCGAAGGCGCGAGCCTCGCCGTGCACAAGATCGCGCTGCGTCCCGGCAAGCCGCTGATGTTCGGCCGCTTCCCCGAGCCGCGCGCGACCCACGTGCTGGGCCTGCCGGGCAACCCGGTCTCGGCCTATGTCTGCGGCCTCATCTTTCTGCGCCCGTTGCTGCGGCTTCTGCAGGGCGAGGCCGGAATCGGCGGGCTTGGTCTCGTGCCGGCCGAGCTCGGCGCCGACGTGAAGGCCAACGACCACCGCATGGATTTCATGCGGGCGCAGATCGTCGGGCGCGGGCCGCGCGGGCCGGTCGTGCGGCCGATGCCGGTGCAGGATTCCTCGATGCTCGGCCTGTTGTCCCGCGCGGACGCGCTGCTGGTGCGCCGGCCGAACGCCCCGGCCGCAAAGTCCGGCGCGGATTGCGAAATTCTGCCGCTGGAGGATTGACCCCGCGCCCGGCAGCCTATGTGCTGGCGTCCGGGCGAGGTGCGGGAGTTTTCGCGGCGATGGACATCAATATCCCGGAGGTTCTGGCCGAGGTCGAGGCGGCGTTCGCCCGCTATGAGCACGCGCTGGTGACCAACGACGTCGCCGCGCTGGACGACCTGTTCTGGGACGATGCGCGCACCATCCGCTATGGCGGCGGCGAGAATCTCTACGGCATCGACGCCATCCGCGCCTTCCGGGCCGCCCGCTCGGCCGTGGGGCTGGAGCGCACGCTCGACCGCACCGTCATCACCACCTATGGAAGCGACATGGCGACCGCGGCGACGCTGTTCCGCCGCGCCGCCGTCCCCGGCAAGGTCGGCCGGCAGATGCAGACCTGGATGCGCACCGACGGGGGGTGGAAAGTCGTCGCCGCCCATGTCAGCCTGATCGCCGATTCCGAGCCGAGCCCGCGCTGAACCCATGATGCCCGCGCAGAACCCATGACCCCCCGCGCAGAACCCATGACCCGACCCCTCGCCGATCCCGCCGCGCTTCTGTCCGCCTCCCTGCCGGCCGCCGGCCGGCAGGACTGACATGTCGCTCCCCGACAGCCCCGCCGCCCTCGCCGGCCCTGCCGGCATGCCCCGGCTCGGGCGCAAGACCCGCGCCGAGGACATACGCGAGCAGGTCGCCGACGAGATCACCCGCGGCCTGCTGCCGCCGGGCACCATGCTCGACGAATCGGCGCTCGCCGCGCGGTTCCGCGTTTCCCGCACCCCGGTGCGCGAGGCGATCCGCGAGCTGGCCGCCTCCGGCCTCATCGACACCCGCCCGCATCGTGGCGCCGTGGTGGCCCGCCCCAGCTTCGAGCGGCTGCAGAACATGTTCGAGGTGATGGCCGAGCTGGAGGCGCTATGCGCCGGCCTGTGCGCGCAGAACATCACCCCGGCCGAGCGGCGCTCGCTGGAGGCCCTGCATGCCGACATGGGCGAGATGATGCGCGCCGGCGACTTTTCCGCCTATCGCGAGGCCAACGAGCTGTTCCACACCTCGATCTATGCCGGCGGGCACAACGACTATCTGGTGGAGCTGACGCTGGCGACGCGGCGGCGGCTGTCGCCGTTCCGCCGCGCGCAGTTCCGCGCGCTCGGGCGCCTCGCGCTGTCGCACCACGAGCATGACCGCGTCACCACCGCCATCCTGCGCGGCGACCGCGACGGCGCGGCGAGCGCCATGCGCGACCATATCGAGATCGTTCACAACGCATATGAGAAATATGCGCAAATGATCTGAAATATAACGGCTTTTATATTTTGAACCACCGGTGAGCCGCGGCCTGGCTTCGTCATCCCGGACGGTCCGCAGGACCGATCCGGGATCGCGCGGCAATCGGTGAGCGATCCCGGCTCTCCGCTGCGCTGCGGCCGGAATGACGGAACGAACGGCGCGCGGCATGTGGTGAACGGCGCGCGGCATGCGATGTCGGGGCGGCCGATATGCCGATGTCGCGCTACCCTTCACCCCGTCCCCCGGCGCGGAGGGAAGGCGTCGGCCCGCTCGGTCTGGCGAACGCCTACTCCGCCGCCGGAATGCCCGCCGCCTGCCGCTGGCGCTGCTCGTCGGCGAGGAAGGCCCGCCAGCCGCCGAAGCCGGTAATGTCGCGGGCGCCGCGCGCGGCGATGCCTTCCAGGACGAACCCCTTCACCCGGCTGCCATCCTCCAGCCCCACCGTGGCGATGCCGAGCGGGGCGGGAATGGCGTCGACGAAGCGAGCGAAGGCCTCGGCCGGCAGCGCCCAGATCTCGCATTCCACCGGCCCGCCGCTGCCCGGCTCGACGCGCAGGAGGCCCGGCCGGCGCACCCGCCCCTCCGGCAGCGCGTAGAGGCGGTAATCGGCACTGGTGCGCGCGCGGCGCAGGAACACCCCGCCGGCTTCCAGCAACTCGCCGTTGAGCGGCAGGCCGGAGAGATGCGCGCCGAACAGCGCGATCTCGTGGAAGCCCGCCCCGGCGCGCGGCGCGGCGGGCGGCATCTGCGGCAGCGGCCGGCCGGTGGCGCCCATCGGCAGGTCGGTGGCGGCATGGAAGGCGGCGGCGATGGCGGCGAGATGCGCGTCGCGCCCGGCGGCTCCGAGCAGCGTCACGCCCACCGGCGCGCCGTCCGGCCGCATGCCGGAAGGGACCGAGATGCCGCACATGTCGAGCAGGTTGACGAAATTGGTGTAGACGCCGAGATGGCTGTTGAGCCGCACCGGATCGGCCAGCATTTCCGCCACCGTATAGACGGTCGGCATGGTCGGCACCATCAGCGCGTCGCAGCCCTTGAGGCTCGCCTTCGCCTTCACCGCCAGCTCGACGCGGCGATAATGGGCGCGGAAGGCGTCGACGGCGGTGCGGCGCCGACCCTCCTCGATGATGGAGCGCACCACCTCGTTGAAGCTGTCCGGCCGGGCTTCGAGGAACGGCCCGACGGCGGCGTAGCGCTCGGCGACCCAGGGGCCGTCATAGAGCAGCTTCGCCGTCTCGTAGAACGGCTCCATGGCGATCTCGACGATCTGCGCCCCGAGCGAGGCCAGGCGGGCGATGGCCTGGGTGAAGGCGGCATCCGCCTGCCGGTCGCCGAAGAACACCCGGTCGTCCGGCCGCGGCACGGCGATGCGCGGCGCGGCGGGAATGGCGCCGGGCGTGCCGAGCGGCAGCGGGCGGGAGAACGGATCAGCCTCGTCCTCGCCGGCCATGACGCGCAGCGCCGCGAAGGCGTCGTCGACGGTGAGCGCGAACACCGAGATGCAGTCGAGCGTGCGGCACGCCGGCACCAGCCCGGCGGTGGAGACCAGGCCGAGGCTGGGCTTGATGCCGACGATGTTGTTCAGCCCGGCCGGGATGCGGCCCGAGCCGGCGGTGTCGGTGCCGAGCGCGAAGGGCACCAGCCCCGCCGCCACCGCGACGCCGGAGCCCGAGCTCGACCCGCCCGGCACCAGGTCCGGCCGCACCGCGTTGCGCGGCGTGCCATAGGGCGAGCGGGTGCCGTTCAGCCCGGTGGCGAACTGGTCGAGATTGGTCTTGCCGATGACGACGGCTCCGGCACGGCGCAGCCGGGCGACGGCGGTGGCGTCGCGGGCGGCGACATAGGCGAAGTCCGGGCAGGCGCAGCTGGTCGGCAGGCCGGCGACGTCGATATTGTCCTTCACCGCGAAGGGAATGCCGTAGAGCGGCAGGCTCGCCGGGTCGCGCCCCTCCAGCGCCGCCACCTGCTCGGCAAGCTGGTCGGCGCTCATCAGGGCGGTGAAGATGGAGGGGTCGGCATGCCGTTCGATCCGCTCCAGGCAGGCCGCGACCGTGCGGGAAGGGGTCGAGCGGCCGGATCGATGCGCGTGGAGGATTTCGGCAAGGCTGACGGTCAACACGACGACTCCCGGCTGAGCGAAGGGAAGAAAATGCATGTCACTTAGGCAAGATGGATGCCATTGCATACACTAGCCAGAAGCCGCTTTGGCGTCGACCGCTTAGCGGTTTATTTACGCATTGTGGAACACAAAAAGAACGGATAGTGTTTGTTCGTGATTTGTTTCATTTTCGACCCGCACCGGGGGACGGACTTCCGCCAATGCTCACCCGCAAGCAACACGAACTGCTCCGCTTCATCCATGAACGCCTGAAGGAGACCGGCGTCCCGCCCTCCTTCGAGGAAATGAAGGATGCGCTGGACCTGAGGTCGAAATCCGGCATCCACCGGCTGATCACCGCGCTGGAGGAGCGCGGCTTCATCCGCCGCCTGCCGAACCGGGCGCGGGCGCTGGAAGTGATCCGCCTGCCCGAATCCGTGCAGAGCCCCGCCGCCGCCGCCAAGCCGGCGCGGAACTTCGCGCCCAGCGTGATCGAGGGCAGCCTCGGGCGCTCCCGCCCCGCCCCGCCGCCGGCCGAGGACGATGACGACGTGAGGCGCCCGGTCGCGGTGCCGCTCATGGGCCGCATCGCCGCCGGCTCGCCGATCTCCGCCATCCAGTCGCGCAGCCAGACCATTTCCATGCCGGCGGAAATGCTGGGCGGCGGCGAGCATTTCGCGCTCGAGGTCCGCGGCGATTCGATGATCGAGGCCGGCATTCTCGACGGCGACCTGGCGCTGATCCGCCGCGCCGACAGTGCCGAGACCGGCGACATCGTCGTAGCGCTGATCGACGACGAGGAGGCGACGCTGAAGCGCCTGCGCCGCAAGGGCGCCTCCATCGCGCTGGAAGCCGCCAACCCCGCCTATGAGACCCGCATCTTCGGACCGGACCGCGTGCGCATCCAGGGACGTCTCGTCGGCCTGTTCCGGCGGTATTGAGCGGGACGATGATTCGGCGCGCCGTTCGGGGCGGCAGATTGCCGTTCAGGGCCGGGGTTTCCCGAGCCAGGGCTTTTCGAGACGCGTGCCCCCGTAGGGGCGTATGCGGCGTCGACGGCCGCCGGGATGGTCGCGCGGGGTTCGTCGCGGAAGGTATGGCGTCTGCCGGCCGGCAGACGCGCCGACCCGCTATTCTCAAGGCTGGCCGGCGTGCCGCCGCTATCCGCTGCGGTCCGGCCGATGGGACCGGATCACGGACCGGGGAGCATCACGGCACGTCGTCTGCCTCCGGCGCGGTTCCCGCGGCCGTGCCGCCGCCCTCTTCCGCCACTGTGCCGGCGAAGGGCGTGACAGAGGATTGGGCGGAGGCGGCGGACGCAGGCATGCGGCCGGGGAGCCGCGAGGTGCCGGCCGCTTCACCCGATGCTGTCGCCGATGGCGCAGCCAGTGCCTTCGCCGCTCGCTTGTCCGCGACGGCGGCGGGTAGCCAGGGTCGCGTTCCCGCTGCCGGGCGGGCCTCGATCCGGCGCCAGGACCCGTCCGGCTCGGCGATGAAGGCCGATCCCGCGCCCTCCCCCGTCGGTCCGATTTGCACCACCTGCGCCGCGCAATCGGCCGGGGCGGTGAAGCGGGTGACGATCAGCGCCGCCCGCCGGCAATCGTCGGTCAATGCGGCGCGGTCGAGCGGATAGGCGACCAGCCGGCCATCGCGGGCCGGCAGCGTGCAGCCGACCGGATCGCAACGCGCCGCCGCCGGCAATGTCGCGCGAGGTTCGGCTGCCGTAACCGCAGTCGGCCCCTCCGTTGCCACAACAACGCCACCGTCCGCAGACGACATCGATGCTCCGGGCACCGGACCGGCACCGGCGATCCGATCGCCCGCCAAGGCACCCGGCACCGCCGTTGGAGGTGCGCCCATCGCCACCTTGCCGGTCATCGCCGATTTCGGTGCCCCGGCTCCGGAAGTGGCGTCGACGGCTCGATTTCCCGGTGCGACCGTCGCGGCCGGCCGGCCCGTCCCTGCGGACGTGTCGCCGGGTGCCGCCGCATCCTCGGCGCCGCGCAGGCCCTCCGCCGACAGCCATTGCTGCACGGCGAAGCGATCGGTGAGGCCGCGCGGCCGGTCGCCCATGAACGCCAGTCGCCCGTCCGGCCCGCGCACCGCCACCGTCCTTGCCTGCGCGTCCACCAGCACGTCGGCGGGCCGCGCCGTCAGCATCGGCACGGCCGCCGCCGCGGCAAGCACCACCGCGGCAAGGGCGAGGCGCGTGCGCAGCAGGCAGGCAGCGACGAGCGCGAGGCTGATCAGGACGAGGCTGGCGAGCGGCATGGCCCGCACGCCGCCATCGGCGCCCGGCAGCGCCGCCACCGCGCGGGCGACGGCGTCCATCGCCTCGATGCCCCATCCCATCAGCCGCCAGGCCGGCCCGTCCCAGCCGAACGGCATCAGCAGCGTGCCGATCAGCCCGGCGGGCATGATGGCGAAGCTGACCAGCGGCGTCGCCGCCATGTTGGCGATGAGGCTTAGCGGCGCCAGGCGCTGGAAATGGAAGGCGGCGAACGGCGCCGTCGCCAGCCCGGCGGCCAGCGAAGTGAGCGCGAGGGCCAATGCCCAGCGCACCGGCGTGGCGGCGTACCACGGCGCGCGGCTGACGGCGGCGCCGACGAGAAAGCGTCCGCCGCGCTCATAGGCGACCACCAGCGCCAGCGTGGCGGCGAAGGACATCTGCGCGCCGGGATCGAGGATCGCCCAGGGCGTCAAGGCGAGCACGAGCAGCGCCGCCAGCGCCAGCGTGTGCAGGGTGAGCGCCGGGCGGCCGACCATCACGCCGGCGAGCACCAAGAGCGTCATCACATAGGAGCGCTGCGTCGCCACCTCGGCGCCGGAGAGCAGCAGGTAATAGCTGGCCGCCGCCAGCGCCGGCACCGCCGCCCAGGCCTTGATCGGCCGGTGCAGGGCGAGGCCCGGCCACAGCGCCAGCAGCGCGCGGGCGAGAAAGAACACCGTCGTCGCCACCAGTGCCATGTGCAGGCCGGAAATCGACAGGATGTGCGACAGGCCGGAGACGCGCATCGCCTCCTCCAGCGGCTCCGGCACCTCGCCGCGCAGGCCGGTGACCAGCGCGATCGCCACGCCGCCCGCCTCGCCCGGCAGCACCGCGCGGATGCGCGCCGCCATCGCCTGCCGGCTCGCCTCCAGCGCCGCGGCAAAGCGCAGGCCGAGACCCGGCGGTTCGGGCGACGGGGTATCCCTCACCTTGCCGACCGCATAGCCGGTGGCGCCGATGCCCTCGAACCAGGCGGCGCGGCCGAAATCGAAGCCGCCGGGATAGGCCGGGCCGGGCGGCGGCGCCAGGTCGGCGCGCACCGCGACATGGGCGCCGACCGGCGGCGGGCGCGCCGAGGACAGCGCGATGCGCACCCGCTCGGGTGGCATGGCCGGCGGCCGGTCGAAGGAGGTCACCTTCAGCACGATGCGGCTGCCGCGCGGGCGCAATTCGGCCTGCTCGACCGTGCCGCTCACCGTCACCCCGGAGAGCGGGGCGGCCAGCACCGGATGGGAAATGCGCTGCACCTGCAGGCTGGCGGCGCTGAAGCCGCCGGCCACCGTCGCGGCGAGCGCGAAGGCGTGGAAGGCGACCGGCCGCGCCCGCGCCGCCACGGCGAGGCCGAGCAGCAGCACCAGCGCTACCGGGCCGGCCGTGACGGAAGGCTCGAACGCCGCGCCGAGATAGAGCGCGATGCCGACGGCAAAGCCGACGGGCAGGAACAGCGGGCCGCGCCGGTCATCCACCTCGCGGGCCAGCAGAGCGCCGAGCGTGGCGACGAGGCCCGGCCATGCCCGCGGCGGCGCGCCGCCGGCGAGCGCGCGCGGGCCGGCGGCGGCGCCGGGTGATCCCAGCACCCGCGCTTGCGCTCCCGCCCCTCGCCGGCGCCCCGCTGCCACCCCTCGCCCCTCATCCGCCGGCGGACCATGCCGCGCGGCGTCTTTTCCCCACTCGCGCTCCTATGGTACACGCACGCATCCCGACCGCTACCGCCCGCGGCCTTCCGCCGGTCTCTCCCCGGCCGCCGACACGGAAACCCGATGTCCGATCCCGTCATTACCCGCTTCGCCCCCTCGCCGACCGGCTTCCTCCATATCGGCGGCGCCCGCACGGCGCTGTTCAACTGGCTCTATGCCCATGCCAAGGGCGGCAAGATGCTGCTGCGCATCGAGGACACCGACCGCCAGCGCTCCACCCCGGAAGCCATCGACGCCATCATCGACGGGCTGAGCTGGCTCGGCATCGACTGGTCCGGCGACACCATCTACCAGTTCGCCCGCGCCGCGCGGCACCGCGAGGCGGTGGAGCAGATGCTCGCGGCCGGCCACGCCTATCCCTGCTACGCCTCCGCGCAGGAGTTGGAGGAGATGCGCGAGAGCGCCCGCCGCGAGGGCCGTGCGCCGCGCTATGACGGGCGCTGGCGCGACCGCGACCCCTCCGAGGCTCCCGCGGACCGCAAGCCCGCCATCCGCCTCAAGGCGCCGACCGAGGGCGAGACGGTGATCGACGACCTGGTGCAGGGCCGCGTGGTGTTCCAGAACAAGGAGCTCGACGACCTGGTGCTGCTGCGCTCCGACGGCACGCCGACCTACATGCTGTCGGTGGTGGTCGACGACCACGACATGGGCGTCACCCACATCATCCGCGGCGACGACCACCTGACCAATGCCGCGCGCCAGACCCAGATCTACAACGCCATGGGCTGGTCGGTGCCGAAGATGTCGCATATCCCGCTGATCCACGGGCCGGACGGCGCCAAGCTCTCCAAGCGCCACGGCGCGCTCGGCGTCGACGCCTACCGGGCGATGGGCTACCTGCCGGCGGCGCTGCGCAACTACCTCGTCCGCCTCGGCTGGAGCCATGGCGACCAGGAGATCTTCTCGACGCAGGAGATGATCGAGCATTTCGATCTCGACCGCGTCGGCCGCTCGCCGGCCCGCTTCGACTTCGCCAAGCTGGAGAACATCAACGGCCACTATATGCGCGCCACCCCGGATGCCGAGCTGATGGCCGCCATCGACGCGCTGCTGCCCCATCTGCCGGACGGCGCCGCCGTCGCCGCGGCGCTGACCGAGGAGAGGCGGGCGCAGATGCTCGCCGCCATGCCCGGCCTGAAGGAGCGCGCTAAGACGCTGATCGAGCTCATCGACAGCGCCGGCTATATCCTGAAGCAGCGGCCGCTCGACATGGAGGACAAGGCGCGCGCGCTGCTGACCGACGACGCGAGGACGCTGCTCGCCGCCGCCCATGCGGTGCTCGCCGAGACGCCGGAATGGACGGCCGGCGCCACCGAGGCGGCGGTGCGCACCGTCGCCGAGGCCAAGGGCGTGAAGCTCGGCGCCATCGCCCAGCCGCTGCGCGCCGCCATGACCGGGCGGACCACCTCGCCAGGTATCTTCGACGTGCTGGCGGTGCTGGGGCGCGAGGAATCGCTCGCCCGCATCGCCGACCAGGCACCTGCCGCAAGGGCTGCCTGAACGGTGTACGACGAAGTGTTGATGCAGCTGCGAACGCCGCCCAACACCCCGTCGTCATTGGATTTTGATGTTATTTTACTACCGTGGACGCTGCGCTTGCGAGCACGGATCGAAACCGCTACGACTTTACGTGTCAGGCCGCAGGAAGGCATATCTCGCCTTGGCAACCGGCTGCCGCCCGGCACGGCGAGACCACGCCGACGCGCTCCGTTTCATTCGGTCAATTGACTCCTAGGGAGACCCTGCATGGACGCCATCAACGGCACTTCCGCGAAAACTGCGACACTGACCATCGGCGACAAAAGCTGGGAACTCCCGATCCTGAACGGCACGATCGGCCCGGATGTGGTCGACATCGGCAAGCTCTACGGCCAGACCGGGCTGTTCACCTACGATCCCGGCTTCACCTCCACCGCCAGCTGCGAAAGCCAGATCACCTATATCGACGGCGACGAGGGCGTGCTGCTCTATCGCGGCTACCCGATCGAGCAGCTGGCCGAGAACGGCGACTTCCTCGAGACCTGCTACCTGCTGCTGTACGGGGAGCTGCCGACCGCGGCGCAGAAGGCCGATTTCGACTACCGCGTCACGCGCCATACCATGGTGCACGAGCAGATGAGCCGCTTCTTCCACGGCTTCCGTCGCGACGCGCACCCGATGGCGGTGATGGTGGCCTCGGTAGGCGCGCTGTCGGCCTTCTATCACGACTCGACCGACATCTCCGACCCGCAGCAGCGCATGATCGCCTCGGTGCGGATGATCGCGAAGATGCCGACGCTGGCGGCCATGGCCTACAAGTACACGATCGGCCAGCCCTTCGTGTATCCGCAGAACGAGCTCGACTACGCCTCGAACTTCCTGCGCATGTGCTTCTCGGTGCCGTGCGAGGAATACAAGGTCAACCCGGTGCTCTCGCGCGCCATCGACCGCATCTTCACCCTGCACGCCGATCACGAGCAGAACGCCTCCACCTCGACCGTGCGCCTCGCCGGCTCCTCCGGCGCCAACCCCTTCGCCTGTATCGCCGCCGGCATCGCCTGCCTGTGGGGGCCGGCGCATGGCGGCGCCAACGAGGCGGCGCTGAAGATGCTCGGCGAGATCGGCTCGGTGGAGCGCATCCCGGAATTCATCAAGCGCGCCAAGGACAAGAACGACCCGTTCCGCCTGATGGGCTTCGGCCACCGCGTCTACAAGAACTACGACCCGCGCGCCAAGATCATGCAGAAGACCTGCCATGAGGTGCTCGGCGAGCTCGGCATCAAGGACGACCCGCTGCTCGACATCGCGGTGGAGCTGGAGCGCATCGCGCTGCAGGACGAGTATTTCGTCGAACGCAAGCTCTACCCGAACATCGACTTCTATTCCGGCATCACCCTGCGGGCGCTGGGCTTCCCGACCTCGATGTTCACCGTGCTGTTCGCGCTCGCCCGCACGGTCGGCTGGATCGGCCAGTGGAAGGAAATGATCGAGGATCCCGGCCAGCGCATCGGCCGCCCGCGCCAGCTCTATACCGGCGCCGCGCCGCGCGACTACATCCCGATCGCCCGCCGCAAGTAGGCTCGGCGGGAGAGCTGCCGCCTCGCGGCCATCGCCTGTGGCGGCGCTTCGACGATGACGAAATGAAAACCCCGCCTCCATGGAGGACGGGGTTTTTTCTTGGATGGGGACCGCCGGCTTAGCCGCCTCGGCCGATCCCGCGCGACAATGTCGGACAGGCGGCGGAACCGGCGGCGGTCATGGAAGCGGCGCAGGCTCCAAGGCTCGCCGGCCGGCCATGGCATCTCCGGCCGTAAGCGAGACACGCCTTGCCGGCTGGGCCGAGCGGCGGCTTGGGACATTCGCGGGGGCCGGGCAGCCAATGCCGGCCGCGCGGCACCCGGGCGCGCGCCTCAGCCGCGCCCCGTGCGCATCGTCTCCAGCACCGCGGCGGCGGCGCGGCGGCCGGGCGGATCGCCCTCCACCCCCATCACCGCGTCGAGGCGGGCGAAGGCGTCGAGCTGCGCCTGCCGCTCCGGCCCGCCCTCGATCAGCCGGGCGAGCTGGGCCGCCATGGCGGGCGGGTCGATATACCATTGCAGATATTCCGGCATCGCCTTCTCGGACAGGATCAGGTTGGGCAGGATCGCGGTGGTGATCTTCAGGATATAGGGCGCGATCCGCCCCTCCAGCCAGGCGACCTTATAGGCCGCCACGGTGGGGATGCCGGCCAGCGCCAGTTCCAGCGTCACCGTGCCGGAAGCGGCGAGCGCCACGCGGGCGGTGCGGAACGCCGCAAGCTTGGCCTCCTCGTCGACGACGATGCGCGGCTTGACCGGCCAGCCCGCCACCATCGCTTCCACCTGGGCGAGGCGGCGCGGCAGCGTCGGCAGCACCAATTCGACGCCGGGAATCCTGGCCTGCAGCAGGCCGAGCACCTCTCCGAACGTGGCGCCGAGCCGGGAAAGCTCCGAACCCCGGCTGCCCGGCAGCACCAGCACCAGCGGCGGCGCGGCTTCGCGGCGGGCGGCCTCCTGCGGGCTCGGCCGCAGCCGGTCGAGCTCGCCCAGCAGCGGATGGCCGACATAGGTGGTCGGCGGCCCGCCGAGCTCGGCCATCGCCTGCGGCTCGAAAGGCAGCACCGCCAGCACGCGGTCGATATCCGGCGTCATCGCCCTGGCGCGGCCGGGACGCCAGACCCAGACGGTCGGCGCGACATATTTGACGATCGGCAGCCGCGGCCGCCGGGCGCGCACCTTGTGGGCGACGCGATGGGTGAAGTCCGGCGAATCGATCAGCACCAGCACGTCGGGATCGGCCGCCACCACCGCATCGGCGGCGTCGCGCATGCGCCTGAGGATGCGCGGCAGCGCCGCGATCACCTGCCCGAAGCCCATGGCGGTGATATCGTCCATCGGGAAGATCGAGGTGAGCCCCTCCGCCTCCATGCCCTCTCCGCCGATGCCGACGAAATCGACGCCGCCGCCGGTGAGCGCGCGCAGCTCGCGCATCAGCCCGGCCCCCAGCACGTCGCCGGATTGCTCGCCGGCGATGAGGAAGATGCGGGGCCGGCGGGACGAGGCATCGGTCATCCGGCACTCTCCGGTTCGAAACCGTGCAGGAACAGGCCGGCCCGGTCGGCAGCGTCGACAATGCCCTGCAGGTCGGCGGCGATCACCCCGCCCGCTTCAACTGCGATGCCGGCGAGCCCGGCGGCGGCGGCCCTCTGCACGGTGACCACGCCGAGCGAGGGCAGGTCGAAGCGGCGGTCCTGGCCGATCTTCGGCACCTTCACCAGCACGCCGCAGCGGCTCGGCGTCTTGATGCGGCCATTGGCCCGCAGCTCGGCGATGCGGCGCAGCATCAGATCGGTGCCCTCCGCCGCCTCCACCGCCGCCACATGGCCGTTGATCACCACCACCCCCTGGCCGATATCGAGCGGACCCATCACCTCCAGCGCCCGGCGTCCGGTGGCGATGTCGTCCATCATCTCGCGGCTCGGCGCCAATCCACCCAGCCGGCCGCTCGGCACCAGGATATCGGGCGCCACCTCATGGGCGCCAAGCAGGCGGAAGCCATCCTCTTCGAACAGGCGCCCGAGACTGGAGAGCAGGTGGTTGTCGCCGCCGCGCAGCATGCGCAGCACCCGCGGCAGCTGCCGGACGGTCTCCCAGTCGAATTTGAGGTCGCGCACGCGCGGGCGCAGCACATTGCCGATGAACACGACGTCGCGGCAGCCGCGGCGCCGCAGCTCGGCCTTCAGCATTCCATACTGGCCGAGGGCGATCCACATGTGCGGAAAGGCCTCGACGCCGGGATCGGCAAGGCCGCGCAGCGCGAAGAGATGCACGGCGCGCCCCGCCCGGCGCGCGGCCTTCGCCACCGCCAGCGGGAAGGCCCCGCCGCCGCAGAGAATGGCGAGGGGGGTGCCGCCGGCCGCGGCGGGATCAGGCGGCGTCGGGCTCTTCGCCATATTCCGCATCGATCGGTACCGTGAGCCCCCGCTTGCCGGCGCTGCGGACGAAGTCGACGATCCGCATGACGTTCTCGTCGTCGGCGTGGTGGCCGGCGACGCGCTCGACGCGGTCGGACAGCGTGCCGCCGCCATAGAACAGCTCGCGATAGGCGGCGCGCAGCGCATGGATCTGCGGGCGCGACAGGCCGCGGCGCTTCATGCCGATGATGTTGAGGCCGCCGAGGCCGGGGCGCCCTTCGATCATCGCGCCGAAGGGAATGAGGTCGTGGCGCAGGCCGCACATGCCACCGACGATGCACTGCTCGCCGATGCGCACGAACTGGTGCGCCGCCGACATGCCGCCGAGGAACACATTGTCGCCGACCGTGACATGGCCGGCCAGCGTCGCGCCATTGGCAAATACCACCTTGTCGCCGACGATGCAATCATGCGCGACATGGCAGCCGACCATGAACATGCAGCCGTCGCCGACGCGGGTCTCCATGTGGCCGCCGGCGGTGCCGACATTCATGGTGACATGCTCGCGGATGAGGCAATCCTTGCCGATGATCAGCCGGCTGGGCTCGCCCTTGTAGTGATAGGACTGAGGCGGGGTGCCCAGCGAGGCGAAGGGATAGACCACCGTCCGCGCGCCGATGCGGGTATGACCCGCCAGCACGACATGCGAGATGAGCCGCACGCCGGCTTCCAACTCGACATGGGGACCGACGGTGCAGAAGGGGCCGATTTCAACGCCATCGCCGAGCACGGCGCCGTCTTCGACAATCGAGGTCGGGTGAATACGCACGGAAGAATCCATCACTTGCGCCCGTCCTGGGCGATCATTGCACCGACTTCGGCCTCGGCCACCAGGTGGCCGTCGACCTTGGCCTCGCCACGGAACCACCACATGTTCCGGCGCTTCGACATTTGCGTCATGTGGTATTCCAGCACGTCGCCGGGCACCACCGGCTTGCGGAACTTCGCCTTGTCGATGGTCATGAAATAGACCACGGTCGGCGTGCCGTCAGTGGGGCGCCCCAGCAGGCAGATGGTGCCGGCGGTCTGTGCCATGCCTTCCAGGATCAGCACGCCCGGCATGACCGGGTTATCCGGGAAATGACCCTGGAAATGCGGCTCGTTGGCCGAGACATTCTTGATGCCGATGGCGCGCTTGTCGCCCTCGATGCCGACGATCTTGTCGATCATCAGGAACGGATAGCGGTGCGGCAGCGACGCCAGGATCCTGTGGATGTCCGCCGTGCCGAGTGAGGTATCGGCCTGTTCGCTCATTTGTCCTTCTGCCCTTCCCCGTCGGCGGTCCGCGCGCTGCCGCGCTCGGCGCGGGCGAGGCGCTGGATCGCCATCACTTCACGGAACCAGTCCCGCATCGGCTTCGCCGGCGATCCGCCCCATTCGACGCCCGGCGGGACGTCGTCCTTCACATTGCTCGTCGCGGCGATCTTCGCCCCGTCGCCGATGCGCACATGGCCGATGACGCCGACCTGCCCGCCCAGCATGACGAAATCGCCCAAGGTCGCGCTGCCGGCGATGCCGGTCTGCGAGACGATGACGCAATGGCGCCCGATCACCACGTTGTGGGCGATCTGCACCAGATTGTCGATCTTGGTGCCCTCGCCGATCACCGTGTCGCGCAGGCCGCCGCGGTCGATGGTGGTGCCGGCGCCGATCTCCACGTCGTTCTGCACGATCACCCGGCCGATCTGCGGCACCTTGGCATGGCCGGAGGCGCCGCCGACATAGCCGAAGCCGTCCTGGCCGATGCGCACGCCGGGGTGCAGGATCACCCGATCGCCCAGCAGGGCGTGCAGCAGGCTCACCCCCGCCCCGAGGGTGCAATCGCGGCCGATGCGCACGCCCGGCCCGATCACCGCGCCGGCGGCGACGATGCTGCCGCTGCCGATCTCCGCGCCGGGCCCGACCACCGCGCCGGGATCGATGGTGACGCCGTCCTCGATCCGCGCCTGCGGATGCACCATGGCGCCGGCGGCGACCCCCGCCTGGCCGAACACCGATCCGGGCCGCAGCGAGGACGGATAGAGCGCGCGAGCCACCGCGACGAAGGCGGCATGCGGCCGCGGAACGATGACGGCGACGAGGCCGGCCGGCGCCGCGGCGGCAAAGCGCTCGGCGAGCAGGCAGAAACCGGCGCGGGAAGCGGCGAGCGCCGGCACATGCCGCGCGCCGTCCATGAAGCTGATATCGCCCGGCCCGGCATCCTCCAGCGCGGCGACGCCGGCGACCACGCGCTCGCCCTGCGATGGGTCGACAAGGCGGCCGCCGACCAGCGCGCAGAGTTCGGCGAGCGTGAAGCTCCGCGCCGGACGGTGAAAGATGGGATCAGCCGATTGCATCGCGCCGGACATGCCTGTCGCCCAATGAACCGACGGCCCGGGGGAACCGGGCCGTCGCATTCCGCCAATGATGGAGCGCGAGCCTCAGAAACGGGTGCCGCCACTGAAGCGGAACGCCTGCTCCTGATCGTAGGACTCCTTGGTCAGCACCCAGGCATAGTCGAAGCGCAGCGGACCGAAGGGCGACTTCCAGATCAGGCTGGCGCCAACCGAGGAGCGGACCGAGTCGCTGTCGGCGACGCAGACATTGTTGTAGCCCTTCGTCGTCGAACCCTCGATGGCGCTGCAGTCGACGAGGTTGTTCTCCCAGCCGGCAATGTTCTCGAAAGTGGTGCCGCCCTGATAATCCCAGAGCGAACCGGCATCGGCGAACAGCGCCGCCTTCAGGCCGACTTCCTTCGGCAGGAAGGAGAGCGGGAACTGCAGCTCCGCCGTGGTGCCCCAGTAGAGCGTGCCGCCGAGCGCGTCGGGATCCGACCCGTCGAGCCCGGAGGCAAGGTCGCGCGGGCCGATGCCGTTCGATTCGAAGCCGCGCACCAAGTCCGGACCCTTGAAGAAATTGTCCAGGATGCGCAGGTCCTCGCCACCCCAGGAGGTGACGTTGCCGGCCTGACCGCGCAGCATCAGCACCACGTCGCCGAACACCGGCATGTACCAGCGCGCGTCGAAGGTGGAGCGGATGTAGTTCACGTCGCCGCCGAGCCCGGCGAAGTCCTGCTTCAGTTCGAGCAGGTAGCCGTTGGTCGGATCGATGTTGTTGTCCAGCATGTTGTAGCTGAGCGTGTAACCGATCGCCGAGGTGATGTAGGCCTGATTGTTGACCTCGAGCAGCGCCCAGGACGGCTGGCCGTAGGTGGCGATGTCGTCGTCGGAGATCGAGATCTCCTTCTGCGACAGCGTATAGCGCAGGCCGAGCGTCAGCTCGTCGGTGAGCGGCAGGCCGACGCGCA
>NZ_JBXASN010000023.1:25000-86168 GCF_058809335.1 Ancylobacter sp. GW821-FHT10E12 | reverse complement strand
CCCGGCGCCGCCGGCCCCGCGCGCCAGCGCTCCGGCTCCGGCCGCGCCGCAGCAGGCCCATGCCGCCAGGCCGGCGTCCACGGCCACCACGGCTTCGGCGACCGCCCCGGCACCCGCGCCTTCGTCATCCGCCGCGCCGGCGCTGCGTCCCTCGGTGACGGGCAGCAGCAGCGACGTGTATGGCGGCTCGACCGCCGTCACCACCGGCCCGTTGCCGGGTGCGTCGATCCTGTCGACGGGGACGTTCTCCTCGTCGTCGGCGGTGCAGTGACGCAGGCGGGCTGACCGGCCGCGCCCGAACGATTCCGAAATGCAAAAGCCGCCCGCCGAAAGGCCGGGCGGCTTTTGCATTTCGGGCCGCGCTTTCGCGGGCCGTCACGGGATCGCGGCCGCGGCGATGGCGGTCGAAGGGGCGGGCTCGTCGAGCGGCGGACGCGAGATTCCCGTCGCGCCGGCAATCGGCCGCTCAGGACAGGACGCTGCCCTGGATGGTGACGATCCGCCAGCCATCCTCGGTGCGGCGCCAGACGCGGGACAGCCGCATCGCGGTGCGGAAGGGCTGGCCGCCGGCCTGTCCCTCCGCATCCAGGCGAAGCGTCACCTCGACGATGCCGGGATCGTCGGACAGCAGGTTGCGCTCGGAAAACTCGAAGCGGTCGAGCTGGTACCAGCCCGACCGGTGCAGTTCGAGATATTCCGTCTTCGGAATCGGCCGGCCGTCGAGCGTGATCAGCATGAGATCGTCGGCGATCAGCGCGTCGAGCGCGTCGACGTCGCCGCGCAGGATCGCCCCGCGCAGCCGCGCTTCGGCCGCCATGATCTCGCGGCGCGTGTCGTCGTCGATCACGCGAAGCGGCCGTGGCAGTGCTTGTATTTCAGCCCGGAGCCGCAGGGGCAGGCCTCGTTGCGCCCGACCCGGCCCCAGGTCGCCGGGTTGCTCGGATCGCGCGCCGGATCGGCGGGGGCGAGCGTCGCCTCGGCGGCGAAGCTCTCGCCGGCCAGCAGCGCGAACTCGTCCTCGCCGGTGACCGCGTCGATATGGTGCGCGTTCATCATCGGCGGCTCCTCCGGCGGCGGCGTGGTCATGATCTCGACGCGCATGAGCTGGGCGGTGACCGCCTCGCGCAGGCTGGAGAGCATGGTCTCGAACAGCTGGAAGGCTTCAGACTTGTACTCGTTCAGCGGGTCGCGCTGGGCGTAGCCGCGCAGGCCGATGACCTGGCGCAGGTGGTCGAGCGTGACCAGGTGCTCGCGCCAGAGATGGTCCAGCGTCTGCAGGAGGATCGACTTCTCGACATAGCGCATGATCTCGGGGCCGTATTTGGCCGCCTTCGCCGCCATGACCTCGTCGGCGCGGGCGAGGATGCGCTCGCGCATCTCCTCGTCGGCGATGCCTTCCTCATGGCCCCAGTCGACCACCGGCAGCTCGAGGCCGAGCACGTTGCGCAGCGCCTCGGCGAGGCCCTGGGTGTCCCATTGCTCGGGATAGGCGGTGGGCGGCACGAACTTGGCGACGATCTCCTCGACGACGCCGTGGCGCATCTCGGCCACCGTCTCGGCGACGTCGGTGTCCTGCATCAGCTCGACGCGCTGCTCGAACACCACCTTGCGCTGGTCGTTCATCACGTCGTCGTATTTCAGCAGGTTCTTGCGGATGTCGTAGTTGCGCGCCTCGACCTTGCTCTGGGCCTTTTCCAGCGCCTTGTTGATCCAGGGATGGACGATGGCCTCGCCCTCCTTGAGGCCGAGCCGCTGGAGCATGCCGTCCAGCCGGTCCGAGCCGAAGATGCGCATCAGGTCGTCGTCCAGCGACAGGAAGAAATGCGAATGGCCGGGATCGCCCTGGCGGCCGGAGCGGCCGCGCAGCTGGTTGTCGATGCGCCGGCTCTCATGGCGCTCGGTGCCGATCACGTAGAGGCCGCCGGCGGCGAGCGCGCGCTGCTTCAGCCGGGCGATCTCCTCGCGAATGACCGCCTCGGCGGCGGCGCGCTGCTCGCCCTCGGGCAGGTCGGCGAGCTCGTGGGCGATGCGCATGTCGGCATTGCCGCCGAGCTGGATGTCGGTGCCGCGGCCGGCCATGTTGGTGGCGATGGTGATGGCGCCGGGAACGCCGGCCTGGGAGACGATATAGGATTCCTGCTCGTGATGGCGGGCGTTCAGCACCGCGAAGACGAGGTCCTCGCTTTCGCCGCGGTCGCCGTCATAGAGCGGGCGGAACGCGTCCGGGTCGGTGAAATCCTTCTGGCGGAAGCCGCGCTTCTTGAGCAGCTCGGCGAGCAGCTCGGATTTCTCGATCGAGGTGGTGCCGACCAGCACCGGCTGCCCGCGCTTCTTGCAGTCGGTGATCAGCTCGATGATGGCGTTGTATTTCTCGCCCGCGGTCCGGTAGACCTCGTCGTCGTCGTCGACGCGCTGCACCGGCAGGTTGGTCGGGACCTCGATCACTTCGAGATTGTAGATGTCCTGGAATTCCGCCGCCTCGGTATTGGCCGTGCCGGTCATGCCGGCCAGCTTCTCGTACATGCGGAAATAGTTCTGGAAGGTGATGGAGGCCAGGGTCTGGTTCTCCGGCTGCACCTGCACGCGCTCCTTGGCTTCGAGCGCCTGGTGCAGCCCTTCCGAATAGCGTCGGCCCGGCATCATGCGGCCGGTGAACTCGTCGATGATGACGACCTCGTCGTTGCGCACGATGTAGTCCTTGTCGCGCTGGAACAGCGTGTGGGCGCGCAGGGCCTGGTTGACGTGGTGCACCACCGAGACGTTCTCGATGTCGTAGAGGGTCTCGCCCTTCAGCAGGCCGCCGTCGCGGAGCAGGTTCTCGATCTTCTCCATGCCGCCCTCGGTCAGGGCGACCGAGCGCTGCTTCTCGTCGACGTCGTAATCCTCCTTCGACATGCGGGGGATGTAGGTGTCGATGGTGTTGTAGAAATCCGAGCGGTCGTCGAGCGGGCCGGAGATGATGAGCGGCGTGCGCGCCTCGTCGACCAGGATCGAATCGACCTCGTCGACCACGGCATAGTGGTGTGGACGCTGCACCATCTGGTTCAGCTCGTACTTCATGTTGTCGCGCAGGTAGTCGAAGCCGAGCTCGTTGTTGGTGGCGTAGGTGACGTCGCTGGCATAGGCGTCGCGGCGCTCGTTGTCGTCCATGCCGTGGACGATGATGCCGGTGGTGAGGCCGAGGAAGCGGTAGACGCGGCCCATCCACTCGGCGTCGCGCCGGGCGAGGTAGTCGTTCACGGTGACGACATGCACGCCCTTGCCGGTGAGCGCGTTGAGATAGACCGGGGCGGTCGCCACCAGCGTCTTGCCTTCGCCGGTGCGCATCTCGGCGATGCCGCGCTCGTGCAGCACCATGCCGCCGATGAGCTGGACGTCGAAATGCCGCTGGCCGAGAGCCCGCCGGCTCGCCTCGCGCACGGTCGCGAAGGCGGGGACCAGCAGATCGTCGAGGTTGGCGCCGTTGGCCAATTGCTCGCGGAAGGCGACGGTGCGGGCGCGCAGCTCTTCGTCCGACAGCTTCAGCAGCTCCGGCTCCAGCGCGTTGATGGCGGCGACTTTCGGCTGGTAACCGCGCACGCGGCGGTCATTGGCCGATCCGAAGAGCTTTCGCGCGAGAGCGCCGAACATGAGGCTTCCAATCCGTGTCCCGCCAAGGCAGAGAACGAAGCGCGGCGGTGACGGACCGCCGGCCCCGTATGGATGACTCCCGCCGCTCGGGAGTGCATGCCGGTTCACCGAGACCCTTTTTGCGGCTGAAATGGGTCGTTCCGGCAGGCCCGGCGCGCATCGCGAACGGTTCCCGGCGTCACAAAGATGCGAGCGCGCGGACGGCTTCACGGTGCGTGCCACACTTATGAACGGGTTTGGGGGTTGTCAATCGCAGGCGCGACGCCCTTTTCATGCCGATCCGGGTGAGGGAGCCGCTTGCAACCGACACCTGTCTGGGCCAGCTTTCGCCCGCCCGTACCACGGGACAACCGCAAAACTGCGAGGAACGCTTTTCATGAACCCCATCCGTCCGCACGCCGCCAAGGCGACGGTCCGCATGCGTGCCCTGGCGGGCGCCGGCGCGCTCGCCCTGCTCATCGGCGCCGCGCTCGTCCTGCCGGGCTCCCCTGCCAGCGCCCAGACCGCGCCCGCGGCCCCGGCGGCTTCCGCCGCCACCGACGATCCGGTCCTCGCCGTCGTCAACGGCACGTCGATCCGCCGTTCCGACGTGGCCGCCGCCGCCGTGGAGCTGGCGCCGAACCTGCCGCCGCAGATCCAGGGCCCGGCCCGCGACGAATATGTGCTCGGCTTCCTGATCGACCTCACCGCCATGGCGCAGGCCGCCGAAGCCCAGAAGCTCGACCAGACCGACGACTTCAAGCGCCAGCTCGACTTCATCCGCAAGCGGGTGCTGATGCAGGCGGCGCTGGAGAAGGCGGCCAAGTCCGCCGTGACCCCCGAGGCGCTGAAGAAGACCTATGACGAGGCGCTGACCCAGCAGAAGCCGGAAGAGGAGGTGCATGCGCGCCATATCCTGTTCCGCGCCGAGGCCGGCGACGCCGCCGCCCAGGCCGCCGCCGAGAAGAAGGCCCAGGAGGTCGAGGCCCGGCTGAAGAAGGGCGAGGACTTCGCCAAGCTGGCCGGCGAGCTGACCGAGGATCCCTCGGGCAAGCAGGATGGCGGCGATCTCGGCTTCTTCACCAAGGACCAGATGGTGCCGGAATTCGCCGAGGTGGCCTTCACGCTGAAGCCGGGCGAAATTTCCGCGCCGATCAAGACCCAGTTCGGCTGGCACGTCCTCAAGGTGGAGGAGAAGCGCCAGAAGCCGCTGCCGGGCTTCGACGAGGTGAAGCCGCAGATCGAGCAGTACCTGGTGCAGAAGGCGCAGGCCGACGTGGTGCAGAAGACCCGCGACGCCGCCAAGGTGGAGAAGACCGCCGCGGCGCCGAAGCCGTCCGACCTCACCACCCAGCCGGCGGCTCCGGCCGAGGCGCCCAAGCCGGCGCAGTGAACGCGGCGGCGCGATGTCTCGGGGCGGCTGGCGCCGCCTGAGCCTTGGGACCCGTCGAGAACTTGGGACCCGTCGAGAAGCAGGGGCCGTCCGTCGCAAGCCGGGCGGCCCTTTCCGTTGATGGGGGCGGCGGCCCGGCTCCGGGCATGGCGACCCCAGGGGGCAGCGTGCCGGGGTTCAGCGCGCCAGCACGCCGCGGGCGATCTGCCGGGCGGCGATGGCGATCTCCGCGACGTCGTCGTCGATGCGGTCGGTGAGCAGCCGCGTCCAGATATAGCCGCTGACGATGTCGAGCGCGGCACCGGGATCGAAGGCCGGATCGAGCTCGCCGCGGGCCCCGGCGCGTTCGAACACCGCCGCCACATGGTGCCGGCGCTCGGCGAGGAAGTTCCGCAGCGCCTCCAGCGCCGCCGGGTCGGATTGCGCCTCGGCGATGATGGAGCGGAAGGCGCGGCCGGCCGGGGTCTCGCGCCAGAAGCGCCAGAGGATGCGGATCATGGCGACGAGGTCGCCTTCCAGCGTACCGGTGTCGTCCTCGGCGAGATCGAGCTTCTGGCGCGCATAGACGTCGAGCAGCAGCGCGGCCTTGCCGCTCCACCAGCGATAGATGGTCGGCTTGCCGGCGCCGGCGCGCCTTGCCACCTGCTCGATGGAGAAGCCGGCATAGCAGGCCTCCGCCAGCAGCGCCTCCGCCGCGTCGAGAATCGCCTCGGCGGAGGCCTTGCTCCGATGCGGTCCGGCCGAGACGCGGCGGGGCGCCCCGGCGGGCCGGGCGCCATGTTGCGCCGCGTCGGCCTGAGCCGCACCGGATGCGCCGTCCTCGTCCATCGGGCTGCCTCGCTGGAAATTCCACGATTGGCATAAAGCAAGCGTTGACAGAACGGAACGGTCCGTTTTATTAAACGGAACGGATCGTTTCGTTTGATGCCGCCCCGGAGCTTCCCATGTCGTCGCAGATCTCCCGCTTCCGCTTCACCCTCGCCGCCATCGTCGCCGTCTACCCGCTGGTGACGGCGCTGCTCTATCTGGTGCTGCCGCTCACGCCCGGCTGGGCGCTGTGGCAGAAGTCGCTCGTCATCGTGCCGCTGGTGGTCACCGCCATGGTGTGGCTGCTGATCCCGCGCATCCACCGCCATCTCGGCCGCTGGCTGGCGCGGCAGGGCTGACGCCGGCCGGGTCGGATGGAACGCCGCGCCGTCGAACGCCGCGCGGTCCAACTCCGCGCGGTCCAACTCCGTCTTGCGGATGTCGCGCGCTTCGGGCACATCCGTGCGGCCCTTGTCCCGCCGCAGAGTGTTGCCCGATGGCCCACGCCTCTCCCGTCTCCCCGCTCGCGCCCAAGACCACGCCGGATGTCGGCCCGGTGGAAGGGGTGCGCTTCGCCACCGCCGAAGCGGGCATCCGCTACAAGGGCCGCACCGACGTGCTGCTGCTGGCGATGGACGAGGGCACCGCGGTGGCCGGGGTGTTCACCAAGTCCAAATGCCCCTCCGCCCCGGTCGAATGGTGCCGGGCCAACCTGCCGCACGGCACCGCCCGCGGGCTGGTGGTGAATTCCGGCAATGCCAATGCCTTCACCGGCGCCAAGGGCCGGCAGTCCACCAAGCTGACCGCCGAGATCGCCGCCAGGGCGCTGGGCTGCCCGGAAAGCGAGATCTACCTCGCCTCCACCGGCGTGATCGGCGAGCCGCTCGACGCGATGAAATTCACCGGCGTGCTCGACGAGACCGCCACGCGGCTGGCGCCGCTGCCCTGGATCGACCCGGCGCGGGCGATCATGACCACCGACACCTTCCCCAAGCTCGCCACCGCCACCGCGACCATCGACGGGGTGAGCGTGACCCTTGCCGGCATCGCCAAGGGGGCCGGCATGATCGCCCCCGACATGGCGACCATGCTGTCCTTCGTGTTCACCGACGCGCCGATCGAGGCAAAGGCGCTGCAGTCGCTGCTGTCGCGCGGGGTGACCGACTCGTTCAACGCCGTGACCATCGACGGCGACACCTCGACCTCCGACACGCTGATGCTGTTCGCCACCGGCGCCGCCGAAAAGCGCGGCGCCCCGCGCATCGCCGAGGCGACCGACCGCCGGCTGTCGGCCTTCCGCAAGGCGCTGACCGGCGTGCTCGCCGATCTCGCCGAGCAGGTGGCGCGCGACGGCGAGGGCGCGCGCAAGCTGGTGCGCATCCAGGTGACGGGCGCGACCTCCAAGCGCTCGGCGCGGCGCATCGCCATGTCGATCGCCAATTCGCCGCTGGTGAAGACCGCGGTGGCCGGCGAGGACGCCAATTGGGGCCGCATCGTCATGGCGGTCGGCAAGGCGGGAGAGCCGGCCGAGCGCGACCGGCTCTCCATCTCGTTCGGCGGCATCCGCGTCGCCCATGAGGGCGCGCGCGACCCCGCCTATGACGAGGCGGAAGTGTCCGCCTATATGAAGAACGCCGTCATCGACATCGCCGTCGATATCGGGCTCGGCGCCAGCGCCGACCGGGTGATGACCTGCGATCTCACCAAGGAATATGTCGCCATCAACGGCGACTACCGCTCATAGGAGAGCCGCGTGAAGCTGGTCCTCGTCGCCGCCTGCGCGCTCGTCGACACCGACGGGCGGGTGCTGATCGCCGAGCGGCCGCAGGGCAAGCAGCTCGCCGGCCTGTGGGAATTTCCCGGCGGCAAGGTCGAGCCCGGCGAGCGGCCGGAGGAGACGCTGATCCGCGAATTGTCCGAGGAGCTCGGCATTGCGGTGAAGGAGCCGTGCCTGGCGCCGCTCTCCTTCGCCAGCCACACCTACGAGACCTTCCAGCTGCTGATGCCGCTGTGGATCTGCCGTCGCTGGGAAGGGCAGGTGCAGGGCCGCGAGGGCCAGCGCCTCGCCTGGGTGAAGCCGGGCCGGCTGCGCGACTACCCGATGCCGCCGGCCGACGAACCGCTGATCCCGCCGCTGATCGACCTGCTGGGAGCCGGGCGGGACTGACCGCCCAGGCGCGCTACCGCTCTTCCTCCGGCGGCACGTGGATCTCGCGGGCGCCGAGCGCATCCGCCAGCCGCAGCTTCGCCGAGCCGGGGCGCAGCGGCTTCTGCTGGCTCTCATGCGGCGCCCAGCCGGAAATCCAGGCGATCTCGAAGGTCGCGCGCAGCCGCCCGTCCGGGTCTGCGAAGCGTTCGGCATAGACATCGAACAGTCGCGCCAGCGTCGCGCGGCGCAGCGGCTCGCGGCGGCGGGCGCTGAGCGGATTGGCGGCGCCCATGCGGCGCAGGTCGGTCATCAGCGCGAGGGGATGGTCGTAGCGCACCACCACGCGGTCGATATCGGTGACCGGCAGGGCGAGGCCGGCACGCTGCATCAGGCTGCCGAGGTCGCGCAGGTCGGCGAAGGGGGCGACGCGCGGGGAAATGCCCCCCAGCGTGTCGCTCTCGGCCACCGCGAAGGATTCGCGCAGCTCCGCCAGCGTGCCGGCGCCGAACAGCGCGGCGAGCAGCAGCCCGTCCGGCCGCAGCGCGCGGCGGATCTGGGCCAGCGTGCCGGGCAGGTCGTTCACCGTCTGCAGCGCGAGGGCCGAGACCACGAGATCGAGCGAGGAAGCAGCGAAGGGCGGCAATTCGACATCGGCGGCGGCGTCGTTGTCGGCGCGCTCGGGCGGGCCGAAGGCGAACAGCCGGCCGATCGCCGGCGCGCCCGCCAGCGCCTGCCGCAGCGCCGGCGTCGGCGTGCCGAGATCGGCGGCGACCTCGAACCGGCGTTTCACCGCGCCGAGCCGGTCGGCGAGGTCCTCGGCGACGCGGTCGAGGAGGAAGGTTTCCGGGCCGAGATGCAGCGCCCGCCGCCGCCGGGCGGCCAGCGCCCGCGAATCGAAGATCTCGGCAGGACCGGAATCGGTGGGACCAGGCATCGCGGGTGCTCCTCGCCTTTGCCATAGGCCGATGCGTGCGGATGGTCAAAGCCCCTTCCGCGCGGCCGATGGCGGGGAATGCGTTCGGGAAAGAACGGGCGGCGGGCGAACGTACGGTCGAGCCGGCGGCCAGTCTCGCTCATGCGATGAGAACTCCCGCACGCGAAGAGAACTCCCGCACGCAATGAGTTGATCCGGCCGCGAAGGGTCCTAGGATGCGGCATGGACGATGCCGCGCCCCGTGAAACCGCGCCGGACACCCCGCCTGCCGCGCCCTTTCCGCGGGCGGGACGGCGCGCGCTGGCGGGGCTGGCGGCGTTCGGCCGCAGCGCCCTCGATTTCATGCTGCCGCCGACCTGCATGGCCTGCAAGCGGGCGGTGAGCGAGCCGGGCGCGCTGTGCGCTGCCTGCTGGACCCGGCTGGACTTCATCACCGAACCGCTCTGCGAGCGGCTCGGCGTGCCGCTGCGCGAGGGCGCGACCCGGCTGTCGGAGGCGGCGTTCGACCATCCGCCGGCCTATGGGCGGGCACGGGCGGCGGTCGCCTTCGGCGAGGTGGCGCGGGAGCTGGTGCACGGGCTGAAATATGCCGACCGGCTCGACCTCGCCGATCCGCTCGCCGGGCTGATGGCGCGGGCGGGAGCGGGCCTCCTGCAGGATGCCGACGCGCTGGTGCCGGTGCCGCTGCATCCGCGACGGCTGTTCAAGCGGCGCTTCAACCAGTCGGCGCTGCTGGCGCTGGGGATCGAGAAGCGGACCGGGGTGACCATGCGCGCGGACTGGCTGGAGCGCACGCGGGCGACGACGCCGCAGGTCGGGCTCGACCGGGCGGCACGGGCCGGCAATGTCGCCGGCGCCTTCGCGGTGCCGGAGCCGATGAAGCCGGAGCTGAGGGGCCGGCGCATCGTGCTCGTCGACGACGTGCTGACCACCGGCGCCACCATCGACGCCTGCGCCAAGGCGCTGACGCGGGCCGGCGCGGCGCGGGTCGACGTCGTGGTGTTCGCGCGGGTTGTTGACGGGGCGCCGGGGCCCATATCATAGAGCGACGGCGCGCGGGCAGGGACCGCACGGGCAGGGACCGCGCGAACAAGGATTTGGCCGGAGGGCGAGGAGAGGAACGCATGGCGCAGATCGAGATCTACACCACCTATACCTGCCCCTATTGCCACGCCGCCAAGGACCTGTTGAAGCGCAAGGGCGCGACCTATTCCGAGATCAACGTCGCCGGCGACCCCGTGACCCGCTCGGCCATGTCCGGCCGGGCCGGCGGGCGCACCAGCGTGCCGCAGATCTTCATCGACGGAAAGCATGTCGGCGGCTGCGACGACCTCTACGCGCTCGACGAGGCCGGCGAACTCGATACGCTGCTCGCCGGCTGAGGGCTGCCCGCCGCAGCTGCCGCATTCCACGGCGAAAAGAGAGTGACGATAATGACCGCTTCCTCCCCCGACGCGACCTCCCGTCCGCTCCGCCTCGGCGCGCCGTTCAAGGCGGCATTGGTGCAGATGCGCACCGCCCGGAGCGTCGCGGCCAATGTCGAGGCGGCGTCGGCGATGATCCGCGAGGCGGCGGCCGGCGGCGCCACCTACGTGCAGACGCCGGAAATGACCGGCACCATGGAGGAGAACCGCCAGGCGCTGTTCGCCGTGCTGCACGCGGAGGAGGGCGATCCGGCGCTGAGGGCGTTCCAGGCGCTGGCGCGCGAGCTCGCCATCCACCTGCATATCGGCTCGCTGGCGGTGAGGGCGAGCGAGCATCGCGCCGCCAACCGCTCGTTCCTGATCGGGCCGGACGGGGCGATCCTCGCCCGCTACGACAAGATCCACATGTTCGACGTCGACCTGCCCAATGGCGACGTCTACCGCGAATCCACCGCCTATCGTCCGGGCGACTTCGCCGTGCACGCCGACCTGCCGAACATCCGGCTCGGCTTCACCATCTGCTACGACCTGCGGTTCCCGGCGCTGTTCCGCGCGCTGGCCGAGGCCGGGGCGGGGATGATCGCCGCGCCGGCGGCCTTCACCCAGACCACCGGCGAGGCGCATTGGCACATCCTGCTGCGCGCCCGCGCCATCGAGACCGGCTCCTTCGTGCTCGCCGCCGCGCAGGGCGGCCGGCACGAGAACGGGCGCGAGACCTTCGGCCATTCGCTGATCATCGACCCGTGGGGCCGCATCCTCGCCGAGGGCGGGTCCGAGCCCGGCGTGGTCTCGGCGACGATCGATCCGGCCGAGGTGGAGGCGGTGCGCCGGCGCATTCCGGCGCTCGACCATGGGCGGCGCTTCGAGATGCTGCCCGAGCCGGGCAACGGCCGGCTGCATCTTGCCGCCTCCACGCCGGCGCCGGCGGGGAACGCACCAGCGGGGGACGCGGCATGATCCTCTATTCCCTGAGCTGTGCGCGGGAACATCGCTTCGACAGCTGGTTCCGCGATTCCGCCGCCTATGACGCGCAGAGGGCGGGCGGGCTGGTCGCCTGCCCGGTCTGCGGCTCGGTGAAGGTGGAGAAGGCGCTGATGGCCCCGGCGCTCGGCGCCGGCGCGCGCAAGCGCGAGCAGGAGCCGGCGGCGCCGGAGAAGGTTGCGCCGGAGACGGTCGCCATCCTCTCCGAGAAGGAACAGGCGCTGCGCGCCATGCTGCGGGCGGTGCGCGAGCAGGTGACGAAGAACGCCGATTATGTCGGCGAGGATTTCGCCGCGCTCGCCCGGCAGATGCACGAGGGTGAGGTCGAGCAGCGCTCGATCTATGGCGAGGCGAGCACGGAGGATGTGCGCGCGCTGCTCGATGACGAGATCGAGGTCCTGCCGCTGCCGGGCGTGCCGGACGACCGCAACTGAGGCGGCATCTCCGCCGCCCGGAGGGTTCCATGCCGATGTCCCGCGCGGGCGCCCTTGCGCTCGGATTGCTCCTCGCGGCGCCGGTCCTCCTGTCGCCGATCCTGGCGTCGCCGGCGCTGGCGCAGAGCCCGGCGCATCTGTTCGAGATCATCAGCCGGGAGCCGTATCGCGGCAGCTGGAACCGGCTCATCGCGCCGGTGCTGAAGAACGACCGCTGGCTGAAGGGCGCGCGCGGCGTGTGGTCGCCGGTGCAGCCGGCCACGGTCGACGGCGTCCACGTCAATGTCTATGTGCTGTGCCGGCCGAGTTCGTGCGCCGCCGGCAGGATCGCCGTGATCTTCATGAATGACGGGCACCGCGCCTATGGCGCGTTCCGCAATCATCTCGGCACGCAGATGCTGGGTTCGCCCAGCGAGGCGGGGCGGAAAGCGCTGCTCGCCGCGCTCCACTAGCGCCTTACGGGCGCAGGTTCTAGCCGCCGGTCGCCGATGCGGGTGGGGCGGTCGCGGGTGCCGCCATGGCCTTGCCGATCTCCGGCAGCAGGCGGGTGCGCAGGCCCTCCTCGTCGATCGGGCCGACATGTTTGTAGGCGATGCGCCCGTCGCGGCCGATGACGAAGGTTTCCGGCACGCCGTAGACGCCCCAGTCGATGGCGGCGCGGCCATTGGCGTCCACTCCCACCGCCGCGAAGGGATTGCCGAACGTGCCGAGGAAGCGACGGGCGTTCTGCGCGTCGTCCTTGTAGTTGAGACCGACGAGGCGGAAGCCGCTCATCTTCGAGAGCTCGACCAGCCGGGGATGCTCGTCGCGGCACGGCACGCACCAGGAGGCGAACACGTTCAGCACCGTGACGTCGCCGTGGCCGAACGTGCCCGCCGGCAGGCCGGGCAGCGGCGCGCCGTCGCGGGACAGGCCGTCGAGCGGCGGCAGGTCGAGCGCCGGGGCGGGGCGGCCGATCAGCGCCGAGGGCAGGCGCGAGGGATCGCCGGAGAACAGCCTTCCGTAGAACAGGCCGGCCAGCGCCAGGAACAGGACAAGCGGCAGCAATACCAGCGCCCGCCGGCGGAGCGGCGAGGCGGGGCCGGGAGAGGGGGCATCGCTCACGGCCGGTCCTCGCGCGAAGCCGAACGGCGGCGGATGCCGCGCGCTTCCATCGCCGCCAGCCGCCGGCGCACCGCCCGTCCGTCGAGCACGATCCACAGGGCGAGCACGGCGAGGGCGAGGGCGCTCGCGCCATAGGCGGCAAGGATGAAGGCGGCGTGGGTGTCGGCCATGTCGGTCACGCCTTGCGGATCGGGACGTTGAGCATCGGGACGTCACGCATCGGGATGTCATGCATGGGCGGCATCGGCGGCGGCGCGCGCTTCCAGCGCCTGGAGGCGGCGGCGCAGGATCTCGTTGCGCATGGCCGCGAGCTGCAGCGCCAGCATCAGCAGGGTGAAGCCGAGCGCGGTCACCATGAGCGGCCAGAGCAGGCTCGGATGGATGCTCGGCCCGCCCATGCGGAACACCGAGGCCGGCTGGTGCAGCGTGTTCCACCAGTCGACGGAGAACTTGACGATCGGCACGTTGACGAAGCCGACCAGCGTCAGCACGGCGGCGGCGCGGCCGGCCTGGTTCGGCTCGTCGATGGCCGAGCGCAGGGCGAGCAGGCCGAGATAGAGCAGCAGCAGCACCAGCATGGAGGTGAGCCGCGCGTCCCACACCCAGTAGGTGCCCCACATCGGCCGGCCCCACAGCGAGCCGGTGAGCAGGCACAGAAAGGCGAACAGCGCGCCGATCGGCGCCAGCGCCTTGTGCGCGACATCGGCCAGCGGATGGCGCCAGACCAGGATGCCGAGCGAGGAGAGCGCGAGCAGCGTGTAGCCCAGCATGGCGAGCCAGGCGAAGGGCACATGGATATACATGATGCGCACCGTCTCGCCCTGCTGGTAGTCGGCCGGCGCGCGGAAGGCGAGCACCAGCCCCACCGCGAGCGCCAGCGCGGCCGCCCCGGCGAGCCACGGCAGCACCCGCCCGGACAGGGCGAGGAAACGGGTGGGGTTCGCGAGATCCATCAGCGCCATGGCGCGGTTCTAATCCGCCCCGCGCGGGCGGGCAACAGAGCGCACCTGCGGCGGAACGCGTATGTGATGGAAGAGAAGGGGGCGGGCGGTGCGGGGGCTTCCAGCTCGCGGGTTATCGTCCCTCGTCATCCAGAGGTGCGAGCAGCAGGCGAGCCTCGGAGGACGCCGGACGTCGACGCGGGATACTCTTTGCCGAAGGGCCTCCGCCCTCGGTGCGCGCTTGCGTGCTTCGAGGCCGGCCGTGTCGGCCGGCACCTCAGCATGACGGGAGCGGAGGGTGGGGAGCGACCGGGTCGGGTGCTCCCGGTCGGGGGCGTGGATCCCGAGGATGACGTCGTCGCATAGGGCAACCGGCGCGCCGACCTCCCGCCTCCCTATTCCTGCCACGCCTTCAGGGCGCGCAGGCGCGGGGTCTTCTTGGCCACATGCGCCTCCATGCGGCCGAGCAGCCCGTCGAGCAGCGTCACCGCCTCGGCGAGCGCCGGGCCCTTGTTCAGCATGACGCATTCGGCGCGGGCCGACATGGCGGCGTCGGTCATCTCGCCGCGCGAGGGGATGCCATCGCGGATGAGGTCCTCCAGCACCTGCGTCGCCCAGATCGCCGGCACCGCCGCCGCCTCGCAGATCCACAGCAGTTCCTCCTGCATCTCGGCGAGGCGCTCGAAGCCGATCTCGGCGGCGAGGTCGCCGCGGGCGATCATCACCCCGAACGGACCGCGGCGCACCGCGCGGGCGATCAACTCCGGCAGGTTGCTCACCGCGTCGGGTCGCTCGATCTTGGCGATGAGGCCGAGCGGGCGGCCTTCGCGCCCGACGCGGGCAATGGCGGCGTCGAGCAGGTCGATGTCCTCCGCCCGGCTGACGAAGGAATAGCCGATCATGTCGGCGCATTCGATCACGGTGGCGAGGTCGTTATTGTCCTTGGCGGTGAGCGGGGAAAGGCCGAGCGCGGTGTCGGGCAGGTTGAGGCCCTTCTCGGGCTTCAGCTTCACGCCGTCGGCGCGGGTGTGGAGGATGCGCAGCAGCGCCTCGCCCTCGCCGACGCTCTCCACCACCGCTTCCACCTTGCCGTCATTGTAGCGCACGCGCTCGCCGACGCAGAGGCGGGTGACGATCTCGGGCAGCGAGACGGCGGCGGAGAAATCGGCACCGTCGCCGGGGCGGGGATCGCCCTGCGCCACCAGGCGCAGCGCGTCGCCGGTATGCAGCCGGCCCTTGGCCGGGGCGATGGCGCCGGTGCGGATCTTCGGGCCGGCAATGTCCATCAGCACCGCGATGTTGCGGCCGGTCTCGCGGCCGGCGGCGCGCACGTGCTCCGCCATGGAGCGCCACGCGGCCGGGTCGTCATGGGCGCAATTGATGCGGGCGACGTCCATGCCGCGCCGGGCGAGGTCGTGCACGAGGGCGGCGTCGCGCGCCGCCTCGGTCGGCAGCGTCACCATGATGCGGGCGCGGCGGCCGGTGGGGAGCGGGCCGAACAGCGTGTCGGTCGCGGCCTCCAGCCGGGCCTCGCCCCTGAAGAACGCCGCCTCGTCCGGCGCCTCGAACGGAGCGGGCCGGCCGGCGAGCGCCGCGAGGGCGGCCAGCACGGCGTCCAGCGTCGGCAGCACCCGGCTCTCCAGCCGCCCGAGCGAGGACAGGCCGAGGCTCATCAGCCGGCGCTGGACCGGGCGCAGGTCGCGCCGGCGCAGGGCGATATAGTCGGCGAGATTGGCGAGGGCGGCCGCGTCGAAGGCGATGTCTCCCGCCGGGCCCGGATCGCCGGCGGCGGCGCGCAAGCGTTCCGCAACGAGAACCGAATCTTGCGTAACGTCATGCCGAAGCTGGAGAATTTCGTCGAACAGCGCCGCGGGGGCGGTCTGCGCGGTCGGCAATGCGTCCATGGCTTGAGCTCCACGCCCCGCGGTGGCATCAGGGGGCGGCAGCGACGCTAGCGCTCGCCTGTAACGTCGCCGTGAACCCGTCGCGCGCGCCATGCCGGGGCCACATCCACCCGCTTCAACGACGCCCTGAATTCGAGGCCGGAGATACGAAAACCCGTGACACGCGCTCTCCTCATTCCGCTTGCCCTGGCCGCGCTGGCCTCCGCCGCGCCGCCCGGCCCCGCCCATGCCCGCTCGAAGACCGACGAGATGCTGATGCTTGATCCCGTCGCGCGGGTCGAGCAGCGCTGCAACGCGCGCGGCATGGGCGCGATCGGCCGGGAGAACAAGGGCATGCACCCGGACGAACTGGTCGCCTATGCCTATGCCAATACCAAGCTGGAGCAGCAGCACCTCGTCGCCCCCGGCGCGGCGGTGCGCAGCGGCAGCACCTGGTACCACCTCTCCTATGCCTGCGAGACCGCCAATGACGGGCTCGACATCAAGTCCTTCTCCTACAAGCTCGGCGCGGCGATCCCCCGCTCGGAATGGGATACGCATTATCTGGTGGCGCCGTAGCGGCGTGCGTCGTTCGCCGAACCCGGCCGGACGGCGTGTCGGGTGGAGCCGGATCGCCACCGATCGCGTTCGCTGCCGCGCTTTCCTTGACTTTGCCACGCTTGGCGGCTAACACCCCGCCATTCTCGCACGATCCGCGAGCCGTCCCGCCGCCCGGCCCCTGAGGCCGGAGGTTCACGCCCGACAGCGCGATGCGCCCTCGGGCGTTTTCGGCTTTGCGCGGATTTCCGGCGGGAGGGATGGAGCGGCGAACATATGTTCGATTCACTGAGCGACCGCCTTGGCGGCATACTCGACCGGCTGAAGAAGCGCGGCGCCCTCACCGAGGCCGACGTCGGCGAGGCCATGCGCGAGGTGCGCCGGGCGCTGATCGAGGCCGACGTGGCGCTCGACGTGGTGCGCTCCTTCACCGACCGGGTGCGCGCGCGCGCCGTCGGCGCCGAGGTGGTGAAGTCGGTCACCCCCGGCCAGATGGTGGTCAAGATCGTCCATGACGAGCTGATCGCCACGCTCGGCTCCGATGCCAAGCCGATCGATCTCGAAGCCGCCCCGCCGGTGCCGATCCTGATGGTCGGCCTGCAGGGCTCGGGCAAGACCACCTCCACCGCCAAGATCGCCAAGCGGCTTACCGAGCGGGGCAGCCGCAAGGTGCTGATGGCCTCGCTCGACACCCGCCGTCCGGCGGCGATGGAGCAACTCGCCACCCTCGGCAAGCAGGTGAATGTCGACACGCTGCCGATCGTCGCCGGCCAGAGCGCCGTGCAGATCGCCCGCCGCGCCATGGAGGCCGCCCGTCTCGGCGGCTTCGACGTGGTGATGCTCGACACCGCCGGCCGCGTCACCCTCGACGAGGCGCTGATGGCGGAAGTGGCCGAGGTGAAGGCCGCGACGAAGCCGCACGAGGTGCTGCTGGTCGCCGACAGCCTCACCGGCCAGGACGCGGTGAATACCGCCAAGGCCTTCGACGAGCGCGTCGGGCTGACCGGCATCGTGCTGACCCGCGCCGATGGCGACGGGCGCGGCGGTGCCGCCTTGTCCATGCGCGCGGTCACCGGCAAGCCGATCAAGCTGATCGGCACCGGCGAAAAGATGGATGCGCTGGAGGATTTCGATCCCCGCCGCGTCGCCGGGCGCATTCTCGGCATGGGCGACGTGGTGTCGCTGGTCGAGAAGGCGGTCGAGAACATCGACGCCCAGCAGGCGATGGCCGCCGCCGAGCGGATGCGCAAGGGCAATTTCGACCTCGAAGACCTGCGCATGCAGCTCGAGCAGATGGAAAAGCTCGGCGGCCTCGGCGGTCTGATGGGCATGCTGCCGGGCATCGGCAAGCTGAAGAACCAGATGGCCAGCGCCAATCTCGACGACAAGGTGATCCGCCGGCAGAAGGCGGTCATCGATTCGATGACCCGCAAGGAGCGGCGCAACCCGAAGCTGCTCGACGCCTCTCGGAGAAAGCGGATCGCCGCGGGCTCCGGCACCAAGGTCGAGGACGTCAACAAGCTGATGAAGATGCACCGCCAGATGGCGGACATGATGAAGGCGATGGGCGCCTCCGGCGGCAAGCGCGGCGGCCCGATGGCCGGGCTCGCCAACATGTTCGGCCTTGGCGGCGGCGGGATGGGCGGATTCGGCGGCGGCATGCCCAAGCCCGAGGACATCGCCAAGCTCGCCGAGAAGATGCCCGGCGGGATGGGCGGCCTGGGTGGTGGCCTCCCCGCGAAATTCCCCGGCAACCTTCCGGGATTGCCGGGGGTCGGCAGCAAGCCGGGCGGGCTTCCGGGCCTGCCGGGCTTCCCGCCGAAGAAGAAGTGACGAGAGAAATACGTGACGACCTGACCGAATATCCCTCGTCCCGGACGGCGCCGCAGGCGGCGATCCGGGATCGTTCCCCGCCTCGCGCGGCAAGCGATCCCGGATCTGCGTTCGCTGCGCTCTCTTCGCCCGGGATGACGGCCGCTACCAACCGATACGACGTAAAAGCCTGTACCTGAAAGGAAACCAACATGTCCCTCAAGATCCGTCTCGCCCGTGGCGGCGCCAAGAAGCGTCCCTATTACCGCATCGTCGTCGCTGACTCGCGCTCCCCGCGCGATGGCCGTTTCATCGAGAAGATCGGCACCTTCGATCCGCTGAAGCCCAAGGACGCCGCCGACCGCTTCGTCCTCGACGTCGAGAAGGCCAAGGCCTGGCTCGCCAAGGGCGCCCAGCCGACCGACCGCGTCGCCCGCTTCCTCGACAGCCTCGACGTTGCCAAGCGCGCCGCGCGCAGCAACCCCGAGAAGGCCGTCCCCGGCAAGAAGGCCCAGGAGCGCGCCGCCGCTGCCGCCAAGGCCGCCGAAGCCGCGGCTGCCGCTGCCGAGTGAGATGACGGGCGGCCCCGGCCGCCCTATCCCGTCCTGTGAATGGTCCGGGCGCTGCCCGGTGCCTCAGCATGCCGGCGCCGCGCACCGCCGTTCCCTCTGGGGGAGCGGCGGTGCGCGCTCGTCTCCCCCAGGGGAGGCGCCCTCCATCTGGCTTCGGGTTTCACGCATGCCGACCGACCGCGTCCTTCTCGCCCGCATCGGCGCCCCGCACGGGGTGCGCGGCGACGTGCGGCTGTTCATCTTCGCGCAGGACCCGTCCTCGCTGGTCGAGTACGGCCCGCTGACCGACGCGACCGGCACGCGCGTCTTCGAGCTGACCGCGCTGCGGCCGGCCAAGGATCATTTCGTTGCCCGCCTCAAGGGCGTCGACAGCCGCGAGGCCGCGGAAGCCCTCACCAATGAGGGGCTGCATGTCGACCGCGCGCTGCTGCCGCCGCCGGAGGACGAGGACGATTTCTACCATGCCGACCTGATCGGCCTGACCGCCATGACCGCCGAGGGCGAGATCTTCGGCAAGGTGGTGGCGGTGCATGATTTCGGCGCCGGCGACATTCTGGAGATCGCCCGCGAGGGCGCGGGCACGCTGATGCTGCCCTTCACCAAGGCGGCGGTGCCGGCGGTCGACATTGCCGGCGGCCGGCTCACCGTCGAGCCCGGCGAATGGGCCGAGCCGGCGACGAAGCCGGACGACGCCGACGGGGGATGATCGCGGTGACAATCCCGATCACGCCGCCGCCGACGGCGCCCGCCTGGCGCGCCTCAATCGTCACCATCTTCCCCGACATGTTTCCCGGCCCGCTCGGCCTGTCGCTGGCCGGCCGGGCGCTGGCGCAGGGCGGCTGGGCGCTCGACACGCTCGATCCGCGCGAGCAGGCGAGCGACCGTCATCGCTCGGTCGACGACACCCCGGCCGGCGGCGGGCCGGGCATGGTGATGCGCGTCGACGTGCTGGCGAAGGCGGTGGACGCCGCCTCGCCGCCGGGCGACACCCGCCCGCGCCTGCTGATGACCCCGCGCGGCCGTCCGCTCACCCAGGCCCGCGTGCGGGAACTGGCGGCGGGGGAGGGGGTGGTCATCGTCTGCGGGCGTTTCGAGGGAGTCGACGACAGGCTCGTCGCCGCGCGGAACCTCGAGGAGGTCAGCGTCGGCGACGTGGTGCTCTCCGGCGGCGAGATCGGCGCGCTGGTGCTCGTCGACGCCTGCGTGCGGCTGCTGCCGGGCGTCATGGGGCATCCCGAATCCGGCACCGAGGAGAGTTTCTCGGCCGGGCTGCTGGAATATCCGCAATATACCCGCCCGCAGAGCTTCGAGGGGCTGGAGATCCCGGCCATCCTCTCCAGCGGCGATCATGCCAGGGTGGCGCGCTGGCGCCGCGAGCAGGCGGAGGCCGCCACGCGCGAGCGCCGGCCGGATCTCTGGGCGGCCCATGCCGCCACGCGTGACGTGCGGATGACGAAGAAGACGAATAGGGAATGACAAGCAAGCCGACATGGCGTATAGGGCGCGCCATCACTGTTCCAACTGAAAACAGCAAGATGCGGACGGCCGGTAGCCGGACCAGTCCGTAAGAGGTGATATTATGGTCGACATTATCGGGCAGCTCGATGCCGAGCAGGTGGAGAAGCTCTCCGCCACCAAGACGATCCCGGACTTCCAGCCCGGCGATACCGTGATCGTGAACGTGAAGGTGAAGGAAGGCGAGCGCACCCGCGTTCAGGCCTATGAAGGCGTGGTGATCGCCCGCTCCGGCGGCGGCATCAACGAGAACTTCACCGTCCGAAAGATTTCCTACGGCGAAGGCGTGGAGCGCGTTTTCCCGCTCTATTCGCCGAACATCGACAGCCTGAAGGTTGTCCGCCGCGGCAAGGTGCGCCGCGCGAAGCTGTATTACCTGCGCGACCGTCGCGGCAAGTCGGCCCGTATCGCCGAGCGCCAGGACAAGAACGCCGGCAAGGGCAAGAAGGGTGCGCCGGTCGCCGCCGAGTGATCGGTCTCGCGTGATCCGCGCCTTTTTGAACGGAACAGACGGAAAGCCGGGGCTCGCCCCGGCTTTTTGTTTTGGCGTGGGGTGCCGGCGGCTCCTCGGGACGGAGCGGCGCTTGTGCGCCTGCCGCCGGTCGAGGGCGCCTTCAGCAATCCTTGATGTGGCGAACCTTGGTGCGGGTCTGCTGCTCGACCAGCAGGGTGCCGTCGCCGAGGAAGGCGGCCTGCATCACGGTGGCGAAGTCCGGCTTGCGCAGCGGGCAGGTGATGAGCGAGTTGTCCGCCGGCACGGCGATCGGCTGCGGCTGGGCGAGGTCGATACGGTTGCGCGACTCGAGCGCCATGATCAAGGCTCCGGCGGCGGCGGCGATCAGTACGATATCGCTCGGGCGCATGGCGGGGCTCTCCGGGACCTGTCCCGGTAAATCTAGCGCATGGACATCTGTTCGGCTATCTATTCATGACGTTGGGGCATGCCTTTTTCAACGAAGAGCATGCGCGTGAAATACTGTATAATACATTATTCTATGCCGCATTTCACGGTGCCACCTTCGTCTCGCCGACCTCAAAGAACGATTCCGTAATGCTCTTCAGGAAAGCGTCGGCATCCGCCACGGTGACGCCGGGATCGAACAGCACCGACTGCGCATAGAAATTCATCGGAATCCGCTGGCCCGGCACGATGTTCGGATGATCCTTCTTGGTGGGCTCATAGATGATGTTGCTGCTCATCCCCGCGCTTATCCGGCCCTTGGTCTGCTGGTCCTCCGCGAAGGTCCACAGCACGCGGACCGCCTTGTCGCGGTCGAGCCCGTCGATGCTGGCGAGCTTCTCCCGCGCGAAGTCCGCGGTGACCGGCATCTCGGCGAAGGGGAGCCTCGCCGCTGCGGCGCGCTGCCTGAAATCGGCGGCAAGCGTCCGGCAGGCCTGCCCGGTCCATTGCAGGCCGGGCGCCGGGCTGCAGGCCCAGACGATGCCGGAGACATAGTCGAAGCGGCGGGTTTTGGGCGCATCCGCTGCGCCGGTCTGGCAATAGGCCGCCTCGCCGCCCAGCATGAACCCGAGGGCCAGGAGAGCCGGCCGCGCCGCGCGCCGCAGGGCGGCGGTCGATGCTCGTTTCCGCGTGATCATCGACCGGCCCTCAAGGAATGACGTAGCGGAACGGTAGCATGGAAGACGAGCGGGGTCGTCTTGCGCGACATTCCTTGTTTGGCGGCCGCAGACTTGCTAGAAGTGTTCCATGATCGAGCGTATTCGGCACGGCGGGAGCACTGTTCCGGCGGCGGCAATGGCCGCGGGCCCGGACGATGTCGCGCGCCCGGAAGCGCGCCGCCGCCTGCCGACCACGATCGGCTTTGCCGCCGTGCCGGACCATGTGCGCCTGCCGGCGCGGTTCTTCGGCCGCTTCACCGCCTGCGCGGTCGCGGGCCTTAGCTGAGCGCCGCCCGGAACGCGCCCTGATGCGTTCCCGGCCGCGCAAAGGCCGCCATCCGGCCCGCCCTTTCCCGATCTCCTTTCAAGAAGCCGAGGATGAGCATGTCCGCTCCCCGCACCCTGTACGACAAGATTTTCGACGACCATATCGTGGACCGCCAGGAAGACGGCACCTGCCTCATCTATATCGACCGCCACCTCGTGCATGAGGTGACCAGCCCGCAGGCCTTCGAGGGGCTGCGCGTCGCCGGTCGCAAGGTGCATGCGCCGGCCAAGACGCTCGCCGTGGTCGACCACAACGTGCAGACCACCGACCGGCGCTTCGGCATCGAGGATCCCGAGAGCCGGATGCAGGTCGAGACGCTGGCCGAGAACGCGCGCGATTTCGGCATCGAGTATTTCAACGAACTCGACAAGCGCCAGGGCATCGTCCACGTCATCGGCCCGGAGCAGGGCTTCACCCTGCCGGGCACCACCATCGTGTGCGGCGACAGCCACACCTCGACGCATGGCGCCTTCGGCGCGCTCGCCCATGGCATCGGCACCTCGGAGGTGGAGCATGTGCTCGCCACCCAGACGCTGATCCAGAAGAAGAGCCGGAACATGCGCGTCAGCGTCGACGGCAAGCTGCCCGACGGCGTGACCGCCAAGGACGTGACCCTCGCCATCATCGGCGCCACCGGCACCGCCGGCGGCACCGGCTATGTCATCGAATATGCCGGCGAGGTGTTCCGCAACCTGTCGATGGAAGGCCGGATGACGGTCTGCAACATGTCGATCGAGGGCGGTGCCCGCGCCGGCATGGTGGCGCCCGACGAGACCACCTTCGCCTATGTGAAGGATCGCCCGCGCGCGCCGAAGGGTGCCGCGTGGGACGCCGCCTTGCGCTACTGGGACACGCTGCGCACCGACGAGGGCGCCTTCTTCGACAAGGAAGTGCGGCTCGACGGCGCGGCGCTGCCCCCCATCGTCTCCTGGGGCACCAGCCCGGAGGACGTGATCTCGGTGGAAGGCATGGTGCCGGATCCCGACTCGTTCGACGACGAGGGCAAGCGCGAGGCCAAGCGCCGGGCGCTCGCCTATATGGGCCTCAAGGCCGGGACCAAGATCACCGACATCGCCATCGACAAGGTGTTCATCGGCTCCTGCACCAATGCCCGCATCGAGGATCTTCGGGCGGCGGCGCAGATCGTCGCCGGCCACACGATCCGCGAGGGCGTGTCCGGCATGATCGTGCCGGGCTCGGGCCTCGTGAAGCTGCAGGCCGAGGCCGAGGGGCTGGACGCCATCTTCAAGGCGGCCGGCTTCGACTGGCGCGAGCCGGGCTGCTCGATGTGCCTCGCGATGAATGCCGACAAGCTCGGCCCGGAGGAGCGCTGCGCCTCCACCTCGAATCGCAATTTCGAGGGACGGCAGGGCCACAAGGGACGCACCCACCTGGTCTCGCCGGCGATGGCGGCGGCGGCGGCGATTGCCGGCCGCTTCGTCGACATCCGCCAGTGGCCGCGCATCGGCTGAGGGGTAGCGCCGTGTCCCACCCCTATGCCGATCCCCCGGAGAACGACCCGGTTGAGCTCTGGGGGCGGCGGATCGGGCGTGGGCTGGCGATCGTCTGCGGGCTCGGGCTCGGCGCCTGGCTCATCTTCACCTATCTGCGCTGAGGTTCCATGAGCGGGTTGGCCGAAGATCCCATGGCAGGCGATCCCATGGCCTGGGGGCCGGTCAAGGCGCCGACGCTGGCGCAGATGGAGGTGATCGCCGAGGCGGCTTTCGAGCGGCTGCCTCGGCGCTTCCGGGCGATGTGCGGCAATGTCGTGGTGCAGGTGACCGACTTCCCGACCGACGAGGTCATGGAGGAGATGGAGGCGGAAACGCCCTTCGATCTCCTCGGCTTGTTCCACGGCGTCGGGCTCGCGCAAGGCTATCAGAGCGCGCCCTTCGCCATGCCCAACATGATCTGGCTCTATCGCCGCCCGATCCTCGACTATTGGGCCGAGCACGACGAGACGCTGGGAAAGATCGTGACCCATGTGCTGATCCACGAGATCGGCCACCATTTCGGCCTCTCCGACGACGATATGGAGCGGCTGGAGGATGAAGCGGGGTGAGGGCGTGCGCCCTGCCTCTTCGAACCAAGGCTGGCGCCGCCCGGCGGGCGCGGCGACTTTTTGAATCGATCGCGTTGCGGGCGACGCGATCCGGGAGACGACGATGGACAAGTTCACCACGCTGACCGGGGTGGCGGCGCCGCTGCCACTGGTCAATGTCGACACCGACATGATCATCCCCAAGCAATACCTGAAGACGATCAAGCGCACCGGCCTCGGTCGCGGCCTGTTCTCGGACCTGCGCTACAACGACGACGGGTCGGACAACCCGGATTTCGTGCTCAACAAGCCGGCCTACCGGAATGCCAGCATCATCGTCGCCGGCGACAATTTCGGCTGCGGCTCCTCGCGCGAGCACGCGCCCTGGGCGCTGCTGGACCACGGCATTCGCTGCGTGATCTCCACGTCCTTCGCCGACATCTTCTACAATAACTGCTTCAAGAACGGCATCCTGCCGATCGTGGTGACGCCGGAGCAGCTGGAAGCGCTGTTCGACGACGCCTCGCGCGGCTCCAACGCGGTGATCACCGTCGACCTCGCCAGCCAGACCATTGCCGGCCCGGACGGCGGCCGGATCTCCTTCGAGATCGACCCGTTCCGCAAGCATTGCCTGCTGAACGGCCTCGACGATATCGGCCTCACCCAGGTGAAGGCGGACAAGATCCACGACTACGAATCGAAGCTCGCCGAAGCGCGGCCCTGGGCGTGAGGTACCGGCAATGAGCGAGACAGGCATGGCCGGGCGTCGCCTCATCTCCACCGGCTCGCCCTTCGAGATCGAGGCCGGCTATTCCAGGGCGGTGGTGGACGGGAACGACATCTTCGTCTCCGGTACTACCGGCTACGACTATGCCACCATGGTCCTGCCGGACAGCGTCGAGGCGCAGGCGCACGGCTGCTTCCGCAACATCGAGGCAACGCTCAAGCAGGCCGGCTCCTGCCTCGGCGACGTGGTGCGGGTGCGCTACATCGTGACCGAGGCCCGCTACGCCGCGCGGGTGCTGCCGATCTTCGGCCAGTATTTCGGCACCGTGCGCCCGGCCGCGACGCTGATCGTCGCCGGCCTGCTCAAGCCGGAGATGAAGATCGAGATCGAGGTCACGGCGCGCCGTCCGGGCTGAGCCGGGAGGAGCGGGCGCCGTCTTGCCCCGGGGCGGCGGTTGTCCGAGGGGAGGGGCTGCGCATTTTCGCCTTTACAGGCGGGCTCTGCGGGAGTGGAATCGTTCAAAATCAAAACGACGCCTCCGGGAGACGCCCCATGTGCCACATCTTCGCCGGCCAAGCGCCCGACACCTATGAGTTCCAGACGCGCTCGGTGCGGATAGGCGGCCATTCCACCTCGATTCGGCTCGAGGCGGCGTTCTGGGCGATTCTCGAACAGGTGGCCGCCCATCAGGGGATGAGCCTCGGCAAGTTCGTGACCCGGCTGCATGACGAGGTGCTGGAACTGCATGGCGAGGTGCGCAACTTCGCCTCGCTGCTGCGCTGTTCCTGCCTGATCTATCTCGACGAGGTGCGCACGGCCAAGCCGGCGTCGCGGCCGCGCTATGCCCGCGCGAGCGAGCTGCATCTGGAAGCCGCCGAGTAGCCGGCCCCGGCGCGGCATCGGCCGGCGTTCCCGCGCAAAAGCATGTCCACGCAAAAGCACATCCGCGCGATGTGCTAGCAGCCTACCACCACGCGGCCGGGCCGCGGCCTAGCATCCTCCCATCGGGCGCTATCGCTCAACCGGAGGTGCTGCAGGTGGCCAAGGCCATACATTCCATGATCCGCGTGCTCGACGAGGCGCGCTCCGTCGATTTTTACGCCAGGGCGTTCGGGCTCGGCATCGCCGACCGCTTCGCCTTCGACGGCTTCACCCTCGTCTATCTCCGCAACTCCGACGCCGATTTCGAAGTCGAGCTCACCATCAATCACGACCGGACCGAGCCCTACGCGCTCGGCGACGGCTATGGGCACATCGCCTTCGCGGTCGACGATCTCGATGCCGAGCACGCGCGTTTCGCCGACCTCGGGCTCAATCCCAATCCGGTGAAGGAATTCTTCCGCGAGGGCACGCTGCTGGCGAAGTTCTTCTTCGTCACCGATCCAGATGGCTACAAGATCGAGGTTCTGCAGAAGTACGGCCGCTACAAGTAGGACGCGCCAACGTCTCATCAACCTACAAAAACAAGACGAAATACTTAGGAGGAAGCCATGACGACATTGATCGACCGGCGCGGACCCTCGCGCCGGACCCTGCTGGGGATGATGGGCGCCACCGGCGCGCTCATGGTCTCCGGCCTCGCGGTCATCAATCCGCGCGAGGCCTGGGGTCTCGAGGTCACGAACCTGAAGCCCGAGACGATGCGCACGCTGATCGTGATGGCGCGCGACGTCTATCCCCATGACAGGCTCGCCGACCGCTTCTACGCCATCGCCATGAAGCCCTACGAGACCGCCGCCAAGGACCCGGCGGCCAAGGCCATGGTCGAGGAGGGGGTGATCACCCTCGATACGCTGGCCAGGGCCAGGCACGGCGTCGCCTATGCCGATATCGGCTGGGAGGAGCAGCGCACCGCGATCCTGCGCGAGATCGAGGACGGCGCCTTCTTCCAGAAGGTGCGCGGCGGCCTCGTCGTCAGCCTCTACAACCAGGAGGAAGTGTGGCCGATCTTCGGCTACGAGGGGTCCTCGGCCGACAAGGGCGGTTACATCGACCGCGGCTTCAACGATCTCGCCTGGCTCTGAGCGGAGGACAGTCCGATGGCAGCACCCTTCGATCTCAACGATGATTCCGTCGTCGTCATTGTCGGCTCCGGCGCCGGCGGCGGCACGCTCGGCACCGAGCTCGCCCTCAAGGGCGCCAAGGTGGTGATCCTGGAGGCCGGCAAGCGGCACAACATGGAGGATTTCGTCAATAACGAGTGGGACAGCTTCTCCCAGCTCGCCTGGACCGACATGCGCACCACCTCCGGCTCGTGGCGCGTGCACAAGAACTTCCCCAACCTGCCGGCCTGGATCGTGAAGTCGGTCGGCGGCTCGACGGTGCACTGGGCTGGCGCCTCGCTGCGGTTCCAGGAGCACGAGTTCAGAACCCGCACCACCTATGGCGATGTCGAGGGCGCCAACCTGCTCGACTGGCCGATCACCCTCAGCGAACTCGAGCCTTATTACGCCAAGGCCGAGGACAAGATGGGGGTGACGCGCACCAACGGCATTCCCGGCCTGCCCGGCAACAACAACTTCAAGGTGTTCGAGGCCGGCGCCAAGAAGGTCGGCTACAAGGAGGTCTCGACCGGCCGCATGGCGATCAACAGCCAGCCGCGCGCCGATCGCGGCTCCTGCCAGCAGATCGGCTTCTGCTTCCAGGGCTGCAAGTCGGGCGCCAAATGGTCGACGCTGATCGCCGAGATTCCGCGCGGCGAGGAAACCGGCAATCTCGAAGTGCGCCCGGAATCGATGGTGCTGAAGATCGAGCACGACAATGCCGGCAAGGCGACCGGCGTCGTCTATGTCGACAAGGACGGCAAGACGCAGCGCCAGAAGGCCCGCATCGTCGCGGTGGCCGGCAACTCGATCGAGAGCCCGCGCCTGCTGCTCAACTCGGCGAGCAGCATGTTCCCGGACGGGCTCGCCAACTCCTCCGGCCAGGTGGGACGCAACTACATGCGCCACATGACGGGGTCGGTCTACGGCATCTTCGAGAAGCCGGTGCACATGTATCGCGGCACCACCATGGCCGGCATCGTGCGCGACGAGGCGGCCTTCGACGACAAGCGCGGCTTCGTCGGCGGCTACGAGATGGAGACGCTGTCGCTCGGCCTGCCCTTCATGGCCGCCTTCCTCGATCCCGGCGGTTGGGGGCGCTCCTTCACCTCCGCCATGGATGGATATGTGAACATGGCCGGCCTGTGGATCGTCGGCGAGGACATGCCGCAGGAGACCAATCGCGTCACCCTCAATACCGAGGTGAAGGACAAGAACGGCCTGCCGGTCGCCGACGTGCATTTCGACGACCACCCGAACGACATCGCCATGCGCACCCACGCCTACAGGCAGGGCTCGGCGATGTACGAATCGGTGGGCGCGGTGCGCACCCTGCCGACGCCGCCCTATCCCTCGACGCATAATCTCGGCACCAACCGGATGAGCGAAAAGCCGCGCGACGGCGTCGTCAACAAGCACGGCCAGACCCATGACGTGCCGAACCTGTTCATCTCGGACGGCAGCCAGTTCACCACCGGCGGCGCGGAGAACCCGACGCTGACCATCGTGGCGCTGGCGATCCGGCAGGCGGATTTCATCGCCGGCGAGATGTCGAAGAACTCGATCTGACCGGCAGGTCGGCCATCTTGCTCCCTCTCCCCGCCGGGGAGAGGGAGGAATGCGCATGCCGCTTCTTCTCGCGTCTCTCCCCATCCGCTGCGTTTGCGCCGGGACCCGGTCCGTCCCGCTTGCCAGCGGCGGCGCCAGCCATTAGCACTCCGCTCGCCCAACAAGTCAGACCCAGCACAGGCGAGGGACCCCCATGGCCACCCACAAGCTCCTCCTCCTTCCCGGCGACGGCATCGGCACCGAAGTCATGGCGCAGGTGAAGCGGGTGATCTCCTGGCTGGAGGCGAGCGGCCTCGCGTCCTTCGCGGTCGAGGAGGACCTCGTCGGCGGCGCCGCCTACGACCAGTGCGGCGCGCCGATCTCCGAGGACGCGATGAAGCGCGCCTTCGCCGCCGACGCCATCCTGCTCGGCGCGGTCGGTGGTCCGAAATGGGACCATGTCGCCTATGAGGCGCGCCCGGAAGCCGGCCTGCTGCGCCTGCGCAAGGACCTGCAGCTCTTCGCCAATCTGCGCCCGGCGCTGTGCTATCCGGCGCTCGCCGACGCCTCCAGCCTCAAGCGCGAGCTGGTCGAGGGCCTCGACATCCTCATCGTGCGCGAATTGACCGGCGGCGTCTATTTCGGCGAGCCCAAGACCATCACCGACCTCAGCGACGGCCAGAAGCGCGCCATCGATACCCAGGTCTACGAATCCTACGAGATCGAGCGCATCGCCCGCGTCGCCTTCGAGCTCGCCCGCACCCGCCGCAACAAGGTGGTCTCGGCGGAGAAGCACAACGTGATGAAGTCCGGCGTGCTGTGGAAGCAGGTGGTGAGCGAGGTGCACGGCGCCGAGTACGGCGACGTGGCGCTGGAGCACCAGCTTGCCGATTCCTGCGCCATGCAGCTGGTGCGGGCGCCGAAGCAGTTCGACGTGCTGGTGACCGACAACCTGTTCGGCGACATCCTCTCCGACGTGGCGGCGATGCTGACCGGCTCGCTCGGCATGCTGCCCTCCGCCTCGCTCGGCGTGGTGGAGGAACTGACCGGCAAGCGCCGCGCGCTCTACGAGCCGGTGCACGGCGCCGCGCCGGACATTGCCGGCAAGGGCCTCGCCAACCCGATCGCCATGATCGGCTCGCTGGCCATGGCGCTGCGCTATTCCTTCGGCCAGGGCGAGGCGGCCGACCGCATCGAGAAGGCGATCGCCGGGGTGCTGGACAAGGGCTACCGCACCAACGACATCAAGGCGGAAGGCGCGACCGTGGTCGGCACCGAGGGCATGGGCGACGCGCTGCTGGTCGAGCTCGCCGCCGCGGCCTGAGCGAATCGGCCGCGCCGCGAGAGCCCACCAGACGACCCCTGCCAAGCAAAAGCCCGGCGCGCCAGAAATGGCGGCCGGGCTTTTCGATGTCAGTCAGCGGAGGTTCGGTGCCGCAGGGCGCCGATCGGATCAGCGCGGCAGGTCGTACGGGCCGGGAAGCGGCCAGCGGGTGCCGGTGATGGTGCTGTCGGTGCCGTATTCCGGGAAATAGAAGCTCTTCAGCCCGACATAATTGAGGTCGCGGCTGGTGCCCGGCCGCACATTGGGGCCGGGATCCAGAAAGGACCGCGGCGGCGGCTTGCGGATGATGATGCGGGTGGGCTGATCCTGCGCGGCGGCGGGCAAGGCGGCGAGGGCGGAGCCGGCCACGAGGAGAGCAACGGCGGCAAGCTGGGCGGGCGGGGCGAAACGCATGTGAACCTCCGGGCGACGCAACCAGCATCGCGAAGCGACGCTTACGTCACCTTAAACATGGAGACAAGCAGGCGTTCCGTCGAGATGGGAGGATGACTAATTCCGCCGATCGGCGATGAAACGCGCCGCTTCCTTGAGAAGTGTGGCGCGCGGGCCGAAGCCGGCGAGCGCGCAATGGGCCTCGTCCACCAGCCGCGCCAGCTCGGCCCGCGCGCCGTCGATGCCGAGCAGCTCGACGAACGTGGCCTTGCCGGCCTGCATGTCCTTGCCGACCGCCTTGCCGACGGTGGCAGCGTCGCCCTCGACGTCGAGCAGGTCGTCGGCGATCTGGAAGGCGCGGCCGACAGCGCGGGCATAGGTTTCGAGATTCGCCGCCTCAGTGGGCGAGGCGCGGCCGAGCAGTGCGCCGGCCTCGCAGGCCTGGCGCAGCAGCGCGCCGGTCTTCAGCTGCTGCAGGCGGGCGACGCCGGCAAGGTCCGGGGCCGGGCGGCCGGCATCGGCGAACCGGCCCTCGGCGGCGAGGTCGAGCATCTGGCCGCCGACCATGCCTTCGCCGCCGGCGGCGCGGGCGAGCGCGGCGACGAGGGCGATGCGCACCGCCGGGTCGGCATCGGCTTCGGGACTCGCCAACAGCTCGAAGGCGAGGGTGAGAAGCGCGTCGCCGGCGAGGATGGCGGTGGCCTCGTCATAGGCGCGGTGGACGGTGGGCTGGCCGCGGCGCAGGTCGTCGTCGTCCATGGCCGGCAGGTCGTCATGCACCAGCGAATAGCAATGCACGCATTCGAGCGCGGTCGCCGCCGGCAGCGCGGAAGCCATCGGCACGCCGAACAGCGCGGCGCTCTCGATGACGAGGAACGGGCGCAACCGCTTGCCGCCGGCCAGCGCGGCATGGCGCATCGCCGCGGCCAGCCGCTCGCTCACCGGGCTCATGCGCGCGATCTCCCGTTCGAGCGCGGCGGCGACGGCATCGGCGCAGCGGGCGAGGGCGGCGGCGAGCAGATCGGGGTCGGTCGGGGTCATGGGGTGCAATTCGGTGGGGTGCATGTCGGTGGGGCGCATCCGGTCATCCGGGCTGCGTGCCCGAGCCGGCGGCGGCGGTCAAGCGGCGCGTCGCCCGCAGGGCCGGTGCGACCTGGCGGAGCCGTCCCGAGCGGCCGCAGGCTTTTACCCTATCGCGCTTTCTTTACGCGAACCGGAATCCACTTCCCCCGAAAACACTCTAGGTTTGTCGGTTCAAGGGGAGGCGGGATGCGCAGGCTGCTACCATGGATCTGGAAGACGGCGTTCGTGATGGTGATGGCGCCGCTGGTGCTGGCGCTGTTCTACAGCTTCATCAATCCGGTCTCGACGCTGATGCTCGCCCGCTGGGCGACCCTGCAGCGGGTGGAGCGGATCTGGGTGCCGCTCGACCGGATCTCGCCGGTGCTGGTGCGCTCCGTGCTCGCCTCCGAGGACGCGCGATTCTGCCTGCATAACGGCATCGACCTCGTCGAGCTGCAGAATGTCATCGACGATGCGGATGACGGGGAACCGTCCCGCGGGGCGTCCACCATCACCATGCAGCTCGCCAAGAACCTGTTCCTGTGGAACGGCCGCAGCGTCATCCGCAAGGGGCTGGAAATGCCGCTGGCGCTGTATCTCAACCTCGTGCTCAGCAAGCGGCGGCAGATCGAGATCTATCTCAACATCGCCGAATGGGGGCCGGATGGCGAATTCGGCGCCGAGGCGGCGGCGCAGCGGGCCTTCAAGGTGCCGGCGGCGCAGCTCGGCCCGCGGCAGGCGGCGCTGCTCGCCGTGATGCTGCCGAACCCGCACCGGCGCGACGCGGCCCGGCCCGGCCCCGGCCTGTCGCGCCTCGCCGCCCGCCTGCAGGCGCGGTTGCCGCGCGAGGGAGCGGAGCTGACGGCGTGCCTGTCATCATGACGGCACAGTTTGCCTCGGCCCCCCTTTCGTTCGCGCGCATGAGTCTGTATAAGCCGCCACTCGAAATACGAGCTACCCGGCGCCGGCCCACTCGGTGATCCGAGATAAGCCACCACAGGACCGCCGGCACAGGAGTTGAGACCATGGCCGTTCCGAAGAAGAAGACCAGCCCGTCGCGTCGCGGCATGCGCCGCTCGGCCGATGCGCTGAAGCAGCCCACCTATATCGAGGACAAGGATTCCGGCGAGCTTCGCCGTCCGCACCACCTCGACCTGAAGACCGGAATGTATCGCGGTCGGCAGGTGCTGAAGGTCAAGGCCGAGGCCTGATCGCGGCGGCGGCGGGCGCAGCCCGTCGCAACCGGCGGCATCGTCAGGATGATGAAGGCGCGGTCGTCCCACGGCCGCGCTTTTTGTCGTCGGCAGGCCGGTTTGGCCCCCGGCGGACACACCGTCATCCGCGCCGGGACCGGGAGATCGGCAGGACACGAAAAGTCTTCGCGAAAAGTGTTATGGTAGCCGATGGGGCGGAATGCCGGATTCGGCGGATTTTCATGGCTGAGGCGACGAGCGCAACGGTGCCGGATCTCGGCAGAATGGCGACGCTGGGCGATCTCGCTCGCGCGCAGGACGCGGCCGGTGCGGTCGCCTATGAGTGGCGCCTGTCCGACGACAGCCTCCAGTGGAGCGCCTCGGCGTCCTCCTTCCTCGGCAGCGATGCCGGCCGCGCCTTCGCCACCGGGCGGGCCTATGCGTCGATCATCGTGCCGGGCAGCGGGCGCGGGCGCCCCGAGGCGGTGGAGGCCTGCGTGTCGGCGGGGCTCGTCGGCGAACCGCAGCAATTCGACATTCGCTACAGCGTGCGGCTCGCGGGGGCCGACGGCTTGCGGGAACTGCACCTCGTCGACCGCGGGGTCTGCCATTTCGACGCACGCGGCCGGGTGGAGCGGGTGCTCGGCCTGATTCGGCCAGACGAGACCGGCGGCGAGCACGCCCCGGCCGGCGAGGCCCGTCCTCTCGCCCGCGGCGTCGCCCGCATCCTGCCCAATGCCGGCTCGGGCCGCCGGCCGCTCGCCATGCTGGTGGAGGACTGGCTGGCGCGGGCCGAGCAGACCGGCACGGATTTCGGCTTCGCGATGGTCGGCATCGACGATATCGCCCGGCTCAATGACGCCTATGGCTTCGCGATCGTCGACCAAGCCATCGAGATATTCCGCCGCCGGCTGCGCGCCGAGCTCGACGAGGGCGAGGCGATGGGACGATTCGCGGTCGGCACCTTCGGTTTGCTGCTGCGGTTGCAGGAAGGCGGGGACCTCGCCGGCCGGGTCCGCGACATCGTGCGCGCGATCAACGCGACGCCGCCGCACACGGAGGAGGGGGCGATCGCCGCCTCCGTCACCGCCGGCGCGTTGACGGCGCCGCAGCAGGCGGGAACGCTGACGGAGGTCTTCAACCGCGCCCAGGACACGCTGCACCGTGCCCGCCAGGCCAGTCGCGGCGCCTTTGCGCTGTTCACGCCGGCGCTCGACCGCGGCGAGGAGCGCCGCGCCAATCTGCGCTTTGCCGACGATATCGTGCGTGCGCTGGACGAGCGCCGCGTCGGCCTCGCCTATCAGCCCGTCGCCGAGACGGTCGGCCGGTCGATCGCCTTCCACGAGGCGCTGGTGCGGGTGCATGGCCATGATGGCTGCGTGTTCGACGGCGCCGCCGTCATTCCGGCCGCCGAACGTTTCGGCCTGATCGGGCTGATCGACCGGCGCACGCTGGAGCTCGCCTTCGCCGCGCTCGCCGCCGATCCGCTCCTGCATCTCTCGGTCAACGTCTCGCCGGCCAGCCTGGACGATGGCGGCTGGATCGGACTGATGGCCTCGCACGCCTATGACGGGCTGTGCCGGCGGCTGATCGTCGAGATCACCGAGAGCGCCCGGCTGGTGGATATCGAGCGCGTCCGCCGGAGCATAGACTGGCTGCACGGGCTCGGCTGCCGGGTGGCGATCGACGATTTCGGGGTGGGCTACACCTCGTTCCGCAGCCTGCGCCAACTCGGCGTCGACATGCTGAAGATCGATGGCAGCTTCGTCGCCGGGCTGATGCAATCCGAGCCCGACCGGCAGTTCGTGCGGGCGCTGATCGAGCTTGCCGCCAATCTCGGCATGAGCACGGTGGCCGAATGGGTGCTCGACGAGCCGACCGCCGGCCAGCTCGCCGCCTGGGGCTGCACCTATCTCCAGGGCCAGCTGATCGGCCTCGGCCGTCCAGAGCCGCTGCGCTGAGGCGGCGGCCCGGCCGCCCGGCGGGCGCTTCCGCTTCGCCGGGTCATGTCCTGGCGGCACTATTTCCCGGCCGCGCTACGTCTCGGCCGGTTATTTCTTGGCCTCGTCGTCGCCCAGCTTGTCGAGACGCTTCTGCATCTCGGCGACCTGCCGCTTGAGCTCGTCGAGATCGTCCGGCTTGACCGCCGGTACGGCGGCCGGGGCGGCCTCGTCTCGGGTGGCGTTGGGCAGGAACATCTTGAAGGTGCGGTCGAAGATGTCGATGTTCCGGCGCACCTGCTCTTCCATCGCGCCGAAGCCGGCAGTGGGAAAGCCACCGGTGGGAAAGCCGCCGGTGGGAAATCCGCCGACACCGAAGGTCTTGGTGAACTGGTCGCGGAACTTCTCCTGGTCGCGGGTGAAGTTCTCGATAGACATGTCGAGATAACGCGGAACCAGCATCTGCATGCTGTCGCCGTAAAAGCGGATGATCTGGCGCAGGAAGTTGATAGGCAGGAGATTCTGACCCTTGCCTTCCTGCTCGAAAATGATCTGGGTCAGGACGGAGTGGGTGATGTCCTCGCCGGACTTGGCGTCGTAGACGACGAAATCTTCGCCGTTCTTCACCATCAAGGCGAGGTCCTCGAGCGTGACATAGGTACTGGTGCCGGTGTTGTAGAGCCGGCGGTTCGCATATTTCTTGATGGTCACGGGTTCGTTGGATTTGGCCATAGGATCCGCATGCCTTGCTTGTTTCCCCTTGAAAACTCTAGGGCGTTTCCGATCTGAGGGCTACAGGATTATCGGATGGCGGCGCCATGGGGCCGCACTGGTATAATATCGGCGCCCGCCGGCCGGCCATTGACATGCGTCACACGACATCACCACGATAACGGTACAATTGTTCCATCCCCGTGCGGGACGTTCAGGTCCTGCGCCAATGCTTATCCCATCGGAGGACGTTCAAACATGAAAGACGGCATCGTCATCGTCGGCGCCGCGCGCACGCCCGTGGGAGCGTTCAACGGCGCGCTCTCCTCCCTGCCGGCCCATGAGCTCGGCAAGATCGCCATCACCGCGGCGCTGGAGCGGGCCGGTGTCGCCCCCGGCGAGGTGAGCGAAACCATCATGGGCCAGATCCTCACCGCCGGTGCCGGCCAGAATCCGGCGCGCCAGGCCTCGGTCGCTGCCGGCATTCCGGTGGAAAGCCCGGCCTGGGGCGTGAACCAGCTCTGCGGTTCCGGCCTGCGCGCGGTGGCGCTCGGCTTCCAGGCGATCGCCAATGGCGACAGCGACATCGTGGTCGCCGGCGGCCAGGAATCGATGAGCCAGGCGACCCACTGCGCGAACCTGCGCAACGGCACCAAGATGGGCAATCTCGAACTGGTCGACACCATGATCAAGGACGGCCTGTGGGACGCCTTCAACGGCTACCACATGGGCACGACCGCCGAGAACGTGGCGCGCCAGTGGCAGATCACCCGCGAGCAGCAGGACCAGCACGCGGTCGGCTCGCAGAACAAGGCGGAAGCGGCACAGAAGGCCGGCCGCTTCAAGGATGAGATCGCCCCCGTCACCATCTCTACCCGCAAGGGCGACGTGGTGGTGGCCGATGACGAATATCCGCGCCACGGCGCCACCATCGACAGCATGGCCAAGCTGCGCCCGGCCTTCTCCAAGGACGGCACCGTGACCGCCGGCAACGCGTCCGGCATCAATGACGGCGCCGCCGCCATCGTGCTGATGAGCGCCGAAACCGCCGCCGCGCGCGGCGCCAAGCCGCTGGCGCGCATCGTGTCCTGGGCGCAGGCCGGCGTCGATCCGGCGATCATGGGCTCCGGCCCGATCCCGGCCTCGCGCAAGGCGCTGGAAAAGGCCGGCTGGACCGCTGCCGACCTCGATCTTGTCGAGGCCAACGAGGCCTTCTCCGCCCAGGCCTGCGCGGTGAACAAGGATCTCGGCTGGGACACCTCGAAGGTCAACGTCAATGGCGGCGCCATCGCCATCGGCCACCCGATCGGGGCCTCCGGCGCGCGCATCCTGACCACGCTGCTCTACGAGATGCAGAAGCGCGACGCCAAGAAGGGCCTCGCCACGCTGTGCATCGGCGGCGGCATGGGCATCGCCATGTGCATCGAGCGCGACTGACGCACCCGGCGGCGCGCACGCCGCGCCGCCGGCCGTCATTTGCCGGGCATCATCTGCCGGGCACTACCTGCCGGGCATGCGGGAATGAAGCGAGGCGAGGCGCTTTGTCCGCCTTGCCGCCAAATAAAAACGACGTACAAGCCGTCGTAGGTTCCGGGACGGAAGCCAGAAGGGGATTTTCAGATGAGTCGCGTCGCGTTGGTAACGGGTGGCACCCGCGGGATCGGGGCTGCCGTGAGCAAGGCTCTTAAATCGGCCGGCTACAAGGTCGCCGCCAACTACGCCGGCAACGACGAGGCCGCCGCGGCGTTCACCGCCGAGACCGGCATCCCGACCTTCAAATGGGACGTGTCGGATTTCGAGGCCTGCAAGGCGGGGGTCGCCAAGGTCGTGGCCGAGCTCGGTCCGGTGGACGTGCTGGTCAACAATGCCGGCATCACCCGCGACGTCATGCTGCACAGGATGAGCCTCGATCACTGGCAGGCGGTGATCAACGTCAACCTCAATTCGCTGTTCAACATGTGCCGGCAGGTGATCGAGGGCATGCGCGAGCGCAGTTTCGGGCGCATCGTCTGCATTTCCTCCATCAACGGCCAGAAGGGCCAGATGGGGCAGTGCAACTACTCGGCGTCGAAGGCCGGCGAGATCGGCTTCGTCAAGTCGCTGGCGCAGGAGGGGGCCGCCAAGGGCGTCACCGTCAACGCCATCTGCCCGGGCTATATCGGCACCGAGATGGTGAAGGCGGTGCCGCAGGAGGTGCTGGAGAAGAAGGTGCTGCCGCAGATTCCGGTCGGCCGGCTCGGCGAGCCGGAGGAGATCGCCCGCTGCGTGGTGTTCCTGGCGGCGGACGACGCGGCCTTCATCACCGGCTCGACGCTGAGCGCCAATGGCGGGCAGTTCATGGCCTGACAGGCCTTGCCGGCACCGTGCCGACCTCGGTATTGAACGATCCGCACCGGTCGCCTCGGCGGCCGGTGTTGCTTTGGGAGGCCTGCCGCCCCTGGCGGCCGGAATTGTTCTGGAGGATCCGCCGCCCCCGGCAGATGCCATTCTTGGCAAGTTCCGTCCTGGCGAGCCTCGCCTTGGCGAGTCCGTGTCGTTTTGAAATGCCGGCCGCCTTGGGCGACCGTCCTTGCCCCTGAGAGACGTGCCCGCCCGATGTCCCGCCCGATCTCCCGCAATGCCGCCACGCTCACCGGCTTCTCCGCCATCCTGCTCTGGGCGACGCTGGCGCTCGCCACCTCGGCGACCGGGGCGGTGCCGCCCTTCCTGCTCACCGCGCTCACCTTCGCCATCGGCGGCGCGGTGGGGCTCGGCGCGGCGCTGGCGCGCGGCGTCGGCCTCTCGGTGCTGCGCCAGCCCTGGCGGGTGTGGCTGCATGGCGTCGGTGGGCTGTTCGGCTATCACTTCTTCTATTTCTCGGCGCTGAAGCTGGCGCCGCCGGCGGAGGCGGGCCTCATCGCCTATCTGTGGCCGCTGCTCATCGTGCTGATGTCGGCGGCGCTGCCGGGGGAAAAGCTGCGGCCGGCGCATATCGTCGGCGCGCTGATGGGGCTCGCCGGCACGGTGCTGCTGCTGGGCGCGCGGGCCGGCGGCTTCGGCTTCTCACCGGATTATCTGCCCGGCTATGCGGCGGCGGCGATGTGCGCGGTGATCTGGTCGAGCTATTCGGTGCTGGCCCGCCGTTTCGCCCGCGTGCCGACCGAGGCGGTGGCCGGCTTCTGCCTCGCCACCGCGGCGCTGTCGGTGCCGTGCCATCTCGTCTTCGAGCCGGCGATCTGGCCGTCGGGGGCCGGGGAATGGCTGGCGGTGGCGGCGCTCGGCATCGGGCCGGTCGGCATCGCCTTCTATACCTGGGACATCGGCATGAAGCGCGGCGACATCCGCCTGCTCGGCGTCGCCTCCTATGCGGCGCCGGTGCTGTCGACGCTGCTGCTGGTCGCCGCCGGCTTCGCCAGCGCCAGCTGGGCGCTCGCCGGGGCCTGCGCGCTCATCGTCGGTGGCGCCTGCGTGGCGACATTGCTGGCCAGAAGGTAGTTCAGCCCGGCTCCCAGCCGGGCGGGGCGAGCTCGAAGCCGGCGAATTCGAAGCCCGGCGCCACGGTGCAGCCGACCAGCGTCCAGTCGCCGAGGCTGCGCGCCGCCTGCCAGGCGCCGCGCGGCACCACGCGCTGCGGCTCCTCGCCGGCGAGGATGTCGGGGCCGAGGGCCAGGTGCTGCACCGGCCCGGCATCGCTCGATGCCAGCGAGAGCCGCAGCGGCGCGCCGGCGTGCCAGTGCCAGATCTCCACCGCGTCGACGCGGTGCCAGTGCGACGTTTCGCCGGCCGCCAGCAGGAAATAGATCGCGGTCGAGGCGGAACGTCCGTCCTCGAGCCGGTGCGGATCGCGGAAGGTCTCGCGGAAATGCCCGCCTTCCGGGTGCGGCGCCAGACCGAGCCGGGCGATGACGCCGGCGGCGGAGAGGGACGAAAGCGTGGGAGCGGCCATGGCGCCTCAGCCCCTGAAGCGGCTCTTCAGCTCGCGCAGCTCGGTGAACACCGCCGCCGGCTCGGCGCCCGGCAGGCCGAGCTTCGCGGCCAGTTCGGGATCGTCGGCGCGCAGGAAGGGATTGCTCGCCTTCTCCGCGCCGATGGTGGTCGGGATGGTCGGCTTGCCGTCGGCACGCAGGGCCTCGGCCTCGGCGAGCCGGGCGCGCGAGGCCTGGTTTTCCGGGTCGACATGCACGGCGAAGCGGCCGTTCGACACGGTATATTCATGCCCGCAATAGACCGAAATGTCGTCCGGCAGCACCCGGAGGCGCAGCAGCGATTCCCACAGCACCGGCGGGTCGCACTCGAAGGGGCGCCCGCATCCCATGGCGAACAGCGTGTCGCCGCTGAACAGCAGGTGCTCGCCCTCGAACAGGAAGACGATATGTCCCTTGGTATGGCCGGGCGTTTCCAGCACCCGCCCGACCAGGCTGCCGACCGCCACCGGGTCGCCGTCCACCACCGCGAAGTCGAGGCCGGGAATGGTGTCCCGCTCGGCCTTCGGGCCGATCACCGTCGCCCCGTAGCGCGCCTTCAGCGCCTCCACCCCGGCAATATGGTCGGTGTGGTGATGGGTGACGAGGATATGGGTGAGCGTCCAGTCCTCGCGCTCCAGCGCGGCCAGGATCGGCGCCACCTCCGGCGCGTCGACGACCGCGGTCGCCTCGGTTACCGGATCGCGCAGCAGCACGGCATAATTGTCGGCGAGGCAGGGGATCAGGCGAAGCTCGACCGGCATTGGCGTCCTCGGAATCGGCGTCCTCGGATGAGGGGGGCGAAGGCTAGGCCGACGGCACCGCGGGGCGATGCGCGCCGGCCCGGCGGCATTGGCTCAACGGCATTCCTGCGCGGCGCGATCCACCGCCGCCGAGATGCCGCTCAGCGAATAGGTGTCGGTGGTGACGTTGCCGCGCAGCGACGAGCTCTTCACGACGACGTCCTTGCCGCGGCGCATCGCGTCGAGCAGGCGGGTCTCCTCGGCGACGTTGCGCACCCAGGCGCCGGAACCGCGCGTGTAGAGATCGAAGGAGGTCGGGCCGATGGTGAGGGTGGCGTCCGAGCCCTCCTTGAGCGGGAAGCCCATCACGACGCTGATCTCGTTCTTCACGTTTTCCGCATTGCGGGTGCTGATGAAGAAATAGGCGGGATCGCGGTTCAGCCCGGCCGGCATGCGGGTCTTCGGCTGGGCGAGCGCGTAGCAGATCTTGCCGCCGCTGTCGTCCATGTAGACGCCCCAGTCGCCGAACTGGCCGACGAGCTTGGGTGCCGCCTGCGCGCCCGCCGCTCCGAGAAGTGCCAGTGCCAGGCCGGCGAGTGCCGCGCGCGCCATGCGTCGTGCCATCGTCGATAGCTCCAGTGTTATGCTTCCGCCGCTTTCGCGGCTTCGCTCAATGCTGCGTTCAGACCGCTAAAGGGATATCTGCCCCTCGGACGGCTGTGAACCCTTCGGCCCCTCATGTGGCCGCTTTGCCGGACAATTGGGTTCATCTTCCGGTGATTTTGTGGAGAAGGTGAACGAAGCGTTACCGCGGAAAGCGAAAGCCGTGGAAAGCGTTCAAACACCGGTGAGTCGCTCGAGCGCCCGCCGGGCGGCGTCGCGGTGGATCGGGGTGATGTGGGCGGCGAGCAGGTTGAGCGCGGTTGCGAGCACGGCGGCGTCGTCGGTGAAGCCGAGCGCCGGCAGAATGTCCGGCACCGCGTCGGAGGGCAGCAGGAAATAGGCCAGCGAGCCGAACAGCAGCGCCCGCACCTTCATCGGCGTGCTGCGGTCGAGCGCGCAATAATAGGCGGCGGCGGCATCGGTGGCGAAGGGAACGCGGGTGGCGACGCCGGCGAGCTTGCGCCAGAAGCCGGCGCGAACCTTCGCTTCGTCGCGCGCCGGCTGTCCGTCATCGCCGTGCTCGCGGGCATCCTCGCGGTCGTTTTCGTCGTGCCCGAACATGTCATGGGAAAAGCGGTCGGCGGTGTCAGCGGCCATCGCAACCTCGTTGGTCATGCGCATCAGATGGCCCCGTCCCTGCGCTTTCGCAAGAACCGGCCGGTCGCACCGGCTACATCAAGGGATAGGCCGCCTCCACCCGATAGGGGCCGCCGCCGACCGAATCGCGCGAGGAATACAGCACGAAGCGCGACACCTCGAAGGTGGGGCTGCGGAAATAGCCGCGCAAGGCGAGATAGTCGGCCACCTGCCGCGGCGCGGCGTCGCGCAGCCGGGCGAGGGTGACGTGCGGGCGGAAATTGCGCCCCTCCGGCGGCAGGCCGATGCGCTTCATCAGCCGCTCGTGCTCGGCCTGCAGCTCGGTGAGCGCGTTGTTGGCCTTCACCGCGGCGAAGATGGCGCGCGGCTTGTTGTTGCCGAATTGGTCGACGCCGTCGAGCGTGAGATCGAAGCCGAAGCGGTCCACCTCGTCGAGCGCGGCGGCGGCGTCGCGGGCCATGGCGTGGTCGACATCGCCGATGAAGCGCAGCGTCACATGGTAGAATTCGGGATCGATCCAGCGCGCGCCGGGCAGTCCTCCGCGCAGCATGGACAGCGAGCCGGCGACATCGGCCGGGATTTCGAGGGCGGTGAAGAGCCGCGGCATGGCCGGCCTCCCTGATAGCCTCGTGATCGATGTCCCGATTTGATACGGATTCGGCGCGCGAGGAAAAGCCGAAATTTGCGGCAGCCGCGGCGGCGTGCGCGGCAGCCGGCATCGCACCGGACGGAGCGTTGCCGAAGCTGACGGGATTTTGCGAAGCCTGTATGGTGAGGGACCATGACCGAATCGCCCGAAGACGCCGAAATCATCGTGCCCGCCGACCTGCCGGCGGGGCCGATCGCCTTCGCCTCCGTCGCCTCGCTGTACCGCTATCCGGTCAAGGGTCTGACGCCCGAGCGGATGGAGGTGGTGGATCTCGTCGCCGGCAGCTATTTCCCCGGCGACCGGCTCTACGCGATCGAGAACGGCCCGTCCGGCTTCGTGCCCGAGGAGCCGGCCTTCCAGCCGAAGATCAAGTTCCTGATGCTGATGCGCAACGAGCGGCTCGCCGCTCTCGATGCGCGCTATGAAGACGCCGCCACCACGCTGGTGATCCGCCACGAGGGCGAGGAGGTGGCGCGCGGCGACCTGTCGACCGAGGCCGGGCGGGCGGCGATCGAGCTGTTCTTCCTGCGCTATGCCCGCTACGAGCTGCGCGGCGCGCCGAGGCTGCTGGCGGCGCCGGCGGGCTTCCGCTTCGTCGATACCACCGAAGGCTATGTGTCGCTGATCAACCTCGCCAGCTGCCGGGCGCTGGAGGAGATGACCGGCAAGCCGGTCGACCCGCTGCGCTTCCGCGCCAATCTCTATCTCGAAGGCATGGAGCCGTGGGAGGAGTTCGATCTCGTCGGCCACACGATCGAGATCGGCAACCATGTACGGCTGAAGGTCACCGAGAGCATCGTGCGCTGTGCCGCCACCAATGTCGATCCGGCCACCGCTGCGCGCGACCTCGACATTCCCGGCACGCTGATGCGCCGGCTCGGCCACAGCCATTGCGGCATCTTCGCCGAGGTGGTGGAAGGCGGCCTGATCGCCGAGGGCGACGCGGTATGCCTGCAGCTCTAGGCCTCGCTGGTGCGCGGGCAACGGGCGCCTGGCAGTGATGTGGCTCTGACGCGGCCGGGCTGACGGCGCGGGGAGCTGACGGCGCGCCTTGCCGCCACCGGGGCGGCAGGCGCGCGTTTCAAACCGTCCCATTCCCCGATATCCCGGTCCAGCGCCCGCCGGGCGCGACCCTTCCGGCCCATCCGAATTTTGCCGGCAACGCTCTCCGGCCGGGCACTGGAGCGGCGCCTTGCACGCGGCGCATCGTGACCCCGCATGGCCGGGCCGGGCGGTGACCGCTCTTTGGGCGAGGCACGGGCTTCGCGGATGCAAGCTTCGCCGGTGCGGGCCTGGGCGCCTGGCGCCGCTTTCGGTATTTTCCTGGCGATCGCTTGCTGAAACGCGACAGCCCGGCACAGGGCCGGGCTGCAACGAATGGTCAGTTACGATCGATTGACGGCCAGGGCGGCCGGCTCACTCGCCGGCTTCGGCCGGTTCGGCCGGGGTCTCGCCGCCTTCGGCATCGGCGGCGCGGCGGTAGCGCCGGCGACGGGTGCGCGGCTTGGGCTCCTCCGCCGCCGCATCCGCGGCAGGCGCCGGCTCCGCGGCGGCTGGCTCGGCCGGCGCAGCGGCGGCGGCGACGACGGGTTCCGGCTGCGGCTCGGGCTGCACCGCGACGGGCGCCGGCGGGGCAGCCGGCACAGGAGCCGCCGGCACAGAAGCCGCCGGAACGGGAGCCACCGGAGCGGGAGTTGCCGCCACCGGCTCGGGCGCCGGCTGCGCGGGAGCCGGCTGCACCTGCGTCACCGCAACCGGCGGGCTGGTGCTCTGGGTGATGAAGGCCGGCAGGCCGATCTCGGCCTCGACATCCGGGCCGAGGGTCGGCTGCGGCTGCTGGGCCGGGTCGCGATAATTATTGTCGCGCTCGCGATAGGGGCGCTCGCCGCGCTGCCAGCGGTTCTCGCGCGGCTGGTCGGAACGATTGTCGGAGCGATTGTCGGAGCCCTGGACACGGTCCTCGCGCGGGCCACGCTCGTTGCGTGGGGTCTGGCGATCCTGGTTCCGGTCCTGATTGCGATCCTGGCTGCGATCGCGATCCTGGTTCCGATCCTGGTTGCGGTCGCGGTTGTCGCGGCGATTGTAGTTGTCGCGGTCGCGATAATTGTCCCGGTTGCCGTCGCGGGGAGCTTCGTCGCGCTGCTGCGGCGCCTCGCGCGGCGGCTGCATCTGGAAGTTCGGCTGCGCGTCGCCGCCGGTATCCTCGAAGTCGAACTCTTCCTCGTCCTCGTCCGGGCGCTGGAAGGGCGCGCCCTGCACGCCGAACTGCGCCTGCACGGCGGCGATGATGCGGTAATAATGCTCGGCGTGCTGGAGATAGTTCTCCGCTGCGACCGGATCGCTGGACGCCTGCGCATCGCGCGCCAGCTGCATGTATTTTTCGGCGATGGTCTGCGCGGTGCCGCGCACCTTCACGTCGGGTCCGTTGGACTCGTAGACGCGGGTCAGCGGGTTCTGGCCGCGCCGGTTGTTGTTGTTGTTATTATTGTTGCGGCCACGCATACGCTTCTGCTGGTTATTAGTTCGCATTGAGTCTGGTCTCTGAGGCCGGCACGCCACCCGTGCGGGGCCGAAGCGCCGTTTGCGGGAGAGTGCGGGCGGGTCAAATCGCCTTCTGGGTCCGTATGGTCTTCGTTCGCGTCAATCGTCGGTATCGGGCGCAGTCTTCGGAAAAACAGTCTCGACCGGGCAAATTCCGGTACGCTCGGCGCCGGGCCGGTCGCCGCTCCGCCGCATGGTCCGCTGGCGACACGTCCTTGCGGAACGCTCACCTGGCGGAACATGCCGCCGCAGATCATGTCCGATGAAGCGTACAGCATGCGCATTCGCCCACGCTGCCCGTCGGTCTTCGGCCAAAGATCGGCCGATGCCATGACGATCCCACCCTGCCGGCACGCACGAAGCGCCACCGCCAGCTTCATGTTTCGTCGCCTACGGATAAGCGACCAAACCGTTGAAGCAATCCTATCCTAGATGACACCGGCCTCCCTTGCGGGAGGGCTTCCGATCAGGGGGTCGATACAGCCGCGCGAACCGTTTCGAATCCACTTGCCTGACGGTCAATGATGTCTCAGGTCGATTCCTACGTCGGACACTAATCGGTTCGATAATCGGTTCCAAGCCCTTTTTTGCTGCAAATCCCGCAATATCATGCCGGTGTGGTCACAAGGGCGCGGGCGATGCCGGCGAGGTCGGTCCGTGCCGGCCCGTCGACGGAAAGCCCCGCCGATTCGATCAGCTGCGCCACGCCCGCTTCCTGTCCCGCTCCCAATTCGAGAATGCCACGGCCGCCGGGCAACAATAGGGCAGGCAGCGCGCAGGCGATGGCGCGATAGGCATCGAGCCCGTCGGCGCCGCCGTCGAGAGCGAGGCGGGGGTCGTGGGCGCGCACCTCGACATCCAGCGCGGCGATGGCGGCGCTCTCGATATAGGGCGGGTTGGAGACCACGAGGTCGAAGCGCCCGGCGAGCGCCTGCGCCCAGTCGCCCACCACCAGGGCCGCGCGTCCGCCGAGGCCGAGCGCATCGAGATTGGCCCGCGCCTGCCGCGCCGCGCCCTCCGAGCGGTCGACGCCGATGCCGAAGGCGTTGGGCCGCTCGGTGAGCAGGGCGGCGAGGAGGGCGCCGCTGCCGGTGCCGAGGTCGAGCATGCGCAGCGGCGCCGCGCGGTCGGGGAAGGCTGCGAGCGCGGCGTCCACCAGCGTCTCGGTTTCCGGGCGCGGCACCAGCGTTTCCGGGGCGAGCGCGAGGTCGAGGCTCCAGAATTCCCGCCGTCCGGTGAGGCGGGCCAGCGGCTCGCCGGCGGCGCGGCGGCGGGCGAGGCCGCGCAGATGACCGGCCGCCTGCGGCTCGACCGCGGCATCGGCGCGGGCGATCAGGTCGATATCGGCGAGGCCGAGCGCCTGGCGCAGCAGGAGCCGCGCCTCGCGTGCCGGCGCGTCGATGCCGGCGGCGGCCAGCACGGCGGCGATCTCGCCGATCAGCGCGGCGCGGGTGGGGGAATCGGCGCGGGTTTCCGCCACGGCCTCAGTTCGGGCCCCAGCCGGCCGATTCGGCCTCGGCCAGCAGCGCCGCCTGGTGTTCGGTGACCAGCGCCTCGACCAGCTCGCCGAGGCCGTCGCCGGCAAGGATTTCCGGCAGCTTGTGCAGGGTGAGGCCGATCCGGTGGTCGGTCACCCGCGCCTGCGGGAAGTTGTAGGTGCGGATGCGCTCGGAGCGGTCGCCCGAGCCGACCTGCAGCTTGCGGTCGGCGGCGCGGGCGCTGTCGCGCTTCTCGCGCTCGGCCTCGTAGAGCCGGGCGCGCAGCATGGCCATGGCGCGGGCCTTGTTCTTGTGCTGCGAGCGCTCGTCCTGCACCGCCACCACCACGCCGGTCGGCATATGGGTGATTCGCACCGCGCTTTCGGTCTTGTTGACGTGCTGGCCGCCGGCGCCGGAGGCGCGGAACACGTCGATGCGCAGGTCGCCCTCGTCGATGGCGATGTCGACCTCCTCGACCTCCGGCAGCACCGCCACGGTGGCCGCCGAGGTGTGGATGCGGCCCGAGCCCTCGGTTTCCGGCACCCGCTGCACGCGATGCACGCCGGATTCGAATTTCAGCTTGGCATAGGCGCCGCGCCCGTGCAGGGCGGCGACGATTTCCTTGTAGCCGCCGGCGGCGCCCTCGTTCAGCGATAGCACCTCCACCGACCAGCCGTTGAGGCCGGCGAAGCGCTCATACATGCGGAACAGGTCGCCGGCGAACAGCGCCGCCTCGTCGCCGCCGGTGCCGGCGCGCACTTCGAGGATGACGCCGCGCTCGTCCATCGCGTCCTTGGGCAGCAGGGCGAGCCGCACCTCGCGGGCGAGCCCCTCGATCTGCTCCTCCAGCGCAGTGGCCTCCTCCTCGGCCAGCGCCGCCATCTCGCGGTCGGTCGCCGGGTCGGCGAGCAGGGCGCGGGTCTGCGCCAGTTCGCGCTCGACGGCGCGCAGCGCCTTCACCCGATCGATCAGCGGCGAGAGATCGGAGAATTCGCGCGACAGCCGCACATAGGCCTCGGCGTCCGGGGTGCCGGAGAGCGCATGTTCGATCTCGGCATGACGGGCCAGCAGCTGGTCGAGGCGGGCATCGGGGAGGGCGGTGGTCACAGCGGCAGGCCGGTCTTTTCGGCGAACGCCTTCAGGTGCGGCCGCAGGGTGGGAATATAGGTCTCGCTGGTCAGCAGCGGCTCGACCATGGCGGCGGCGGCGGCGAGGTCGAGGTCGAGCAGCATCGCCTTTACCGGGCCGTAGGCGGCCGGGGAGAGCGAGAGCTTGCGATAGCCGATGGCGGCGAGCGCCAGCGCCTCCAGCGGCCGCGAGGCGAGCTCGCCGCACAGCGTCACCGACTTGCCGTGCCGGGCGGCGGCATCGGCGACGGTCTTCAGCGCGATGAGCGCCGCCGGCGAGAGCGGGTCGAAGCGGTCGGCGACGCGCGGATTGCCGCGGTCGGCGGCGAACAGGAACTGCACGAGGTCGTTGGAGCCCACCGAGGCGAAATCGATGCGGGAGAACAGCGCGTCGAGCTGGAACAGCAGCGCCGGCACTTCCAGCATCACCCCCACCAGCACCCGCTCCGGCAGGCCGTGGCCGTGGCGGCGCAGATGGGTGAGCTCGCGCTCGACGATATGGCGGGCCTTGTCGAACTCCTCCACCGCCGAGACCATCGGGAAGATGAGCCTGAGCTCACGCCCGTTGGCGGCCTTCAGCAGCGCGCGGATCTGGCTGCGCAAGAGGCCCGGCCGGTCGAGGCCGAGGCGGATGGCGCGCCAGCCGAGCGCCGGGTTCTCCTCCTCGATCGCCCGCATGTAGGGCAGCACCTTGTCGCCGCCGATATCGAGGGTGCGGAACACCACCGGGCGGTCGCCGGCGGCATCCAGCACCGAGCGATACAGCTTCAGCTGCTCGTTGGTGCGCGGGAAGGCGGAGGCGATCATGAACTGCAGTTCGGTGCGGAACAGGCCGATGCCGGACGCGCCGGTCTCGTCGATATGCGGCAGGTCGACCAGCAGGCCGGCATTCAGGTGCAGGTCGATGGGCGTGCCGTCGCGGGTGACGGTCGGGATGTCGCGCAGCGCCGCATATTGTTCCAGCCGCTTGGCGCGGAAACGTACCTTCTCGACATAGACGCCCTCGACATCGGCGGGCGGGCGCACATGCACCTCGCCGCTCACCCCGTCGACGATGATCGCGTCGCCGGAATCCACCAACCCGACGATGTTCTCGATATGGCCGACGGCGGCGATGTTCAGCGCGCGGGCGACGATGGTGAGGTGGCTGGTCGCCGCGCCTTCCTCCAGCACCAGGCCGCGGATGCGGGTGCGGTCATAGTCGAGCAGCGCCGCCGGGCTCATGTTGCGGGCGACGATGATCGCGTTGTCCGGCAGCACCATCTTCTCCGGCCCGCCGGAGCGGCCGGTGAGCTGGCGCAGCAGCCGGTTGGCGAGATCGTCGAGATCGTGCATCCGCTCGCGCAGATAGGGGTCGGTCATGCGCAGCATGCGGGCGCGGGTGTCCGACTGCACGCGCTCGACCGCGCCCTCGGCGGTGAGGCCGGTCATCACCGCCTCGCGCATGCGGTTGATCCAGCCGCGGTCGTGGGCGAACATCCGGTAGGCTTCGAGGATGTCGCGGTGCTCGCCGACGCGGGCGACGCCCTCGTCCTCCAGCATGATGTCGATCGAGGCGCGCAGCGTCTCGACGGCATGGTCGAGGCGGTCGAGCTCGCTCTGCACGTCGTCGGCGATGACCTTGGTCACCTCGATGCGCGGCTCGTGCAGCACCACATGGCCGAGGCCGATGCCGTCGGACAGCGCCATGCCGGTGAGGTGCAGCGGGCGGCGGGCGGCGGGCTCGGCGCCGGGCTGCGCCATGGCGGTGAGCTCGCCGGAGGCGATGATCTCGGCCAGCACCATGGCGGTGGTCTGCAGCGCCTCGATCTCCTCCTCGGTATAGGAGCGGTGGGCGCGGTTCTGCACCACCAGCACGCCGAGCGTGTTGCCGGCCCGCAGGATCGGCACGCCGAGGAAGGAATGGTAGATCTCCTCGCCCGTCTCCGGCCGGTAGGAGAAGGCGGGGTGCGCCTGCGCATTGGACAGGCTGATCGGCTCGGCCTCGCGCGCCACCGTGCCGACGAGGCCCTCGTCGATGCGCATCACCGTCAGGTGGACGGCGCTGCGGTTGAGGCCCTCGGTGGCATAGAGTTCCAGCGTGCCGTCGACGCGCAGCACATAGACCGAGCAGACCTCGGCCACCATGTTGGCCGCGATCAGCACGACGATCTTGTCGAGGCGGTCCTGCGCGCTGACCGGCTCCGCCATGACTTCGCGAAGACGACGAAGCAGCACGCGCGGACCGCCGAGTGCGCTACGCATCGGCCGTCCCTGACTTCCGGGCCACGTCTCGGAGCTACCCGAGTCCCGGATATGTCGATGATTCGGCGCGGCACCGGCCGCGCCGCCGTATGACGCCGTCAGGCGTCCAGCCCGTATACCGAATGCAGCGTCCGCACGGCAAGTTCGGTATAGGCCGCATCGATCAGCACCGAGATCTTGATCTCGGAGGTCGAGATGGCGCGGATGTTGATGCCGCGTTCGGACAGCGCCTTGAAGGCGCGGGCCGCGACGCCGGCATGCGAGCGCATGCCGATGCCGATGATGGAGATCTTCACCACGTCGGTGGCGCCCTCGATGGTCTCGAAGCCGATAGCGGACTTGACGACGGCCAGCGCCGCCTGGGCGCGCTCGAAATCGGCGGTCGGCACCGTGAAGGTGATGTCGGTGTGACCTTCCGCCGAGATGTTCTGCACGATCATGTCGACATTGATGTTGGCTTCGGCCAGCGGCACGAAGACGTTGGCGGCGATGCCCGGCTTGTCCGGCACGCGGCGGATGCTCACCTGGGCCTCGTCGCGCGCGAAGGCGATGCCGGTAACGACTTCACTCTCCACGATTTCCTCCTCGTCGCAGATCAGGGTGCCCGGCGGATCGCCGGCGGTCTTGAGTTCCGGTGCGTCCGGGTCGGTGAAGCTGGAGCGCACGAAGGTGCGCACCTTGTGTACCATGGCGAGCTCCACCGAGCGCACCTGCAGCACCTTGGCGCCCAAGGACGCCATTTCCAGCATCTCCTCGAACGCCACCTTGTCGAGGCGCTTGGCCTTGGGGACGATTCGCGGGTCGGTTGTATAGACGCCGTCGACATCGGTATAGATGTCGCAGCGGTCGGCCTTGATGGCGGCGGCGACCGCCACCGCGCTGGTGTCCGAACCGCCGCGCCCGAGCGTGGTGAGGCGTCCCGACGGCTCGTGCATGCCCTGGAAGCCGGCGATGACAGCCACTTCGCGATTCTCGCCGAAGCGGCGGACGATCTCGTCGCCGTTCACCGAGAGGATGCGCGCCGAGCCGTGGGCGTCGTCGGTGGAGATCGGCAGCTGCCAGCCCTGCCAGGAGCGGGCCGGCATGCCCATTTCCTGCAGGGCGATGGCGAGCAGGCCCGACGTCACCTGCTCGCCGGAGGCGACGATGGCGTCATATTCGCGCGAATCGTACAGCACGGCGGTCTCGCGGCACCAGCCGACCAGTTCGTTGGTCTTGCCGGACATGGCGGACACCACGACGGCGACCTCGTGGCCGGCGTCGATCTCGCGTTTGACGTGGCGCGCGACGTTCCTGATGCGCTCCACGTTCGCGACGGACGTGCCGCCGAACTTCATCACCAGACGTGCCATGGAGGAAACCGTACCGCTTTGTTCTTGTGTTCGGATCGGGGGAAGGGCATCCCCCGGTCGAAAAGGCGCGTATACATATCCACGTCGCGCCTTGCCCGCAACGGGAGTGGGCGAGCGTGGCGCGAGCTTGGAATCCTTCCCGGAAATGCCGGAATTCTTGCGAGACCGCCGATGACCGAGACCGCCACCACCGTCGATCCCCGCGAAGTGGAGCGCTTTGCCGCGCTGGCCGCCGAATGGTGGAATCCGCGCGGCAAGATGCGGGTTCTCCACAAGTTCAATCCGGTGCGGCTCGCCTGGCTGCGCGAGAAGATCGTCGCGCATTTCGGCCGCGACCCGCGCGCCATCCGGCCGCTGGAGGGGCTTCGTCTTCTCGACATCGGCTGCGGCGGCGGGCTCCTGTGCGAGCCGCTGGCGCGGATGGGCGCGACCGTGGTCGGCATCGATCCGGCCGAGAGGAATGTCCGCATCGCCTCGCTGCATGCGCAGGAGAGCGGCGCGCCGGTCGAGTACCGCGCCACCACCGCCGAGGCGATGGCGGCGGCGGGCGAGCGATTCGACGTCGTGCTGGCGATGGAGGTGGTCGAGCATGTCGCCGATGTCGGCCTGTTCGTGAACAGCGCGGCGGCGATGGTGAAGCCGGGCGGGCTGATGTGCGCCGCGACCCTGAACCGCACCGGCCGCAGCTTCGCCCTCGCCATCGTCGGCGCCGAATACGTGCTCGGCTGGCTGCCCAGGGGCACGCATGACTGGAAGCGCTTCGTCACCCCCGAGGAGCTGGAGGCGGCGATGTCGACCGGCGGCCTCGCGGTGGTGGACCGCGAGGGCGTGACCTTCAACCCCTTCGCCGACGAGTGGCGCCGCTCGCCCGATCTCGGCGTCAACTACATGATGCTCGCCGAGCGGCCGGCCTGAACCGCGCCGTCATCGTCGGCTGAAAATTCGCTGCCGGGTGCGGCGCAATGCCCCTTTCGTTGCCGATATGCCACACTACATGAGGACGGACGGATCGCCTTGACGGGGTCCGTCGCGGCGGCCGGGATACGGGCGCCGCCGTCCCGCATGAACCGTCCGAGCTCCCTGGGGGAGGCGACGGGGGGCCAGGAGGCATTTCGACGATGAATTTCGAGATCTATACCGAGCGCGCGCGCGGCTTCATCCAGTCCGCCCAGTCGCTTGCCCTGCGAGAGGGGCACCAGCAGTTCACGCCCGAGCACCTGCTCAAGGTGCTGCTCGACGACCCGGAAGGGCTGTGCGCCGGGCTGATCCAGCGCGCCGGCGGCGACGCGCGCACGGTGCTCGCCGATACCGAGGCGGCGCTGGGCAAATTACCCAAGGTGCAGGGCTCCGGCGCCGGCCAGGTCTATCTCGCGCCGACCACCGCAAGGGTGTTCGATGCCGCCGAGAAGGCCGCCAAGAAGGCCGGCGACGGCTATGTCACCGTCGAGCGGCTGCTGCTCGCGCTGGCGCTGGAGAAGGACAGCGAGGCCGGCAGGATCCTCAACAAGTCCGGGGCCAGCCCGCAGAAGATCAACGCCGCCATCGAGGCGCTGCGCAAGGGCCGCACGGCCGACAGCGCCACCGCCGAGAACGCCTATGACGCGCTGAAGAAATATGCCCGCGACCTCACCCAGGCGGCGCGGGACGGCAAGCTCGACCCGGTGATCGGCCGCGACGAGGAGATCCGCCGCACCATCCAGGTGCTGGCGCGCCGCACCAAGAACAATCCCGTCCTCATCGGCGAGCCCGGCGTCGGCAAGACCGCCATCGTCGAGGGACTCGCTTTGCGCATCGTCGACGGCGACGTGCCGGAGAGCCTGAAGGACAAGAGCCTGCTGGCGCTCGACATGGGCTCGCTGATCGCGGGGGCGAAATATCGCGGCGAGTTCGAGGAGCGGCTGAAGGCGGTGCTCTCCGAGGTGACCTCGGCCGATGGCGGCATCATCCTGTTCATCGACGAGATGCACACGCTGGTCGGCGCCGGCAAGGCGGACGGGGCGATGGACGCCTCGAACCTGCTCAAGCCTGCGCTCGCCCGCGGCGAGCTGCATTGTGTCGGCGCCACCACGCTCGACGAGTACCGCAAGCATGTCGAGAAGGACGCCGCGCTCGCCCGCCGCTTCCAGCCGGTCTTCGTCTCCGAGCCGACGGTGGAGGACACGGTCTCCATCCTGCGCGGCATCAAGGAGAAGTACGAGCTGCACCACGGCGTGCGCATCACCGATTCGGCGCTGGTGGCGGCGGCGACGCTGTCCAACCGCTACATCACCGACCGTTTCCTGCCCGACAAGGCGATCGACCTCGTCGACGAGGCGGCCTCGCGCCTGCGCATGCAGGTCGACAGCAAGCCCGAGGAGCTCGACAGCATCGATCGCGAGATCGTGCGGCTGCGCATCGAGCAGGAGGCGCTGAAGAAGGAGACCGACGCCGGCTCCAAGGACCGGCTGAAGAAGCTGGAGAAGGAGCTCGCCAATCTGGAGGAGCAGTCCTCCTCGCTCACCTCGCGCTGGCGGGCGGAGAAGGAGAAGCTCGGCGACGCCCAGAAGATCAAGAGCGACCTTGAGAAGGCCAGGGCCGACCTCGCCATCGCCCAGCGCAACGGCGAGTACCAGAAGGCCGGCGAGATCGCCTACGGCACCATTCCGGCGCTGGAGAAGAAGCTTGCCGTCCTCGAGGCCAAGGACCTCGCCGGCGAGGTCGAGGCCGGCGCCATGATGGAGGAGGCGGTGACGCCCGATCACATTGCCGGCGTGGTGTCGCGCTGGACCGGCGTGCCGGTCGACAAGATGCTGGAAGGCGAGAAGGACAAGCTCCTGCGCATGGAGGAGGAGCTGGCCCGGCGCGTCATCGGCCAGAAGGAGGCGGTGGAAGCCGTCTCGACCGCGGTGCGCCGCGCCCGTGCCGGGCTTCAGGACCCGAACCGGCCGATCGGCTCGTTCATGTTCCTCGGCCCGACCGGCGTCGGCAAGACCGAGCTGACCAAGGCGCTGGCCTCGTTCCTGTTCGACGACGACGGCGCGCTCGTGCGCATCGACATGTCGGAATACATGGAGAAGCACGCGGTCGCCCGGCTCATCGGCGCGCCTCCCGGCTATGTCGGCTACGAGGAGGGCGGTGCGCTCACCGAGGCGGTGCGGCGCCGGCCCTATCAGGTGGTGCTGTTCGACGAGATCGAGAAGGCGCATCCCGACGTGTTCAACATCCTGCTGCAGGTGCTGGACGACGGTCGCCTGACCGACGGGCAGGGCCGCACGGTCGACTTCCGCAACACGCTGATCATCATGACCTCGAATCTCGGTTCCGAGTATCTGGTGAACCAGAAGGACGGCGAGGACACGGAAGGCGTGCGCGACGAGGTGATGGACGTGGTGCGCTCGCACTTCCGGCCGGAATTCCTCAACCGCGTCGACGAGATCGTGCTGTTCCACCGGCTGCGGCGCGAGCAGATGGGTGCCATCGTCGACATCCAGGCCAAGCGCATCTCGAAGCTGCTGGAGGATCGCAAGATCGTCCTGGAGATCGCTCCCGAGGCGCGGGACTTCCTCGCCGAGAAGGGCTACGACCCGGCCTACGGTGCCCGGCCGCTGAAGCGCGTCATGCAGAAGCTGCTGCAGGACCCGCTTGCCGGCCGCATCCTCGCCGGCACGGTGAAGGATGGCGACGTGGTGCGGGTCGAGCGCGGGGCGGGCGAACTGCTGTTCGACACCCGTCCGGCGCCGGCGGAAGAGGCGGCCTGAGCATGGGGCACTGAAGCTCCCTCTCCCCGTCGAGCTCGGCTGTTGCCGAGTTCGAATTCCAGAGCCATCACGATCGGATGTTTCCGATCGTGATGGGGAGGGGTGTGGCGAGGGGGCTTCCGGCTTCGCGGCCGTGTAGCCCCTCGCCGACCATGTCGCGGACCGCCTCTCCGCGAGCGTGCAGGACGCGAAAGCAGGAGCCGCCTTCATGGGAAAGTCCGTCCTCATCATCGGCGAAGACCCGGCCGAGATCGACTTCGATGCGCCGGATGCGCCGAAGGGCCTGTCGGCCGCCACGATCATGGGCGGGCTGAACGCCTCCATGGCGCGTCTCGAGGCCGCCGGCCATTCGGCGGGGCTTCTCCTGACGCGGGACGCCGAGACCGTCGAGCGGCAGGTGACGGAAGCGCTTGCCGGCGCGCATTACGCGTCATCGTCGTCGGGGCCGGCTTGCGCACCCTTCCGTCCCTGGCCCGCAAGTTCGAGCGGCTCATGAACGTGCTTCACGAGCGGGCGCCGGGCTCAAGGCTGGCCTTCAACAGCCAGCCCGACGATTCCGATGCCGCGGCGCTGCGCTGGCTCTAGCAGTTCACGCCAGGCGGCAGGCACCGAGCGCCCCGGCGAGGGGAGGCGCTGCGCGCCGCCGTGCCGCCCGGGGGATACCCAGCGCATCCGCGGACGTCCCGCCTTGTCGCCGCTGCGCCCCCGCGCCACACTCCGCCCGCGCCGATCTCCGGCGCCGGTGGAGTGCCCCATGCTGATCGGCTTCAACCTGTTCGTCGTCGTGCTGGTCGTGCTGGTGATCGCCACCATCTTCTCCGGCGTGAAGACGGTCCCCCAGGGTTACCAGTTCACCGTCGAGCGCTTCAGGCGCTACACCCGCACGCTGTCGCCGGGGCTCAACATCATCGTCCCGTTCATCGACCGCATCGGCCACAAGGTGAACGTCATGGAGCAGGTGCTCGACGTTCCGACCCAGGAGGTCATCACCCGCGACAACGCCACGGTGGCGGTGGACGGGGTGGCGTTCTTCCAGGTGTTCGACGCGCCGCGCGCCAGCTACGAGGTGACCCGGCTCGACACCGCCATCCTGGCCCTCACCACCACCAATATCCGCACGGTGATGGGGTCCATGGACCTCGACCAGCTGCTGTCGCATCGCGACGAGATCAACGAGCGGCTGCTGAAGGTGGTGGACGCCGCCGCCTCGCCCTGGGGCGTGAAGATCACCCGCATCGAGATCAAGGACATCGTGCCGCCGGCCGATCTGGTGACGGCGATGGCGCGCCAGATGAAGGCCGAGCGCGAGAAGCGCGCCATGGTGCTGGAAGCCGAAGGCCATCGCCAGTCGGAGATCCTGCGCGCCGAAGGCGAGAAGCAGGGCCAGATCCTGCAGGCCGAGGGTCGCCGCGAAGCCGCGTTCCGCGATGCCGAAGCCCGCGAGCGCCTTGCCGAGGCCGACGCGAAGGCGACGCAGATGCTGTCCGCCGCCGTCGCCTCCGGCGATCCGAGCGCGCTCAACTATTATGTCGCCGAGAAATACGTGAAGGCGCTGGAGGCCATGGCGAGCGCGCCGAACCAGAAGATGATGATCCTGCCCTATGAGGCCACCGCCATCCTCGGCTCGCTGGCCGGCATCGCCGAAATCGCCAAGGGGGCTTTCGGGCATCAAGGAGTTTCCGGGCATCAGGTCGTTTCCGGTCCCGATGCCGCGGCGCGTTCGGCGGTGTGGGCGCGTCCGACCGGGCCGGCGGCGGGCGGCGGCGAGCCTGCCGGGCCGGTGGAGTGAGGCGATGAACCTTCTCGCCATACTGGGCGACTGGGGCTGGTTCATCCTCGCCGGCCTGCTGCTGCTCGGCGAACTGGCCGCGCCGGGCAGCTATCTGATCTGGCTGGGCCTCGCCGCGCTGGCGACCGGCCTCGTCATTCCCCTGGTGGAGATCGGCTGGCAGCTGCAATGCGTGCTGTTCGCCGTGCTGGCGCTCGGGGCGGTGGTGCTGGGTCGCCTGCTGGCGCCGGCGGCGGCCAAGGCCAGCGACCGGCCATTCCTCAACCGCCGCGCCGAGGCGCTGATCGGGCGCGGCTTCGTGCTGGCCGAGCCGATCGTCGGCGGTGTTGGCAGGGTGCGTGTCGACGACACCGTGTGGCGCATCGTCGGCGAGGACTGCCCGGCCGGCGCGCAGGTGGCGGTCACCGGCGTCGAGGGATCGACGCTGCGGGTGCGCCGCGAGCCCGCGTGAGGCGAGGAGCGGCCCGGGCCGTCGGCGAGCGCCGAGGGTCCGGGCCGCTCGGGCTTGGCGCTCAGCCGTTGCTGGCGAGCAGGGCGTCGAGCTCGGGGCGGAAGGTCTCGGCGATGTCCGGCCGCGCCAGCGCATAGGCGACGTTGGCCATCAGGAAGCCGAGCTTCGAGCCGCAGTCATAGATCGAGCCGTCGAAGGTGACGCTGTAGAAGTCCTGCTTCTTGGCCAGCTTCAGCATGGAATCGGTCAGCTGGATCTCGCCGCCGGCGCCTTGCTCCTGGGTGGCGAGCAGGTCGAAGATCTCCGGCTGCAGGATATAGCGCCCGGAAATGGCGAGGTTGGACGGCGCCACTTCCTTCTTCGGCTTCTCGACCATCTTGGCGATCTTGTGCACGCGCTCGGCGATGCTCTCGCCGAGGCCGACGATGCCGTACTGGTCGGTCTGGTCCATCGGCACTTCGTAGACCGCGATGTGGTTGCCGCCGCCGGCCGTCTGATAGGCGTCCACCATCTGGGCGAGGCAGCTCTTGCCGTTGCGCGGCTTGTGCAGCATGTCCGGCAGCAGCAGCGCGAAGGGCTCGTTGCCGATGATGTCGCGGGCGCACCACACCGCATGGCCGAGGCCGAGGGGGAGCTGCTGGCGGGTGAAGCTGGTCTTGCCCGGACCCAGGGTCTCGGCGCGCAGCGTGTCGAGCAGCTGGTGCTTGCCGCGCTCGGACAGCGTGGCCTCCAGCTCGTACTGGCGGTCGAAATGGTCCTCGATCACCCCTTTGTTGCGGCCGGTGACGAAGACGATGTGCTCGATGCCGGCGGCGCGTGCCTCGTCCACCACATGCTGCACGACCGGGCGGTCGACGACGGTGAGCATTTCCTTAGGCACCGCCTTGGTGGCGGGCAGAAAGCGGGTGCCGAGGCCGGCAACGGGAAGGATCGCCTTACGAATATGGGGTGCCATCTGCAACTGGGTCCGTTCTTGAAAAGGGCCGGTCGATGGGAGTCGATCTACGGAGTGGATGTGAAACTCAACTTAACTTGTGAAGCGCGCCAATGACAAAATTCATGTGACACTCGCGCTTCTTCGCACAGCATCGCCGGGTCGGGCGGCGATATGGAGGTATCCATAAACCATTCTTGGCCTCGGAGCGGGAAAAACCTCCCTGACGTTAAGTCGACGTAAAACATGAGAGTCCCCTAATTCGTCCGAAGTACGGATCAGGGTTCTGTTCATGCGTATCGGGTCGGTATCGGGCGGCAATCATTCGTCGGGCACGTTGGCCGCTTTCGTCCTCGCGCTCGGCCTCGGCGGCTGCGTGCTCTCCGACGACGTGACGGGCACCGTCGCGCCGGGAGCACCCCCGCCGGCCGCGGCGCGCGCCGCCCCGCCTCCGGTCGCCAGCGCGGCGCCGGCGCCGACCGGCTCCTCCCATCCCGACATGCAGCCGGCCGCGCTGCGGACGGCCGAGGCCAATTTCGGCCGCTGCATCGCCGCGCTGGAGCCGCAGGCGCGCAAGGCCGGCGTGTCGGCCGCCGGGTTCCGCCGCCTGACCGCCGGGCTGACGCCCGACATGTCGATCATGAAGAAGCTGGAGACCCAGCCGGAATTCTCCCGCACGCCCGGCGACTATGTCGAGATGCTGGTCTCCGAGACCCGCATCCAGAAGGGCCGGCAGGCCATGGCCGAGAACGCCGCGGTGTTCGCGGCGGTGGAGCGGGCCTATGGCGTCGATCCCTATGTGGTGGCGGCGATCTGGGGCATCGAGACCAATTACGGCGGCGCCCGCGGTTCCTATCCGGTGATCCAGGCGACCGGCACGCTGGCCTGCATCGGCCGTCGCCAGCCCTATTTCCGCGACGAGTTCGTCGCCGCGCTGCGCATCGTCGACCGTGGCGACATTCCCGAGGCGCATCTGAAGGGCTCCTGGGCCGGCGCCTTCGGCCTCACCCAGTTCATGCCCACCGCCTTCCAGCGCGACGCGGTGGATTTCGACGGCGACGGCCATCGCAACGTCGTCGATTCGGTCGCCGACGCCATGAGCTCGACCGCCAACAAGCTGAGGCGCGGCGGCTGGAAGCCGGGCATGAGCTGGGGCTACGAGGTCGTCGCGCCGCGCGGCTTCGACTATCTGCTCGCCGACAGGAGCATCCGCAAGCCGCTGCGCGAATGGGCGGCGATGGGCGTCGCCCGCGTCGGCAGGAACGCCTATCCGAATGGCGAGGCCATGGCCTATCTGCTGCTGCCGGCCGGCGCCAACGGCCCGGCCTTCCTGATGACCGACAATTTCAAGGCCATCCTCTCCTACAACCCGGCCGACGCCTATGCGCTCGCCATCGGCCATCTGGCCGACCGCATCCGCGGCGGCGGCCCCTTCGTCACGCCGTGGCCGGAGGACATGCGGGCGCTGTCGCGCGCCGAGCGCTCGGAACTGCAGCATCGCCTTGCCCGGCGCGGCTACGATCCGGGCCCGCCGGACGGCGCGATGGGGCACAAGACCCGCGTCGCGGTGCGCGAGTTCCAGGTCAGCGTCGGCATGCTGCCGGACGGGCTCGCCACCGGCGAGGTGCTCGACAAGCTGCGTGACTAGGGGGTCGGGGTCCGGCCGGATCCGGCGCGGGACTTGAAACCGCCGTCATAATCGTTCACCGCTTGCTGCCATGGATCGGATGGAACGCACCGGGCGCCGCCGGCGGGTGAGATCGGGCGTCAGCGACGCGCGGGCGCCGCTGCTGGCGCTCGCCGCGCTGCTGGCGCTGGCGCTGCTCGCGATTCCCGACGCACCGGCGCTGGCGCAGGCCGACTGGTTCCGCCCGCCGGGCAATGTCGGCCAGCCGACGCGCCAGGCGCCGCCGCAACAGCGCTCCTCGCAGCCGCGCCGCCAGCAGCCGGGGCCGTCGCGCCAGGCCGCTCCGCCGCCCGAGCCGCGCAGCTGGAGCCCGTTCCAGCCGCTCATCGACCTGTTCAGGGGGCCGGACGAGCCGCCGCCGCGCTATGCTCCCGCCCGTCCACGCGACGTCGCCCCGCCGCCGCCGGCGGTGGCCCGCACCCCGGCGATCGAGGCCCCGGCGGAGCCGCGCGGCACGGTGCACGCGACCGCCGCCGCCGCCCGCGCCGACGAGGGCAGCGACCTCAAGGGCATCGTCCTGGTGCTTGGCGACGAATATGCCGATTCGCTCGCGCAGGGCCTCGCTGACGCCTTCGCCGCCGACCGCAAGGACATCGCGGTGGTCGGCCATGCCGAGGCGGGCTCCGGCTTCGCGCCGGGCGGCGCCTATGACTGGGTGAATGGCGGGCGCACGCTGGTCGCCTCCGAGGCACCGAGCGCGGTGGTGGTGTTCGCCGGCAGCGCCGACCTCGCCCCGATCCAGGAGCCGGGTGGGCCGGTGGAACTGTTCGACGAGCGCTGGCGATCGATCTACGGCCGGCGCGTCGACGATTTCCTGCTCGGCCTGAAGCTTCAGGGCCGCCCGGTGATCCTGGTCGGCCTGCCGCCGGTGGACGATGGCGATGCCAGCGAGCGCAATGCCCGCCTCAACGAATTGCTGAGCGAGCGGGCCGAGCGGGCAGGGGTGATCTTCGTCGATGTCTGGGACGGCTTCGTCGACGAGAACGGCCAGTTCATGATGTCCGGCCCGGCGGTGGACGGCCAGCGCCGGCGGCTGCGCACCGCCAACGGCATCGGCTTCACCCGCGCCGGCGGGCGCAAGCTGGCCTTCTTCGTCGACCGCGAACTCGGCCCGCTGCTGGAGCGCCTGGAGCTGCCGACGGCCGGCGATCCGGCGGCGGCGCGGCCCTCGATCATCATGCTCACCGGGGCGGGCGCCGCGGCCGGCACCGGGGCGCGGACGCTGGCGGGCGCCGCCGGCCCCGTCCCGGCGCAAGCGCCGGTGCCGGCCGAGGGCGAAGCCCCGGCCGATGACGCCGCCAGGCTGCTGGTGCGCGGCGAACCGCTGCCGACGGTGAGCGGACGCACCGACGATTTCAGCTGGACGCCGCCGAAGCGTTCCGCCGGCAGCGGCACCGGCGCCGATCCGGCTGCCGGCAGCGCCACCAAGGCCACGGCGCCGCCGCCGGCCACGCCCTGAAGCAGGGGAGGTCCGGCCGTCGGCCGTGCGGCGCTCCGCCGCATCGGGAGGCGGGCGCGCGGAACGTCAGCGGGGAAGGACCGAGGCGCCCATCAGGAAGGTGTCGATGGACTGCGCCGCCTGCCGGCCCTCGCGGATCGCCCACACGACGAGCGACTGGCCGCGCCGCATGTCGCCGGCGGCGAACAGCTTCGGCACCGAGGTCGCGTAGCCCTGGTCGTCGGCGGCGACATTGCCGCGCTTGTCGAGCGAGAGGCCGTCCAGGCTCAGCATGCCCTCGTGCACCGGGTGGACGAAGCCGAGAGCGATGAAGACGAGGTCGGCCTTGATCAGGAATTCGGTGCCGGGGATCGGCTGGCGCCGGGCGTCGACGCGCGCGCACTTCACCGATGTGACGTGGCCCTTCTTGCCTTCCATGCCGAGGGTGGCGGCGGCGAATTCGCGCTCGGCGCCCTCGGCCTGGCTGGAGGAGGTGCGGAACTTGGTCGGCCAATAGGGCCAGATCGCCAGCTTGTCTTCCTTCAGCGGCGGCACCGGGCGGATGTCGAGCTGGTGGACGGAGAGCGCACCCTGGCGGAAGGCGGTGCCGACGCAGTCGGAGGCGGTGTCGCCGCCGCCGATGACGACGACATGCTTGCCGGCGGCGAGGATCGGCTTCTCGGCGCTCACGTCCTCGCGGCCGAGGCGGCGGTTCTGCTGCACCAGATAGGGCATGGCGTAATGCACGCCCT
>NZ_JBXASN010000023.1:0-22500 GCF_058809335.1 Ancylobacter sp. GW821-FHT10E12 | reverse complement strand
GACGTTCTTCACGTCGTAGATGAGCTGCGCCAGGTCCTCGATCGAATAGATGTCGTGGTGCGGCGGCGGCGAGATCAGGCCGACGCCGGGGGTGGAGTGGCGCACCTTGGCGATCACCGCGTCGACCTTGTGGCCGGGCAATTGTCCGCCTTCGCCGGGCTTGGCGCCCTGCGCCATCTTCAGCTGGATCATGTCGGCATTGACGAGGAAGTCCGCGGTCACGCCGAAGCGGCCCGAGGCCACCTGCTTGATCGCCGAGCGCATGCTGTCGCCGTTCGCCAGCGGCTTGAAGCGCGAGGCCTCCTCGCCGCCTTCGCCGGTGTTCGACTTGCCGCCGATGCGGTTCATCGCGATGGCGAGCGTGGTATGCGCCTCGCGCGAGATCGAGCCGAACGACATCGCGCCGGTGACGAAGCGCCTGACGATGTCGGCGGCGGGCTCGACCTCGTCGAGCGGCACCGGCACATGGGCGAGCTCGTCGGCGCCGCGGATGCGGAACAGCGCGCGGATGTTCAGCGTCTTGTCGCCGGTCTCGTTCACCAGCCTGGCGAAGTGGCGGTACTTGTCCTGGGCGTTGCCGCGCACCGCGTGCTGCAGCACCGCGACCGTCTCCGGGTCCCAGGCATGCTCCTCGCCGCGCAGGCGATAGGCATATTCGCCGCCGACGTCGAGCGCGGTGCGGAACACCGGCGCGTCGCCGAAGGCGTCGCGGTGGCGCATCGCCGTCTCCTCGGCGATCTCGGCGAGGCCGATGCCGCCGATGGTCGAGGCGGTGCCGGTGAAGTACTTCGCGACCACCTCGTCGGACAGGCCGACGGCGTCGAAGATCTGCGCGCCGCAATAGGACTGGTAGGTCGAGATGCCCATCTTGGACATCACCTTCAGCAGGCCCTTGTCGACCGACTTGATGAAGCGCTTGACGATCTCGTACTCGTCGACCTCCTCCGGGATGTCGTCGCGCATGGCGATCAGCGTCTCGAAGGCGAGGTAGGGGTTGATCGCCTCGGCGCCATAGCCGGCGAGGCAGGCGAAATGATGCACCTCGCGCGCCTCGCCCGTCTCCACCACGAGGCCGGCGGCGGTGCGCAGGCCCTTGCGGATCAGGTGATGGTGCACGGCCGCGGTGGCCAGCAGCGCCGGAATCGGGATCCGGTCCGGCCCGACCAGCCGGTCGGACAGGATGATGATGTTGTAGCCGCCATGCACCGCCGCCTCGGCGCGCTCGCACAGCCGCTCCACCGCGTCGCCCATGCCCGCCGCGCCCTTGTCGGAGGGGTAGGTGATGTCGAGCGTGCGGGTGTCGAAGCGCTCCTCCATGAAGCCGATGGAGCGGATCTTCTCCAGGTCGACATTGGTGAGGATCGGCTGGCGCACCTCCAGCCGCTTGCGGCGGGAATTGCCTTCGAGGTCGAAGATGTTCGGCCGCGGCCCGATGAAGGACACGAGGCTCATCACCAGTTCCTCGCGGATCGGGTCGATCGGCGGGTTGGTGACCTGGGCGAAGTTCTGCTTGAAATAGGTGAACAGCGACTTCGACTTCTTCGACAGCGGCGAGATCGGCGTGTCGGTGCCCATGGAGCCGACCGCCTCCTGCCCGGTGGTCGCCATCGGCGCCATCAGGAGCTTGAGGTCTTCCTGCGAATAGCCGAACGCCTGCTGCCGGTCGAGCAGCGACACGTCGGTGCGGACTTCCCGCGCCTCGACGGAGCGCAGCTCCTCCAGCACCAGCTGGGTGCGCTGCAGCCACTCCTTGTAGGGGTGCTTGCGCGCCATCTCGGTCTTCACCTCGTCGTCGGGGACGAGGCGGCCTTCCTCCAGGTCGATGAGCAGCATCTTGCCGGGCTGGAGCCGCCACTTGGTGACGATCTCCTCCTCCGGGAAGGTGAGCACGCCCATCTCGGACGCGCAGACGATCCTGTCGTCCCGCGTCACCATGTAGCGCGCCGGGCGCAGGCCGTTGCGGTCGAGCATGGCGACGATCTGGCGCCCGTCGGTGGCGACGATGGCCGCCGGCCCGTCCCACGGCTCCATCATGGCGGCGTGGTACTCGTAGAAGGCGCGGCGCTCCTCGTCCATCAGCGGGTTGCCGGCCCAGGCCTCGGGCACCAGCATCATCGCCGCGTGCGGCAGCTCATAGCCGCCCTGCACCAGGAATTCGAGCGCGTTGTCGAAGCAGGCGGTGTCCGACTGCCCCTCATAGGAGATCGGCCACAGCTTGGAGATGTCGTTGCCGAACAGCTCCGAATCGACGGAAGCCTGGCGGGCCGCCATCCAGTTCACGTTGCCGCGCAGCGTGTTGATCTCGCCGTTATGCGCCACCATCCGGTAGGGATGGGCGAGCGACCAGGCCGGGAAGGTGTTGGTCGAGAAACGCTGGTGCACCAGCGCGACCGCGCTCTCGAAGTCCTCGTCATGCAGGTCGGCATAATAGGCGCCGAGCTGGTCGGCGTTGAACATGCCCTTGTAGACGATGGTCCGGCAGGAGAGCGAGACGACATAATAGCCGGCCGTGCGCGGGTCCCTGGCGCCGTAGACGGCGTTGGAGACCACCTTGCGCAGCACGAACAGCCGGCGCTCGAAATCGTCCTCGCTATGGGTCGCCTCGCCGCGGCCGATGAAGACCTGGACATGCGTCGGCTCGGTCGGCAGCACGGTGTGGCCGAGCGAGGTGTTGTCGGTCGGCACCTCGCGCCAGCCGAGCACCACCTGTCCCTCGTCCGCCACCACGCGCTCGAAGGTCTCGCGGACGATCTTCTGGCCTTCCGCCTCGCGCGGCAGGAAGACGTGGCCGACGGCGTAATGGCCGGGCTCGGGCAGGGTGAAGCCGAGCTTGGCGGCTTCCTTGGCGAAGAAGCGATGCGGGATCTGCACCAGCATGCCGGCGCCGTCGCCGGCGCGGGGATCCGCGCCGACGGCACCGCGATGCTCGAGATTCAGCAGGATCTGCAGCCCGTCCTTCACGATCTGGTGCGACTTGCGACCCTTGATGTCGGCGATGAAGCCGACGCCGCAGGAATCCTTCTCGTTGCGCGGGTCGTAGAGGCCGTGCCCACCGGGCAGGCCCGGATCGAGGACGACCGGGTGCGCGATGTTCGGGTGCGCGACGCTCGGGTTTTTGACGTCGGCGCGGCCCGTCGTGGCCGGACGGACCGAACCCTCAACGAAAACCGACGCGGACTGGCCGCCAAATTCCTCGCTCATCGAGAGCCTCCCCATTTGCTCGCCTCGCTGGTCGGCATGCCGAGAGAACCCGGCTCCGCGCGGCTCGTCGCCCGCAAGCATGCACACCAGCACCGAAATACGCTAGCATCGACTGTGCCATGCATCGTGCAGAGCACCAGCCTATTTGAATGATAGGACAGTATGGTTGTCCTATCAACGGGGAACATGCCAGAAACCGCGCGCGGGGACAAGCGGGGAGCGGCACTTTGCGGCCGGCATTTTTCACTCTTGTTGCGGGAAGCGGCGGCAAAGCGCAACGAACGGCAATTCAGAGGCCGCCGCGCGCAAGCCAATTGCCCGCCCGCCCGTTTCGGCGCCCGGTCACGCCATGCCCGCCTCGCGCGGGCTCGCGCGCAATCCGCCCACGCGCGGGCCCGCGTGCTTTCGTCTCAGCGGCGCCGCATTCCGAGGCTCATATGGTTCACGGTCGGTAAAGCGTAAATCTCTTCGGAAGGCTGCTCGATGTCGAAGCTGTCCGCCCCATCATGGCCTGCCCTGCGGCCTGTTTTTCTGCCTGTTCTCGTCGCATCGCTCGCCGTGGCGGGTGCGGCGCTGTGCGCCATGCCGGCGCAGGCCCAGGTCTATTATCGCCCCTATGCGCCGCCGCCCGGCTACATGCCGCCCCCGCCGCCGGTCTATCGGCCGCTCTATCCGCCGCCCGGCGCCTATTACGGGCCGCCGATCGCGCCGTCCTACAACCCGCCGATCATGCCGCGCGCCGACATGCGCCCGATGCTCGGCTCCATGGGGCTCAGCAACATTTCCCGCCCGCGCACCGAGGGCAACACCTATGTGAGCGAGGCGACCGATGCCATGGGCCGGCGCGTGCGGGTTCGCGTCAACGCCTATTCCGGCAACATCATCTCGATGCGCCCGATCGGCCCGGTGGTTCCCCCGACGGTCGGCCGGATGCCGGCGCCGGTGACCAGCGTGCTGCCGCCGAAGAAGCCGCCGCTGCCGCCGTCGCCCAATGCGCCGCTGTCGGCGAGCCTGCCCAATGCCGGGCCGACGCCCGTCGATCCGGCAGCGCCGCCGCCGCTGCCGGCACCGTCGGGTGGCGCGAACATCACCACGCCCGCCGCATCGGCGAGCACGGAGAAGCCGTCCTCGGCCGACAGGGCGACGGTCGCCGCCGCACCGCCGGCCGCCGCCAGCAAGCCCGCCGAGTCCACCTCGCCGCCGGTCGTCACCATCCCGCCCGAGGCGGTGCGGCAGGCCGAGCCCGCGCAGGCGGCCAGGCCGGCCGAGCCGGCGCCGTCGGTGAAGCCGGGCGAGACCGCGGTCCGGGTCATCCCCGGCATCGCGCTGCCGCCCAGCCCGGCCCAGCCGGCCAATCCCCAGCCGGCGAATGCCCAACCGGCGAATGCCCCCGCGGCAGCCACTCCCCCGGCGATGGCGAATGCTCCCGCCGCCAATGCCGTTCCGGCGGCGAATCCACCTGCCGCCGCCTCGATCCAGGCGCCCAAGCCCCCCAATGTGCTGGAGGCCCGTGCCGGCGTCGCCACCGGCGCGGCGGCCGGCGCGGCGGAAGTGCCGGCCGGCACCGCCTCGGTTCTGGCGCGCGAGATCAACGATCCGCCGCTGCCGACGCCGAAGCCGCCTATCAAATAGCCGCCATCAGGTCGCCGCTACCGAACGGCATCGGCCGGAGGGCGGCCGCTGTCGCGCGCGTTATGGACGCCCGCGCGGTGCCGTCAGGCGGGCGTGTCGAAGCTGACTTCGAGTGGGGGCTGTCCGGGTCGATCGCGAAGGCCGCGAAACAGCGCGGCTGGGCGGCAGATCCATAAAATAAAAGGCGCCCCGGTGGTCCGGGGCGCCTCCATCGTCACGTCCGTGCCGTCGTCGCGGCCGGTCGCGCGGGTTACGCGGCGACCTTGGCGTCGATCACCTTGTCGGCGGATACGGCCTGCGCCGTGCCGCTGGCGATGGCGATCGAGCGGGGCTTCAGCTTCTCCGGCACCTCGCGCACGAGGTCGACATGGAGCAGGCCGTTGGCCAGCGAGGCGCCGCGCACCTCGACATGGTCGGCGAGCTGGAAGCGGCGCTCGAAGGCGCGCGCGGCAATGCCCTGGTAGAGCACCTCGCCGGGCTGGCCGGCCTGATCGACCGGGCGCTCGCCGCGGATGGAGAGGGTGTTCTCCTTCACGTCGATGCTGAGATCCCTGTCGGTGAAGCCGGCGACCGCGACGGTGATCCGATAGGCGTTCTCGCCGGTGCGCTCGATATTATAGGGCGGATAGGTGGTGCCGGTATCGACACCGCCGACCTGGTCGAGCAGCGAGAACAGCCGGTCGAAACCGACGGTGGAACGATAGAGCGGGGAAAGATCGAAGTTACGCATGGCATATCCTCTTTGAAGCGACATGCAGTGGGTGGTGGACCCGCTCGCCAGAGCCGAGCCCGTCGCGTGCCGCCGTCTGGCCGGCACACTTTCGAGATGGGGCAGCGTTTGCGCTTCGCAAGAGGGGCTGAAAGGGCGCTCGCGAAAATTCGCGAGGCGCCCAGATGAACGGCGGATGAACGGCCGGCTCGGCGGCAATTCAGTTCAACTCCCGTATCGTCCAAGGCATTGTAGCGGTCGTGCCGGCGCGGGCGCGCGGCGCAGGGGACGGCTGCAACGAGGAGGGGCCTTGCGATGACGGCGCTCATGCGCGTGCTGTTGGCGATCCTGCTGGCGTTGCCGGCGGGCCTGTCGCCGGGCGCGCAGGCGCAGGCGATCGGCCCGTCCGGCGGCCCCTGGGCGGCGCCCTATGGCCGCGGCGGCCCGCCGCCCGGCCCCTATGCGCCCTATGAGGCGCCGCCCGGCCAGGCGGGCGGGCTCGACGGCGAGGCGGCGGCGCGCATGCTGCGCGCGCGCGGCTTCTCGGACGTGTCGGTGCTGCGCCAGCGTGGCCCCACCATCCTGCTGGAGGCCAACGGTCCGCGCGGCGAGCGGGTGCAGGTGGTGGTCGACGCCGCCTCCGGCGCCATCAGCGGCATGAAGGTGATCGGCTTCGGCGCCCGGCGCTATTGAGCCCCGGCAAGCCCCTATATGTAGGGGAAAGCCTTTGCCGGCTTGTGAAAAGGCGCGGCTGGCTGTACTCAGCGCAGCCATCCCTCCCGCGAGCCGTTCCACCTGCGAGCCGTAGCCACCTGCGAGTCCCGTCGTCCGCCGATGCAGCTTTTCAGCACCCCCGACAATCCCGTGCCCGAAAGCGCGCAGAGCGGCATGCTGTCCGCCGCCGACGGCGTGTCGCTGCGCTATGCCCATTGGCGGGCGGCCGATCGCACCCGCGGCACGATCTGCGTGTTTCCCGGCCGCACCGAGAAGATCGAGAAATATTTCGAGCTGACGGAGGACTTGCGCGGCCGCGGCTTCGCCGTCGCGGTGCTGGACTGGCGCGGGCAGGGCGGCTCGCAGCGCCTGCTCGGCAACCCGATGAAGGGCCATGTCGGGCATTTTTCCGATTATCAACTCGACCTCGAGGCGTTCATGCGAGAGGTCGTGCTGCCGAACTGCCCGCCGCCCTATTACGCGCTCGCCCATTCCATGGGCGCGGCGATCCTGCTCGAATCCGCCCGGCGCGGCGAGCGCTGGTTCGAGCGCATGGTGCTCACCGCGCCGATGCTCGACCTGTCGATGCTGCGCCACGACGTGGCGGCGCGGCGCAGCGCCCGCGTGCTCAATGCCGTCGGCCTGTCGGGTTTCTATGTGCCGCGCGGCAAGCTGGTGCGCGCCGGCGAGCTCGATTTCGAGGGCAACCGGCTCACCTCCGATCCGGTGCGCTTCGCGCGCAACCTCGCCATCACCGTCGAGCATCCGGCGCTCGATGTCGGGCCGCCGACCATCGGCTGGATCAAGTCGGCCTTCGACCAGATGGACCTGCTCACCGATCCGGCGACCGCCCGCATCATCCGCCAGCCGCTGCTGATGGTGGCGGCGGGGGCGGACAATGTCGTCTCCACCCCGGCGATCGAGAAACTGGGCAGCCGCCTCATCGCCGGCTCGCATATCGTGCTGCCCGGCGCCCGGCACGAGATCCTGCAGGAGCGCGACACGTTCCGCGAGCCGTTCTTCGCCGCCTTCGACGCGTTCATTCCCGGCAGCGGCCGCTAGGCCGGGCGCGGGCGTTCAGTTCCCGGCCAGCACCTTCAGCGCCTGCTCGTGCACCCGCCGGTCGCCGGCGGCGACCACCCGCCCGCCGCCGCGCACCGGGTTGCCCTCCCAGTCGGTGAGGATGCCGCCGGCGCCCTCGACGATCGGGATCAGCGCGGCGATGTCGTAATCCTGCAATTCGGTCTCGATGACGAGGTCGACATGGCCAGCGGCCACCATGCAATAGGAATAGCAGTCGCCGCCATAGCGCGGCAGCCGCACCCGGCGCTCCACCTCGACATAGCGGTCACGGTCGGGCTGCTTCATCAAGAGCGGGCTGGTGGTGATCATCAGCGCCTGGTCGAGCGCGGGGCACGCGCGGACGGACAGGGCGCGGGCGCCGGCCGGGCCGCGATAGCGGGCCGCGCTGCCGTCGCCGAAGAAGCGCTCGCCGACGAAGGGCTGGTGCATCATGCCATAGACCGGCGTGCCGTTGCGGGAGAGGCCGATCAGCGTGCCCCAGGACGGCAGGCCGGCGATGAAGGACTTGGTGCCGTCGATCGGATCGAGGATCCACACGAATTCGGCATCCTCGTTCTCGTTGCCGAATTCCTCGCCGCGCACCCCGTGCTGGGGAAAGGTGCTGCGGATCAGGTTGCGCATCGCCTGCTCGGCCGTGCGGTCGGCGGCGGTGACGGGGTCGAAGGCCGCGCCCTTGTTCTTGTCCTCGACGCCGAGCGCGGTGCGGAAGAAGGGAAGGATGACCTGGCCGGATACCGTGGCGAGCTCGTGTACGAAGCCTTCGAAATCCACGGCGCTCATGGTGCACTCCGCTCTGCCCGGCGGGTTCGCCCCGCGACGGGTCTTGTCCGCTGCCGCGCCAAGTGTCGGCGCCGTCATTTCCTTATCGGCCGCCGCGCCGGCGGGCAATGGTGCGCCCGAAAGCCTGCGATCGCCGCCATCGGCCGCGATGACGGACGCACCTCGGCGGCGAGCGGCGGCGAAATGCCGGTTCAGTCCCGCGCCTTGCGCATGGCTGCCATTCCGCCACGGTGAACAATTAGGCAGCTTTGACGGTTGCCATGGGGAAGCCAAGCTGCGATATTATTGCAGTGCGGCAAGGCGATTGGCGTTGCCCTGCCGCTGCCCTCCTTGGGCGTTTCCTCCCTAGACTTGGGCCGCTCCGGCAACGTGAGCGGCCCCTTTATTTTCAAGCCATTGATTCTCAATATATTTCCCTCGCCATGCTCTCGGGCGGGCGTGACGGACGCGCGCGCCGTTCGGCGATGAGGCGGATTTCCGCCGCGAGTCGCGTCCGATCGGCGAGCGCGATCAGGTAAGCGCGGTCGAGGCGCGATCTTCGTCACTTGCGCGTGAATTTGCCGATCCGGCTTTCGTTTCTTTCGTTTTCTCCTTGCGTCAATCGCGGGTCTCGTCCATATTATTGCGGTGCGGCAACGTGATTGGCGTTGCGTTGCCGTCGCCCTCCTTGGGCGTTTCCTCCCTAGACTTGGGCCGCTCCTCCTGGATGCGGCCCTTTCTTTTTTCTGCATGGCTGCGCCACCGTCGCAATCGCCGGATGACGGGCGCACCTCCGGCATGCCGCCTCGCCGGCCGCGCCTGCCCCCAGCCTCCTGATATCCCTATCTGCCAGGCGTCTTCGCATCCCGGCATTCCAATGTCGCGGGCAGGCGGCGCATCCGGGCTCCCGATGGCCGAATCGGGCATGCGCAGCACCGGTGGAACCGCCCAGGGGCGGATCGGCGTCGAAGGGCCATGCCGTCAGCGCATGCGCGCCGCGCGCGTCCCGCCGCCTGCGACAGGCGTGGAGGCGGGCCGGGCAATAGCCGCCGGCGGCGCCTTCGGACGATCGGATCCGGGTCGGCGAATGTCCGGGAATGGTCCGCGCAATCGTCCTGGGAGCGAAGGCCCGGCATCCGGCCGGCTTCGCCGCGCTGCCGTTGCCTTCGCCGCTGCCGCCGCCGACGGGCAGTCGGGTTACATCGGTCAAAGCCGCGGCGTGCCGCCACGAAGCCGGAAGCCGGCGCCGGCATCTGGGCGCGAATCGGGGAATCATCGCGCGGCGCGCTCGTCGGGCACCGTTTGGAGGCATGCGGCAATCGCCCGCACCTCTCGGCGCCGCCGAGGGGCGCCGCGCCGAATCCTCGGTCCTACCGATCCGGCCTTTCGAGTCCGCGTGCCGCGCATCTGCAAAAATACGAACGGCCAGAGCGGGTTGCGCCGCTCCGGCCGTCAGTTCCGATGCCTTCGCGCCCGGCCGCTCGTCCCCAAGGGGGTAGCGCCTATCGCGACAAATCGGCCACACCTGTCATTGTTTGTATCTGGTATGCCAGAAAATGGACTGTGGCGCCTTGATTATTCCGCAATGCACATCCATCTTCTGTCTCGCACGCAGCGATTGGCGTCGCTCCGTGCAGCCCTCCTTGGGCGTTTCCTCCCTAGACTTGGGCCGCTCTCGTTCGCGTGAGCGGCCTCTTTCTTTTTGTGCCGTCGGTGTCGGTGGAAACCGCAGCGGCTTGAGCCGTCTTGTCGGTATCCCCACCGTCATCCTGCAGGACCCGGATACCTGACCCGGAAATCCTGCGGCAGCCGGAAGAAGGGCTTGCCCGTTTCAGCGTTGCGCTTCCGACCACGTTGCCGCGGCTCGAAATCTCGTGCCGGAGAGGGGAAGGCGCTCTGTCAGAACCAAGCGTGCAGAATTCGTATATCTCTCATTCCTAAAATGCAAGGCTCTTCTGCGGCGTTTTGCATCGATCCATAAAAAATTCGCAACAATTGTAACAAGTATATGAAAATCCACGTTTATTCCGCGGCGGCGCGGGCCGGTGCCAGCTCCAGATGCGGGATATCCGCCAGCGCGCGGGCGACATCGAGCAGGTCGCGTTGCACATTTTCGAAGCGTTCGCTGCGCTGATACGTGCGTTCGTTCATATAAAGAGCACGATTGATCTCGATCTGCACCGCGTGCATCCCCGAGGCGGGATTGCCGTAATGCTCGGTGATGAAGCCGCCGGCATAGGGCTTGTTGCGCACCACCGAATAGCCGCGCCGGCGCAGTTCGCGCTCGATGCGTTCGGGTATCGCCTGCGCGCAGCTGGTGCCGTAGCGGTCGCCGATCACCATGTCGACCCGCCCGCGCTCGTCGCGCCCGCCGCCCGAGGGCATGGAGTGGCAGTCGACCAGCACCGCGATGCCGAAGCTGCGCTGCATCTGCACCATCAGCCGGCGCAGCGTGCGGTGATAGGGCTTGTAATAGGCCTCGATGCGCGCCATCGCGTCGTCGACCGGGATGCGCCGGGCATAGATCTCCTGCTGCTCGCCCACCACCCGCGCGATGGTGCCCAGCCCGCCCGAAACCCGCATCGAGCGGGTATTGGCATAGGCGGGCAGCCTGCCCTCGAACATGCGCGGGTCGAGTTCGTAGGGCTCGCGGTTCACGTCGAGATAGCAGCGCGGGAAATGCGCCCGCATGAAGCCCATGCCGAGGCCGGTGACCTGCGCGAACAATTCGTCAACCAGCGAATCCTCGGAGCGGCGCAGCGTCGACATGTCGAGCCGCACCTGCTCGACGAAGGCGCGCGGATAGATGATGCCGCTATGGGGCGAGTTGAACAGGAAAGGTGCGGCGGCACGCTCGGGCTCCACGACCTCGAAGGCCGGATCTATCGTCTCCGATATGACCGTCATTTGCCCGCCCGTCGGCTCCCTCGCGGCGCGTTCCGCCGAACCGCGCCTTATTCCTTTCATGTCTAACACGCACAGGGTGCCTGTGGAACCGGCGGCAATGTTTCGGAAAGCACGTCCTGTTCAAGTCGGCGTGGATTCACGATGTGCTAAGAGCCGGCGCGGTACCCGATAGTCAAACGTGCGGGGAGTTTCCGGCGCGGCGGGCCGGTCGGCCCGGCCGGGTGCGCCGGCCCCGAATCGGAAGGTGGCCTTCGATGCTCAAGATCCTGCTCGCCGAAGACGACAACGACATGCGGCGCTTTCTGGTCAAGGCGCTGCAGAACGCCGGCTATTCGGTCGTCTCGTTCGACAATGGCCGGTCGGCCTATAACCGGTTGCGCGAGGAGCCGTTCGAGCTCCTGCTGACCGACATCGTGATGCCGGAGATGGACGGCATCGAGCTCGCCCGCAAGGCGACCGAGCTCGACCCCGACATCAAGGTGATGTTCATCACCGGCTTCGCGGCGGTGGCGCTGAACGCCGACAGCCAGGCGCCCAAGGACGCCAAGATCCTGTCCAAGCCCTTCCATCTGCGCGACCTCGTCAACGAGGTCGGCAAGATGCTGGCGGCGTGAAGGCGGGGGTGGCCGGCGGCGCGGGCCCCGTCATCCCCAGCCCCGTCATCCCCAGCTTCGGCGCGGGGTGCTTGCGCGGCGCCCGGCTTGTGGTTATAGGGATGCCGCGCCGGGCGGGCCCAAGGGAACGTCGGCGACCCGACCGGAATGGGCGCGTAGCTCAGCGGGAGAGCACCTCGTTGACATCGAGGGGGTCACAGGTTCAATCCCTGTCGCGCCCACCATTCCGGCAGCCCCCCATCAAGCCCCTGATCGGCCGGCTCGCCTTCTATCGGCCGGCCTCCGCGGCGAAGCGATCGCCGACCTCCCCGAGCCTGGCCCGGTCGCGCTTCAGTCCCCCAGCTTCAGCAGCCCGGCCGCGTTGCCGCGGGCGATCTTCGCCCGCACGTCGTCGGCGAGCGGCGTCGTGTCCATGAAGCGGCCGGCCTCGACGGCGTCCTCATAGGGATAGTCCACCGAGAACATCACCCGGTCGGCGCCCAGCGCCGCCAGCGCCGCCTGCAGCGGCACGGCGTCGAACTGGCCCGACAGCGTCACCCACAGGTTCCGGCGCAGGTAATGGGACGGCGGCCGGGCGATCCGCCGGTCGGTGGCGGTCAGCGCGTAGCGGCTGTCGAGCCGCCACAGCGCATAGGGCAGCGTCTCGCCGGCATGGCCGAGGATGATCTTGAGGTCGGGGAACCGGTCGAACACGCCGGTGACGACGAGGCGCAGCAGGTGGCTGGACATCTCGGTCGTCCATTCCCAGGTCGGCTTTTCCAGCTCCGGCACGCCGCGCAGCACATGCGGCATCTCCGCCGCGTCGCCGGGATGCAGATAGAGCGGCACGTCGAGCACCTGCAGCCGTTCCCAGAACACGTCATTGGCCGGCGCGTCGAGATAGGTGCCGTTGGTGTGGTGGTTGACCATCACCCCGACGAAGCCGAGCCCGCGCACGCAGCGCTCCAGCTCGTCGGCGGCGCCGGCGGGGTCCTGCATGGCGACATGGGCGAAGGCGGAATAGCGCTGCGGCCGGCGGGCGATCTCGGCGGCGAGCCGGTCATTGGCGAGGGCGGCGAGGCGGGTCGCGGTGGCGGTGTCGGGCTCGCCCTGCACGCCGGGCCCGGTGAGCGACAGCACGGCGCGCTCCACCCCGGCCGCGTCCATGGCGGCGAGCCGTTCCTCGCCGAAATCGCCGAGCCGGCGCAGCAGCATCGCCTTGGTCGCCTCGCTCACCCGCGGCAGCGCCGGCAGCAGATAGTCGATGAATTCCGGCAGCACGAAATGTTCTTCGAGCGCGATCTTGGCCACGCGCACGGCTGCGGCGGGGCCGCCGCCGGGATCGGCGGGCGCGGCATAGGCAGGGCGCGGGTTGGCGTTGAGATGGCGGCTGGCGAGCGGCATGGCCCCCTCCGGGACAGCGGGACGGTACCCTAGCACGCCGGGCGGCGATGCCCAGCGCCCGGACCGGCATCGCGGCAGGCGAGCAGGACGGAGGAGAGCAGGGCAGGGACGAGCAGGGCAGGGGGCGTCGGTGGGACCGCCGTCAGTACGCGGCTGCCGGCAGGGCCCGCCGCAGATAGTCGGCCACGCGGTCGCCGCTCATCGGCCGGGCGAAGAGGTAGCCCTGTCCGAGTTCGCAGCCGAGATCGCGCAGCGCCTCGTATTGCGCCGTCTCCTCCACCCCTTCGGCGAGGGTGGCGACGCCGAGGCCGTGGCCGAGGCCGACCACCGAGCGCACGATCTTCATCTGCTTGTCGTTGGCGAGGAAGTTGTGCACGAAGCTGCGGTCGATCTTGATCTTGTCGAAGGGGATGATGGCGAGCTGCGACAGGTTGGAATAGCCGGTGCCGAAATCGTCGAGGGCGAGCCGCACGCCGGCCGCCCGCAGGCGCTCCACCGCAAGGATCGCCGATTCGAATTCCGGCACCATGGCGGTTTCGGTGATCTCGATGGAGAGGCGCCGGGGCGGGAAGCCGATCTCGTCCAGTATGCCGAGGATCCGCTCGGCGAGCCGGCTGTCGGTGAGCTGGAGCGGCGAGATGTTGAAGGCGAGGATCAGCTCGGGCGACCAGGAGAGCGCGGCGCGCGAGGCCTTGCGCAGCAGCCCGCAGGACAGTTCGGTGATCAGCCCGGCATCTTCCGCCATCGGGATGAACAGGTCGGGCGGCACGCCGGTGCCGTCCGGCTTGGTCCAGCGGGCCAGCGCCTCGAACCCATAGGGACGGCAGTCGGACAGCCGGACGAGCGGCTGGTAATAGGGCTCGATCCGGTCGTTGGCGACCGCCTCGCGCAGCAGGCTCTCCAGTTGCAGCCGCGCGTCGATCTCGTCGCGCAGCTCCGGGCGGTAGGCGCAGGCGCGGCCGTCGCCCTGCCGCTTGGCCTGTGCCATCGCAAGGTCGGCGCAGCTGATGGCGTGCTTGACCTGCTCCGGCTTCTCGATCGCGGCGAAGCCGACCGAGGCGGCGACATCGAGGGTGACGCCGCCGATCTCCACCGGCTGGCGGGTCATCTGCACCATCCGCTCGCCCATCGCCTGCGCGTCCTTTGGCCGCTGTACCATCGAGGCGACGAGGAACTCGCCGCCGCCGGTGCGGGCGACCACCTCGTCGGGGAACGCCTTTTTCAGCCGTTTGGCGAGGAGGGCGAGAAGCGCGTCGCCGCCGTGATGGCCGACCAGCTCGTTCACCTTGCGGAAATTGTCGAGGTCGAGCACGAACAGCGTGCGCAGCCGGCGGCCGCGGCAGATGTCCGGCAGCCGGCTCTCGACGAAATGGCGGTTGGGCAGCCCGGTGATCGCGTCATGAAAGGCGAGGAAGTCGGCCTGGTTTTCCGCCGCCGCCCGCCGGCCGATCTCGGTGCCCAGCATGCTCAGGCGCAGCAGGCCGTAGCAGAGGCCGACAATGCCGAGCACCGTGACGGCCAGCAGCAATTCGTCGGCCTGCCAGTTTTCCTGGCGGCTCAACAGCCAGCGCAGCGCCTCCTGCGCGTCGAAGGCGAGGGCCAGCAGATAGACGGCGATGCCGATACCGGCAAGGCCCAGCGCGTCCCGGACGGCCTTGTTCATGCGTTCTGCAATCCCTGATGACCAGGTCGACAATATACAACGTATAATATGCGCGTGTCGGATGTTATATCGTAAGACCAGGCCGCAATGGCGCGCAACCATCCGTTTCGTTGATGGTTATCGGAAGATACGCCACGGTATAGAAGCGGCCTTGTTCCTGCCGCGAAGTGCCGGAGAGCCTGGGGCGCCGGCGGGTTCACGTGCGCGCATCGCGGCCTGATGTGGTCTTCTCCCTTCTCTCGATGAAACAAAAGCAGCGTTCCTGCGTTGTTGAGTCAATCCATTACTCATCGGGAGGTTATGATGATCTCGAAAAAACTTGCCATTGCCACTCTGGCCGTGTCCTTCGTCCTGCCGCTCGCCATGCCGGCGCATGCGACGTCGACCTCGACCAAATCCCTGCCGACGATCGGCAGCTATGAGCAGAAGGACGTGCTGGAGCGCGAGCGCCTGCGTCGCAAGCAGGTAAAGCAGAATTCCGGCAATGGTCTGTTCGAGCCGATCTTCGCGCCGCTGTACCAGGGCTACAATTCGCCCGCCCAGAAGGTCAAACGCGCCTTCGACTGATGCGCACCTTCGATTGATGCGCGACTTCGATTGGCGCGCGCATGCCGGTCATTCCGACGCGCATGTCCTCCCCGGCATGCGTTGGATGGGGAGCGACGGATCAGTTGCAGCCGGAACCGGCAGGCAGCGGCTCCGTCGCTCCCCAGTCGTTTGACGGCAGCCCGGCAAAGGGCGGCTGGAAATATTGCCTCACGACGCGCATGCGCGCCGGCACCTGCGCGTGCGCGCTGTCATAATCGAGTATCCAGAAGAAGTTGAAGTTGGAATCCGGCCAGGTCGCCGGCACGCCGAGGCCCCAGCCGGTGATCTTCGCCGGATCGATCTCGCCGAGCCGCAGCAGCTGGCGCAGCGTCGCCTGTTCGCCGGGGAACTGCGCTTCCAGCGCGGCGCTGGCAATGTGGAAATGCTCCCACACCATCACCACCGTCTTTCCGTGCCAGCGCGGATCGTCCATCAGGTCGCGCACCACGGCCTGGTTCACCTTGTTGAGCTTGGCGTTGAAATAGCGGGTGTTGTGGATCGGCCCATAGGCGATCGCGGGCGCGTCCAGCTTCATGTTCCACGCCTTGGCGATCGGCCGCGCCGTCTCCAGCGTGTGCAGCGTCATCACCATGATCGCCGCCGGCGGGTCCTTGGCGATGAGGCTCGTCGGGCTCGACGGCGAGAGATATTGCGCGGCCAGCGCCTGCGCCCGTTCCTTGCCGACGCTGCACAGGCTCAGCGGGTTGGCCTTCTCGCCATGGCGCACGATGACGATCCGCTTCGGCGCCGCCTCGGCGGGCCGGGTCGCCAGGCCGACAAGAGCGCCGGCGAGGGCGCCGACAAGCGCGAGAAGCAGCGGGACGGCACGGTGCGAGGGGAAAATCATGGCCTGATCCGATGGCGGGCAATGCCGGGAATGGTGCCTGTGCACCATGACGTGCGCCCCGGCGCCGATCAAGCCGGCGGCGCGCATTGACGGGGGGCATCGGACGGGGTGCATCGACAGTGGCGCATTGATCCCTGACGGCCCCGCACGATATCACTGGCACCCCAGAAGAAATGTCCCGCCGGAGTCGTCATGTTCCCCCGTCCCGATCGCCTTCCCGTCTCGTCCCCGCCCCCGGACGGCGCCGTCGCCACGCTCGGCAAGCTGCCGCAATGGGATCTGAGCGATCTTTATCCCGGCATGGACGCGCCCGAGCTGAAGGCCGATCTCGACCGCGCCGCCACCGAGTGCGCCGCTTTCGAGCAGGCCTACAAGGGCCGCCTCGCCTCGATGCTGGAGGGGCCGGACGCCGGCGGCGAGATGGCCAAGGCGCTGGTGCGCTACGAGCAGGTCGAGGAACTGCTCGGCCGGCTCTATTCCTATGCCGGCCTCGTCTATTCCGGCGACACCACCGACCCGGTGCGCGCCAAGTTCTACGGCGACGTGCAGGAAAAGCTGACCGAGGCGTCCACGCATCTGCTGTTCTTCACGCTGGAACTCAACCGGCTCGACGATGCCGGCATGGAAGCCGCGCTCGCCGATCCCGCCTTCGGCAGGTACCGGCCGTGGATCGAGGAGGTTCGCGCCGAGAAGCCCTACCAGCTGGAAGATCGCATCGAGCAGCTCTTCCACGAGAAGGGCGTCACCAGCCGCGGCTCGTGGAACCGGCTGTTCGACGAGACCATTGCCGGCCTGCGCTTCGATGTCGACGGCAAGAGCCTGCCGCTGGAGCCGACGCTGAACTATCTCGCCGAGGCCGACGGCAAGAAGCGCAAGGCCGGCGCCGAGGCGCTGGCGAAGGTGTTCGGCGAGAATCTGCGGCTGTTCACCCTCATCACCAACACGCTGGCGAAGGACAAGGACATTTCCGACCGCTGGCGCGGCTTCCAGGACATCGCCGACAGCCGCCACCTGGCCAACCGGGTGGAGCGCGAGGTGGTGGACGCGCTGGTCTCCTCGGTCCACGAGGCCTATCCGCGGCTGTCGCACCGCTACTACAAGCTGAAGGCCAAGTGGTTCGGCAAGGAGCGCCTCGAATATTGGGACCGCAACGCGCCGCTGCCGAAGGTCGACACCAAGCCGATCGCCTGGGACGAGGCGCGCGACACCGTGCTCGGCGCCTATGCCGGCTTCTCGCCGCGCATGGCCGACATCGCCCGCGACTTCTTCGACAAGAGCTGGATCGATGCCGGCGTGCGGCCCGGCAAGGCCACCGGCGCCTTCGCGCATCCGACCGTGCCCTCCGCGCATCCCTACGTGCTGCTCAACTACATGGGCAAGCCGCGCGACGTGATGACCCTCGCCCATGAGCTCGGCCATGGCGTGCACCAGGTGCTCGCCGCCCCGAACGGCGCGCTGATGGCGCCCACCCCGCTGACGCTGGCCGAGACCGCCTCGGTGTTCGGCGAGATGCTCACCTTCCAGCGCCTGCTTGCCGCGGCGCCGAGCCCGCATGCCCGCAAGGCGATGCTGGCCTCGAAGGTCGAGGACATGATCAACACGGTGGTCCGCCAGATCGCCTTCTACACGTTCGAGCGGCGCATCCATACCGAGCGCAAGAGCGGCGAGCTCACTGCCGAGCGCATCTGCGAGATCTGGATGGACGTGCAGGCGACCAGCCTCGGCGAGGGCATCCATCTCGGGCCGGGCTACGAGACCTACTGGGTCTATATCGGCCACTTCATCCACTCGCCCTTCTACGTCTATGCCTATGCCTTCGGCGACTGCCTGGTGAACTCGCTCTATGCCGTCTACGAGAACGCCTCGGACGGCTTTGCCGAGCGCTATCTCTCTATGCTGGCGGCGGGCGGCACCAAGCATCATTCCGAGCTCCTGAAGCCCTTCGGCCTCGACGCCCGCAACCCCGCCTTCTGGCAGACCGGCCTCAACCTCATCGATCGGATGATCGGCGAGCTGGAGGCGATGGAGGGCTGATCCTCCGGTCGTGGCGACAAGGAACGAGACGATTTCAGGCCCGGCCATGCGCCGGGCCTGACGCGTTTTCGGGCCGCGCACGGCACCGGCATGCACCGCCGCCTGTTCTCCTGTGCCGATTTAAATCTCTGGTTGCAGTTCGGCGGGCATTAACTACCATTCCCCGGTGCGGGGGACGGTGCGATGACCGGGCGCGAGAAGGACGAAGCCGACGGGCAGGGATTCTCGGGCGACGCGGCGGGTTCCGCCGGCGCCGGCGACGCGCTTCCCGCCTATGTGCGCGAGGTCGAGGACGTCATAAGGGCCGAGCGGCCTTTCATCGAAGCGCGGCGGCGCAAGGTGGCGGCGCGTCTGCGCGAGGCGGGCTTTCCCGCCGGAAATGACGCCTCCCCCGCCACCGGCTCGCAGCCGGTCGTCTCGCAGCCGGTCGTCTCGCAGCCGGTCGTCTCGCAGCCGGTCGTCTCGCAGCCGGTCGTCTCGGAGCCTCTGGTCGGCCTGGCGCTCTCGGGCGGCGGCATCCGCTCCGCCGCCTTCTGCCTCGGCGCGTTGCAGGCCTTCGACGCGATTGTCCAGTCGGACGGCGCTCCCGGCGCCGGCGAGAAGCCGCGCTCCAGGGAGGATCGCGGCCCCTCGGCGCTCGATCGCTTCGACTACCTGTCGACGGTGTCGGGCGGCGGCTATATCGGCGCCTCGATGGTGGCGGCGATGAGCTTGCGGAACGGCATTTTCCCGTTCCGCAGCCTGCTGGACCAGGAGGAAACGCCTTCCGTCCAGCACATACGCGACTATTCGAACTACCTCTTCCCACGCAAGGTCGAGTTCTTCCGCGGCCTCGCCGTCTATCTGCGCGGCCTGTCGACCAACCTGTTCTGCGTGCTGCCCGTGCTCGCCTGCCTGGCGCTCGCGGTGTCCCTCTATCGGCTGCTGCAGCAGGGGTCTCCGTTGCCGGACCGGCCATGGAGCCTTCTGATCCTGCTTTTCGCCGGCTGCGGCGGGCTCGCTGCGTGGGGCGTGTTTCATTCGCTGCGCGACAAGCGCGGGGCCGAGCTGCGCCCCGAGCGCTCGCTCGGCGTCGCGGTGGTCGCCGCGCTCGTCGGCTTCCTGGTCTGGCTGGAAGCGAGCAGCGTGCTGCTCGACCGGATGATCTGCACGCAGGGCGACAGCTGGGACCTGAAGGTTCTCGCCGGCGCCCTCGCGTCGCTCTCCGGCCTCATCGCGCTGTTCGGGCCGCGCCTGACGGCCCTGCTCGGCAAGCTGGAGACCGATCCGACCTGGAGCGCCACGCTGATGCGCGCCACCGGCGTGGTGGCGCTGTGGGTGGGGGCCGCCATCCTGCCGCTGCTGCTGTGGCTGGCAGTGCTGTTCCTGGCCTTCCATGCCGTCGCGCCGCTGGTCGGCACGGAATTCTGCCCGGCGCCCGTGGCGGGGCAAGGCGCGGCGGCCGCGGCGGGCGGCGGGCCGTCGCCGGCATGGATCTGGGGCGCGCTGGCGCTGGTCACCGGCATCGGCCTTGCCGTCGTGCTGTGGTTCCCGTTGCTGCCCGCCGCGCGGAAATGGCAGGCGGGCGCGGTATCGCTCCACGGGCTCTATCGCGACTGCCTCAGCCGCGCCTTCCTGTTCAGGCCGCCGCCGCCGGAGGCGCCGCCCGGCACCGAGGTGAAGGCGGTGGAGCATTTCCGGCTTCGGCCGAGCGATGCCGGCGGCGATGGGCTGCGGCCGGACCTCTCGCCCTATCTGCTGCTCAACACCGCGATCAACCTGCAGGGGTCGCCGGAGGCCAACAAGCGCGGGCGGAATGCCGACTTCTTCCTGTTCAGCCACAATTACATCGGCAGCCGGGCGACCGGCTATGTCGCGACCTCGACGCTGGCCGACGATCATCCGGGCATCGACCTCGCCTCGGTGGTCGCCGCGTCGGGCGCCGCCTTCTCGTCGAACATGGGCGCCAACACCATCGCGCCGCTGACCCCGACGCTGGCCCTGCTCAATGTCCGCCTCGGCTGCTGGGTGCCCAATCCGCAGGACGGCAAGGGCAGCCGATGGTTCGACCGTCTCTATTTCCTCGCCGAAACCTTCGGCCTGCTCGATGAGTTCGCCCCGAAGGTCTATATTTCTGACGGCGGCCATATCGACAATCTCGGCCTCATCGAATTGCTGCGCCGGCGCTGCAAGCTCATCGTCGTCGTCGATGCCGAGGAGGACCACGCCTACGCCTTCACCTCCTTCATGATCCTGCAGCGCCATGCCCGCATCGACATGGGCGTGCGCATCGACCTGCCATGGGAGGCGATCCGCGCCGAGGCGGTGAAGGCCGACGGCAGCAAGCCGGGAAGCTGCGGGCCGCATGTCGCGGTCGGGCGGATCTTCTACGCGCCGCGCGCCCCGGAGATGCAGACCGGCGAGGAGGGCGAGGACGAGGGGGTGCTCGTCTACATCAAGTCGTCGCTCACCGACGACGAGAACGACGTCATCCGCAACTACAAGCGCCGCTTCTCCCGTTTCCCGCACGAGACGACGCTGGACCAGCTGTTCAGCGAGGAGCAGTTCGAGGTCTATCGCGCGCTCGGCTTCCACGCGACGCGGCGCTTCCTCATGGGGCGCGACCGTGTCGCCGTGTCGCCGGCCATGGCGGAGAGCTACCAGCCGGACGTCGAAAAGCTCGTGCTCGCCAATGTCCTGGCCGATCACCCGCTGCTGGCGCAGGTCCGCGACCTGCTGCGGTTGCGCCAGCCGGCGGCTTAGGCCTGCGCGTTGCCGCGCTTGGCCGGCCGCGGCGCTGCCGCGCATGGCCGTCCTGCGGCGCTGCCGCGATTTTAGGCTTGCCCTGCCGGTAGATCACGGCGGACAAATCGGCGGTCCACTGCCGGGAATGCCGTGAATGAATGCTCCGTCCGCGCCTTTCGCCACCCCCTTCGCCCATACCCCGTTCGACGGCTCGCGCAAGCCGTTCGCCGTCGGCCTCGCCCCGCTCGACCTGTCGCAATGGATCGAGCCGGACCGGTACCTCGCCGCCACGCTGGCCGAGCGCGCCCGGCTGATCGCCGACAGGCGCGAGGTGGTGCTGCGCGAGGAGGCGGGCACCCGTCCCGCCCAGCGCGAGGCGCTCGACCTCCTCGTCGCCCATCTCACCGAGCGTTTCCCGGACCTCTACCGGCTGCAGGGCCGCCTTCTCCATGTCGTCCCCGCCGGCCTCGAGGTCGATCTCGACGACGAGAGCGAGGCGCCCTTCGCCCTTGCCGGCCGCATCGTCTCCGACGACCTGCTGCTGCTCACGCCGGGCGAGGGCGGCTACCGGCTGGTAGCGGCGGTGCTGTGCTTTCCCTCCGCCTGGTCGCTGGCGGAGAAGTTCGGCCAGTCGCTGGACGGGCTGCACGCCGCGGTGCCGGGCTATCCCGACAAGCTTGCCAGGGTGATGAACCGCATCTTCGACAATCTGAAGGTCGAGCAGCCGGTCTGGCGGGTGAACTGGTCGATCTATCCCGACGACGCGCTGCATCATCCCGAATCGAAGGAGCGCCCGCGCGCCTGGTTCGACGATCCGGCCAATCTGGCGCCGGAGGCCTTTGTGCGGGTGGAGCGCCAGACGCTGCGTCGGCTGCCGGCGAGCGGCGACCTCCTGTTCACCGTGCGCATCCATGTCGATCCGTTCGAGGCGTTCCGCCGCCATCCGCAGGGGCGCGAGCTCGCCGCCTCGTTGCGCGGGCAGATCCTGGCGCTCGATCCGGCGCAGCTCGCCTACAAGGCGCTCACCGAGCATCGCGACGCGGTCGCCGCCGCGCTCGCCGTCATCGCCGAGGGTCCCGAGCCGGTGCAGGATCCGGCGCAGAGCGCGGCGCCTTGACGCGCCGGTGCCTGCACGACTGCCGGAAGCCCTCCGCGCCGTTGCCGCAGGGGACGACTTCCGCTAAAGCGGACCATGGCTTTCATTATCCATAAGGAGGGGGGTCGCATGGCTGACCACGGAGCGCCCGAATACGCCACCGCCGCCGGCAACGATTATGCCGAACATGAGGGGACCTACGGTTTCTTCGTGAAGATGACGCTGGTCAGCACCCTGGCGATCTGCAGCCTGATGGTGGCGCTGGCCATTGGCGGCGTGAACGGCCATTGGGGCGTGTTCTCGCTGGCGACGCTGGCGATCATCGTCGCCACCGCGATCGGCCTCGCTTCCGACAGCGGCAAGCCGGGAATCATGGTTGGGCTGCTCGGCGTGCTGCTGCTGCTGCTTATCGTCACCTCCTGAGGCCGTCATGCGTATCAGTGTTTTCAGTGAGAATGTCGCCGTCGAACCCCGGGTTTCGGCGTCTGCCGACACGGTGAAGCGTTACGTGTCGCTTGGGGCGGCGGTTTTTGTTGCGTCGGGGGC
>NZ_JBXASN010000022.1:0-89272 GCF_058809335.1 Ancylobacter sp. GW821-FHT10E12 | reverse complement strand
GGCGAGCGCTTCACAAGGGCCATGGCGGCCTGATGTTCAACCCCGCCGCCCCGCACACGAAATTCCTGACAGTCCCTTTCGCTTTCCCGCGAGGCTGAGAGCCTTGGCGCCGAAGGGGTCATGATCATCCCCCCTTATTATTCCTCGCCCACTGAAGACGAGATATTCGAGCATTATCGCCGGATCGCCGAGGCGATCTCGCTGCCGGTGATGCTCTACAATAACCCCTTCACCTCGAACACCGACCTGACGGCGCCGCTGGTCGCGCGCCTCTCGACCATCGAGAACGTCTCCTACATCAAGGAATCGAGCGGCAGCGTGCCGCGCACGACGGACATCATCCGGCTGAGCGGCGGCCGGATGACCGTGTTCGCGGGCTACCACCCTTGGGAGAGCTATCGGGTCGGCGCCGCCGGTTACGTATCCGTCTTCGCCAACATCGCTCCCGCTTTGTCCGCCGCGCTCTATACCGAGACGGTCGAGAAGGTCGACGGCGAGGCCGGCCGGCGCATCCATGACGGCGTTGCGCCGCTCCTCAATGCAATAAGCGGCGATCTCTATGTGTCCGCGACCAAGGCCGCGCTGACCATGGTCGGCATGCCGATGGGTGCCCCGCGCCCGCCGCGCCTGCCGCTACCAGGAGAGAAACACATCTCTCTCCGCCGGGCACTCACCGATCTGGGCCTCATGAAGTCCGGTCCGGATTGATGCGGGACGTTCATTCCAGGCGATGCAAGAGCGACACTCAAAGGGGAACCGAATGAACATCTTTCCCAGAATTGCGGCTGCCGGACTCGCTGTGGCCCTGTGGCTCTCTCAGGCCACGGCGGCCGAATACACACTGAAGGCAAGTCATTCCGCTGCCCCGAGCGAGCCCTACCAGATCGGCCTCCAGGCCTTCGCCGACATGGTGAAGGAACGCAGCGGCGGCCGTGTCGAGGTGGTGATCTATCCCAACAACCAGCTTGGCAACGAAGGCTCCGTGCTGGAGGGCTTGTTGCTCGGAACGATTGACGTTGCGATTGCCGCCAACGGAACGCTCGGCAATTTTGTAAAGCCGGTCAGCATCTTCGATCTGCCGTTTCTGTTCCGTGACCGCGAGCATCTCTACAAGGTGGCGGACGGCCCGGTTGGCGTGCAGTTGAAGGGGAAGATCGCAGAACGGGGCTTTCACCTGCTCGCCTACTACGAGGCGGGCATCCGCCACATACTGACGAAGAAACCCGTCAAGTCGATGGCGGACCTGAAGGATCTCAAAATCCGGACCATGCAGGTCCCCTCGCATATCGCGGCCTTCAAGGCTTTCGGCGCCAATCCCGCACCGATGCCGTATGATGAGCTCTATGGCGCGATCCAGACGGGCGTCGTCGACGGTGCCGAAGCGGCGAACTCCAATTATTACGCCCAGAAGTTCTTCGAGGTGGCGCCGCATTACGCGCAGATCTCCTGGACCGCCATCGTGGCCGAACTGTTGATGTCGGAGCAGCGCCTGAAGTCTTTCCCCGAAGACATCCAGAAGATCATCATCGAGGCCGGACTGGAATCGGCGGCGATCCAGCGCAAGGCCTATGCGGACGCCGACGCAAAGCTTCTCAACGTACTGGTCGAGAAGGGCGTGGATGTTACCTATCCCGATCCCCAACCATTCCGGGAGGCCTCCAAATCGGTCTACGAGGCCTTCATCAAGACGCCGGAGCAGAAGGCGCAACTCGAAGAGATACTGACGACGCAGTGAGGCGGGCGGAAGCCGCATCCGGTATGCCCGCGCCTCGCACGCGCCCCTCGCGGTGCAACTCCCAGCGAGGCGCCTCGCAATCTTCGACATTCCAGCTCACAGCGGGGCGAAGCTTCATGTTCTCCATTCTGGTATCCGGCATCCGGCGCACGATCGATGCTGTCATCATCTGCCTCTACGCCTTCATGTGCATCGCGATCCTCGCCCAGGTGCTCGGCCGGTACATCTTCAACTTCTCGATCGGCGGTGCGGTGGAAAGCGCCACGTTCGCGCAGGTCTGGATGGTGCTGCTCGGCAGCGGTGTTGCGATGCGGTTCAACATGCACAACAGCATGGATCTGATCGCCACGAAGCTCTCGAAGCCGGTCTACCGGGCACTTCTCATGATCTCGTCGCTCTCCTGCCTGTGGTTTCTCTGGATCACGCTCGCGGGCAGCGGACCGCTGATCGAGATTGGCTCGTTCCAGATGTCCGCGGCGCTCGAGATTCCTATGTGGGTTCCCTATCTCGCGATCCCGGTGGGTTGTGCCTACTTCGCTCTGGAACTGCTGCTGTTCACCGTCGAGCGCTGGCGCGCTGGTGAAGCGCCTCCCTCCAGCATCGAGCAGGGCGGGGAGATCGGCGGATGATCACCCTCGCCATCGTCGCCTTCTGCGTGCTGATGCTGATCGGCACACCCGTGGTGTTCTGCCTCGGCATTTCCGCGGCGCTGGCGCTGATGGCGAGCGGCGTGCCGCTCGCCATCGTCACACAGCGCATCTATGGAGGGCTCGAAAGCTTCACCATCATGGCGATCCCGTTCTTCGTGCTCGCCGGCCTGATCATGGAGAAGGGCGGCATCGCCCGCCGCTTCATCGATTTCGCGACCGCCTTGGTCGGCTGGGTGACGGGAAGCCTGCTTTTCGTCTCCGTCGTCGCCTGCACCGGCTTTTCCGCCATCTCCGGCTCCGGTTCGGCCGACACGGCGGCGGTCGGGTCCATGACCCTGCCGGAAATGCGTCGGCGCGGCTACGATATCGATTTCGCCACCGGCATGCTGGCTGCCGCCGGCTGCATCGGTCCGGTGATCCCTCCGAGCATCATGATGGTGGTCTACGCCACCATCGCCAATGTTTCGGTCGGCCAGCTCTTCCTGGGAGGCATCCTGCCGGGCCTGCTGATGTCGGCCGGCCTCATGGCGGCCTGCTACATCCACGCCAAGCAGGGAGGACCGGCCTATCGGGACAGTCTGTCGTTCAGTTTCCGGCGCGTCGTCGAGACCGGCATCGTAGCTCTGCCGGCGGCGGGCATCGCGATCCTGCTCGTCGGCGGGATCGTCGGCGGCGTGATGACCCCGACCGAGGCAGCCGGCGTCGCCGTGTTCGCCAGCGCCCTTGTCGGACGTTTCGTCTATCGCGAGCTGAACCTCTCGGAGCTGCCGGGGCTGCTGCTGCGGGCGTCGGCCATGTCGGCGGCGGTGATGATCGTGATCTCCACAGCCAGCGTGTTCGCCTGGCTCATCACCAGCCAGAACATCCCGGCGCAGCTGGCGGACTATCTCGGCGCCTTCGCCGATGACCGAATCACCTTCCTGCTGGTCGCCAACATCCTGCTGCTGCTGATCGGCACCTTCATGGAGGGAATCTCGGCGCTGCTGATCGTCATGCCGATCCTGCTGCCGATCGCCGATCATCTCGGCATCGATCCCATCCATTTCGGCGTGGTGGTCATCGTCAACCTGTCGGTCGGGATGTTGACCCCGCCCTATGGCAGCACGCTGTTCGTTGCCGCGACCATCGCCGATCGCAACGTCGCCCAGGTCTCCACCAAGATCGCCATGCCGATGCTGGCGCTCACTGCGGCCTTGCTGCTGACGACCTACTACCCGCCGCTGGTGACCTGGCTCGCCAGCACCCTGGCGCCGTGACGGATGCGGGGCAGCGGACAACGAATAGCCCCCCTCGATGACTGGCGGGCCCGGCACGGAATGGGCAAGGTGAGATGATGCAGACGGGTGAATTGCTGACCGGCGTAAAGGTTCTGGACATGGGCAGGGTAGCCGCCGGCCCGCATTGTGCCCTGCTCTTGGCGAGTGTCGGCGCCGACGTGATCAAGATCGAACGGCCGGGCGCCGGCGACGACACGCGTGCCAACGGTTTCCACTTCGAGAACGGCGAGAGCGCCTATTTCCTGCAGCAGAACTGGGGCAAGCGCAGCATCGCTCTCGACCTGAAGCATCCGGAAGGCATGGCGGTGCTGCGCGGGCTGATCGGAGCCGCCGACGTGCTGGTCGAGAATTTCCGTCCCGGTACCCTCGATCGGCTGGGTCTCGGCTGGAAGCACCTGCAGGAGCTGAACCCCCGCCTCATCCTCTGTTCGGTATCGGCATTCGGCCAGTCGGGACCGGAGGCCCTGCGACCCGGTTATGGCGCCATGGTCGAGGCCCGCGCCGGCATTCCGGAGATGACCGGTGAGTGCAACGGGCCGCCAATGCCGACCCCGCTGCCGATCGCCGACTTCCTCGCCGCCTCCCATGCGTTCGGCGCGGTCTGCGCCGCGCTGGTCTCGCGCCAGCGCACGGGACGGGGGCAGCATGTCGACATCGCGCTGCTCGACTGCGCGGTCGAAATGCACGACTGGGCCGTCGAGCTCCACACAGCCAGCGGCGGCGCGATCGTGCCGACCCGGCGCGGCCTGCGCGACCGCGCCATCGTGCCGTGGGGCTATTTCCGCACCACCGACGGATGGATCTGCTTGATCGCCAGCAACGATTCCTTCTGGCGCAAGCTCGCCGAGCTGATCGGACGGCCGGAACTCGCCCGGCACCCCGACTATGCCACGGTCCGGGCGCGCGCCGAGCACGCCGACGAGATCTACGCTCTGCTGGAACAATGGGTGTCGAGCCGCAGCTCCAGAGAGTGCACCGCGATCCTGGACGCCGCCGGCATTCCGGCCGAGCGATTGCAGCGCATCCCCGATCTGCTCGACGACCCGCAGATTCGTCATCGCGGCATGATCCCGGAGGTCGATCATCCCCGCCTTGGAAGGACACGGATCGTCAACACCGCTGTGCGGCTCGCCTCCGGCCCCGCACATATCGACCGGGTCGCGCCCCTGCTAGGCGAGCACACGCGCGAGGTGCTGGCCGAGCTCGGCTATGGCGAACGGGACATCGACCGCCTGGAGACATCTGGCGCGGTGCAGTCGCACCGATGAGCACCATGGATCAGACTGGAGAGACCACCTTCGGAGCACGGCTGCGCTTCCATGCAGCCACGCGCGGCGAGGCCGTGGCGGTGACGGTCATCACCAACGACGGCACGGCACGCGACGTCAGCTGGACCGGCCTCGACCGGTTCGTCGACCAAGTCGCCCATGCGTTCGCCAAGCGCGGGGCCGCACAGGGGACGGTGATCGGCATCGGCCTGCGCAACGGCCTGCTTCATCTCGCCACCGTGCTGGCTTCCTGGCGGCTCGGCGCCACCATCATAGCCTTCGATCCCGGCCTGCCGGCCGCGCAGCTTTCGCCAATGCTGGCTCGGGCCCGTGCCGGCTTCGCCGTAGTTGAGGACGGCACGGGTCTCGACGACGGACAGACCCTGAGACGGACGGCACTGGAGAAGGCCGCCGCAGTGGCACCCGCGACGCCGGTCGAGGACAAGGTGTCCCGGCCCGGCAAGATTCTGCTGTCGGGCGGCTCGACCGGCGTCTCCAAGCTGATGGCCGACGATCTGCCCTGGACCCGATCGCCCGGCCGATCCTGGGGCAATGTGGCGCCAGCGCTCGGCTTCGGTCCGGATCAAGTTCAGCTCGTGTGTGGAGCGATGTCCCACAATGCGCCGCTCACCTGGGCGCATATCGGGCTGTTCGAGGGGCACCGCCTCGTCGTCATGGAGACCTTCGACGCTCGCCGGACCTTGCAGGCGATTGACCGATATCAGGTCGAGTTCGTGATGGTGGTGCCCACCATGATGGTGCGCATGCTCGATGTCTTGGGAACCGAGCCCTGCAGCTTTGCCTCGCTTCGTTCATTCTATCACACCGGGGCGCCCTGTCCGGTCTGGCTGAAGCGCAGCTGGATCGAGCGCTTGGGTGCCGAGCGTGTCTTCGAGATGTACGGATCCGGCGAGAATGTTGGACAGACGATCATTTCCGGCCCGGACTGGCTGTCCCATCCGGGTTCCGTCGGCCGTCCGTTCGAAACCGATGTGCGGGTGCTCGATGTACAAGGCCGGCGTCTTCCTCCAGGCGAGATCGGCGAGCTCTACATGCACCGCTGGAGCGAGGCCGGTGCCGTCCGCTACCTCGATCACGCTCTTGTGCCGCGAACCGATCCGGACGGCTTCACCTGCGTCGGCGACATGGCATGGCTCGACGAGGAGGGTTTCGTCTATCTCGCCGGTCGCCGCGACGACGTGATCAACACCGGGGGGGTGAAGCTGCATCCGGAGCGGATCGAAGCGGCGATCCTTTTCCATCCGGATGTTCGTGACGTGGTCGTCGTCGGGGTCGATGACCGTGAGTGGGGCCAGCGCGTCCATGCTGTCATCGAAGCGGCCGGTATCGGCACGCCGATCGACCTTGCCGAGTTGCGCCGCCACTGCGCGGGCAGGCTGACTGGCGCCGAGATGCCCAAGAGCCTGTCATTCGTCGGGGCCTTGCCCCGCGACGGGTTCGGCAAGGTGAGACGGCGCGCTGTGCGGGACGGACTGGAGAGGGAAGCAGTCGAGGCTGGCTGCGGGCAACTGCAGAGGGTTAAGAAACCGTCATGATCGAGGTCGAACGGGACGGCGATGTCGCGACCATCACGATAAGGCGCCCGCAGGTGCGCAACGCGCTCCGCGCGGCGGACAAGCGGGCGCTCGTGGCCGCAGTTCGCGAGGTCTCGGCCGCCGGCTGCGGGGCGATCATCGTGACCGGCGAGGGAAGCCGGGCCTTTTGTGCCGGCACCGACGTCAAGGAGATGGGGGATTTCTCCGCCGATGACTTCGCCGACATGCTCGATGCGGAGAAGCACCTGAACGACACCTTCCTAACGACCGAGACGCCAATAATCGCGGGGGTCAACGGCGCGGCGCTCGGGGCGGGTTGCGTGCTCGTCTATTGCTCGGACATCGCCATAGCCGCAGCCTCGGCCGTCCTCGGCCAGCCGGAAGTCCGTCACGGCGTCGCCGCCGGACTGCACGTTGCGTTGTTGCAGCAGGTGATCGGGCTAAGCCGCGCCCGTTGGCTGCTTTACACGGGGGAGTTCGTTTCCGCACAGACGGCGCTCGAGATCGGCCTCGTCAACGAGGTCGTTCCCGACGAGGAACTGATGCGGCGGGCACGTGAGATCGCCGCCAGGATCGCAGCCCGTCCACGCCGAGCGATGGCGCTGCAGAAGCGTGCGGTATCGACCTTCATCCATCGACCTCTCCCGGAAGCCGTGGCAACGACCCTCGATGCCAATGTCGCCGAATTTTCCTCCGGTCATCCGGGAAGAACCATGCTGAATTCCCTAGATCGCTAGGGACTTCCCCAATCAGGCGCAATCGCCTTGAGTGGGAAGGGCTGCAGAGCTTGGACGAGTTGTTCGACGACGTGGCCGCCGACACGGCCGGTAACTCCGATAACGAGGATGGTCATGGGGGATCACTCCGATTTGGGGTCAAAAGACACCTTGTAAATTAGTGATCCAGATTCGCGCCGATAGACGCTATATTTAGACAGATCGTCTCACTGATGGAACATATGGATCTTCTTGCTCTTGCTGATTTCAGTCTCGTCGCCCGCCATGGAGGGTTCGGCCGCGCCGCACGTGCTGCAGGGCGCCCGAAGGCGACATAGTCCCGCCGTGTCGCGGAACTGGAGGCGGCCCTCAATCTGCGTCTTTTCGAGCGCGGATCGCGTGATCTGAAGCTCACCGAGGAAGGGCGTGCGCTTTTCGAGCTAACTGGGGCGCTGCTGACGGAGCTGGAGGAGACCGCATCGGCAATCGCGTCCGGTGGTGAACGGCCGCGAGACAAGTTGCGGATCAGTGCCCCACTGCTCTTCTCCCAGACAGCAATGGGTAGGATCGCTGCCGGGTTCGCTCTTAAGTATCCCGACGTCCGGCTTGAGGTCACCACGGAAGACCGCGCCGTCGATATGATCGAGGAGGGATTTGACCTGGTGATCCGGGTCAATCCGGATCCGGATGACAGCCTTGTTGGACGTGTGTTCCTGCGCGATCGGCTGGTGGCGGTGGCAAGCCCTAAACTCGCGCGGCTGGCCGATCATGTCGGCGCCTGCGCCGCGGCACTACGCCCGTTGCACGTGCTGATCAGCGCCATGTACTGACGGCGCAACGGTTACATGGCGACGATACGCCGGTGCCGATCCTGGCGAAGGGCAAGACCGATACCGGTCGGGCCTGGGTGTATGTGCGTAACGATCAACCCTTCGGCGGCGCCGATCCGCCGGCGGTGCTGTTCCAGGCGTCGCGCGACCGCTCGGGCGATCATCCGCAAGAGCATCTGACGCGCTTCACCGGCATCCTGCAGGCCGATGCCTATGCCGGCTACAACCGACTGCTCATGCCCGATCGCCAGCCGGGACCGATCGTCGAGGCCCTGTGCTGGGCCCACGCACGGCGCAAGTTCTTCGAGCTTGCCGACATCGCGGCGAACCGTCGGCGCGGGCGCAATGCTGCGCCGATCTCGCCGATCGCCTTCGAGGCCGTCACCCGCATCGACGCGCTGTTCGATATCGAGCGCGAGATCAATGGCATGGGTGCCGATCAGCGTCGGGCTGTTCGCCAAGAGCGCAGCGCTCTTCTCGTCGCCGCTTGAGGTTTGGATGCGCGAGCATCGCGCCAGGCTCTCCCGCCACGCGCCTGTGGCCCAGGCCATGGATTACATGCTGCGCCGCTGGGACAGCTTCGCCCGCTTCCTCGACGATGGACGCGTTTGCCTCACGAACAATGCGGCAGAACGGGCGCTGCGCGGTATCGCTCTCGGCCGCAAGGCGTGGCTGTTCGCCGGGTCCGACCGTGGCGCCGAGCGCGCCGCCGTCATCTATAGCCTGATTGGCACTGCCCGGTTCAACGACATCGATCCGCAGGCCTGGCTCGCCGACGTCCTTACCCGCATCGCCGACATCCCGCAGAACCGGCTCCTCGACCTCTTGCCGTGGAACTGGCAACCAAGCTCCGCTGACAAGTTCAAAGCCGCCTGACCGTGGCCCTCGCCAGAGGGTTACGTGACGCTTGGCGAGACCATGCAATGTCTCCCCGACGAGAAACTCCTGCGCCACCTGGCGCTTGAACGCGGCGCTATGGGAACGGTGTCGGGCCATGGCTTTCATCTTTCGAAAGCCCGGCTTCCCGGTCAATTGCTCTCCGTCACACTGTCCACCTTAGGGGGCACACTCCATGCGGCGATCGTTATGTGGCAACGCTCTCCTTCGCCAGCTCCCTCAATTCCCTCATATAAGCGCGAGATCGGAGCCTAATACGCTCTCATCCCGGTGCCGGTGCCGGTGCCGGTGCCGAACGAAGTGTCACGCGTTCTTCTTGCGCGGCCCCTCGCGAGGCGCCGGTACGCTGTGCCCCATATCTTGCCTTCCGTCGGCAGGCAGCGGACGAGATCCCGTACTTGCAGCGCATCCTGAAACGGTTGCGCCGTATCGCTCCTCTCCCGATGGGGGCTCAGTTTGCCTCCACCAGGAATGCGGAGGCGCTCACCTCAAAGATAAAAACAGAATGCATTCTGTTTTTTGTTGACCGTTACCTGGCTCCGGCATAGCGTCGCCCCATCAAAAACAAGGGCGACAGGCCAAGCAGGGGAACGTGATGAAGCGACTGAAGCTCGGGGTGCTAGCCCTCCTTTTCTCATCCGCGGCATTTTGCGCCGACGCGGACGACAAGACTCTCAACCTCTTCAGCTGGGTGAATTCCTTCGATCCGCAGATCCTCGAAGAGTTCTCGGCCCAGACCGGCTATAAAATCCGCAACGATGCTTTCGATTCCGACGAGATGCTGGAGACGAAGCTTCTAGCGGGCAGCAGCGGTTACGATCTGGTGACGCCGTCGGCATTTCCCTTCCTGCAGAGACAAATCAAGACGGGCGCCATTCGTTCATTCGACCGGAAGCAGGTTCCCAATGCCGCAAGGCTCGATCCGACAATTATCGGTATGCTGAAGATTAGCGACCCGGAGCTGAATCACGCGGTTCCCTATGCCTGGGGATCGACCGGCATGGGTCTGAACGTCAATAAAATCAAAGAAGTGTTTCCTGACGCGCCGCTCGACAGCCTCGACCTGATGTTCAAGCCGGAAAACGCGGCGAAGCTGGCGAAATGCGGGTTCGTCATGGTCGATTCCGCCACTGACATCGTCCCCATCGCCATGCACTATCTCGGCATCGACACCTATTCCGAGGACGAGAAGGAGATTGGCAGGGCGATCGACCTCCTGAAAGCCATTCGCCCTTACGTATCCTATATCGACGCGACGAAGTACCAGGTCGAGCTGGCCAATGGCTCGATCTGCGCGGCGATCGGCTGGTCCGGCGACATCATCAGCGCGGGCAAGAGCGCCGCGGAAGCGAAGAACGGCGTCGAAATCTCCTATGTCATGCCGAAAGAAGGCACTCTCGTCTGGATGACGACCCTGGCGGTCCCGTCGGACGCGGCCAATCCGGAAGCCGGCTATGCCTTCATGAACTACCTCCTCAATCCGAAGGTCGCCGCGCGGAATACCGAAGCAACTGGCTATCCGGTGCCTGTCCCGGAAGCACGCCAGTTCCTGCCGCACGAACTGGCGGAAAACCCGGCTCTGTATCCGCCCGACAGCGTCAAGAAGGGCTTCTTCATGGGCTCCTCTCAGGCGCAGTCGATCGTGCGTTACGTGAACCGGCAGTGGACGCGCTTCAAGGCGGACAATTAGGGCCCGGTATTTGCTTTGATCTGCTTTGCCTGGAGCCCGGCGACGGGACGTCGCACGCACCCGGGATGATTGTCGGCGGCTCCGAAAGGCTGCGCGGCTGACAGTTGAATGGATCAAAGAGCGACGCTCTCCTGCAAAGCAGCGTCCGCCGCCGGTTTCCAATGCCCGAGCTGTTGCTGCTCTCCTTGGGAGGGCAGAGACCCGACTTGCAATCTTGAAGAAGACCCACATGGCATCGCATAGTTGGATACAGGATCTTCCGGAATGCTTCGTGCGGTACCAAGCCGCTCGCCGCCTCTACGAAGTGGAGTGCATGATTCCGGACATCGCCGGGATTTCGCGTGGCAAGGCGATGCCGGCCGCCAAGTTCGGCGATGCGTCCAATATTTACCTTCCGTCGTCGATTTTCTATCAGACGATCACGGGCAACTACGCCGATCTCGACATTGCCGACCAATGGACCGAAGTCGACGTCGTCCTGAAAGCGGACATGTCCACGGCCTGTGCGGCTCCCTGGGCGGACGAAGTGACGCTGCAGGTCATTCACGATGTCGAGGACAAGCATGGCAATCCTCTCCCGGTCGCTCCGCGCAATGTCCTCCGCCGTATCCTGTCTCTATACGAGGAGCGCGGCTGGCGCCCAGTCATCGCGCCGGAACTTGAGTTCTATCTCACCCAGCCCAACACCAATCCCAGCGACCCGATCGAGCCTTCGATCGGCCGCACCGGCCGGAAAGGCATTGGCCGGCAGTCATATTCGATCACTGCGGTTGATGAATACGGCAAGGTCATAGACGACATCTACGAGTTCGCCGAGGCGCAGGGCCTCGAGCTCGCTTCCGTGATCCAGGAAGGGGGCGCGGGGCAACTCGAGATCAACCTCGCTCACGGCGATCCCTTGCGCCTTGCCGATGAGGTCTTCCTCTTCAAGCGGACGATCCGGGAAGCTGCGCTTCGCAACGGCTGCTTTGCGACCTTCATGGCCAAGCCGATGAAGGACGAGCCGGGCAGCGCCATGCACATCCATCAAAGCGTTGTCGATACGACCACCGGCGCGAACATCTTCTCGCAGGCGGACGGCTCGGAGACCGAGCTGTTTCGCCACTTCATTGGCGGTTGTCAGAAGCATTTCTGGGCCGCGACCGCGTTGTTCGCGCCCTACGTCAATTCCTTCCGGCGCTTTTCCGGCGGCGACAGCGCGCCGACGAATATCGAGTGGGCCACCGACAACAGGACCACCGGCTTGCGCATTCCGGTGTCGTCACCGGATTCCCGCCGCGTGGAGAACCGCGTCGTCGGCATGGATTGCAACCCCTATCTCGCCATCGCGGGCAGCCTCGCCTGCGGCTATCTCGGCATGATCAATGCCGACGAGCCCCGGGAACCCACCGCCGGCGAGGGATATGGCCGCGGATTGTCGCTGCCGCGTAGCCTCTTCACCGCCCTCAAGCGATTGTCCGAGGACGCGGCGTTCCGGCATACGATCGGGGAAGAGTTCTGCATGGTCTACGAAGGAATAAAACATACAGAACTCGAGGAATTCCAGAGCGAAATCTCTCCGTGGGAACGCGAACACCTGCTGTTGGCGGTCTGATCCATGGAAAAATGCGCTTCCAGTTCCGGACAAGACGATGCTCGACCCGGCCGTTCATCGGGGCTCGGAGGGGACTTTCCGTTCCTGACCTTTGCCGGGCGATGACGCCATGGACCTTCTGACCATAAACGACCGGCCGGGCCTGTATCCCGACAGCTACTATGCTGCCTCGGCCGGCGCCCATCGCGCGAGTCGGCCGGCCGCGGATGGCGAGATCCGCTGCGACGTCTGCGTGATCGGCGGCGGCTATACCGGCGTGTCCAGCGCGCTGCATCTCGCAAAAAAGGGCTATCGGGTCGTCCTGTTGGAAGCCAACGGGCTCGGCTGGGGGGCGTCGGGCCGCAACGGCGGACAGGTCAATTCGGGCATGCGGCTCCACCAGGGCGAGCTGGAGCAGATGTTCGGAGTCGAGACAGCACGCCGCCTCTGGAGCCTCGCCGAGGAAGCCGGCGCACTCGTCCACGAGATGATCGGAACGTATGACATAGCCTGCGCCTTCAAGCACGGCGTGCTGACGGCCTGCCATCGCCGCCGCTATGTCGAGGACACACGCCGGTACATCGACAAGCTGGAACGTGAGTACGGCGTCGAGGGGCTGACATTTCTCGACCGCGACGCCTTCCGAGCGATCCTGCCGTCGGATTTCTACCATGGTGGTGCGCTCGACACCAATGCAGGTCACCTGCATCCGCTGAACTATCTCCTCGGCCTGGTGAAAGCGGCCGAAGAAGAAGGCGTCGCGATGTACGAGACGTCGCGGGTCGTGCGCATCGATCGTACCGCGCCGGCGAGAGTCCATACGGACCGCGCCTGCGTTTCGGCCGACTTCGTGATCATCGGCTGCAACGGCTATGCCGGCGATCTCGATCGGGACATCGCGCGTCACGTCATGCCGATCAACGGCTTCATCGCCGCGACCCGGCCGCTTTCCGAGGCGGAAGCGGCATCCGTGCTGACGCAGGACTATGCGGCCGCCGACACCAAGTTCGTCATCAACTATTTCCGCCTCTCCGAAGACCGCCGCCTGCTTTTCGGCGGCGGCGAGAGCTACGGCTACCGCTTTCCCGCGAACCTCGACGCCGTCGTCCGCCGCCCTCTCGGCAAAGTCTATCCGCAACTGAGGGATGTCGAGTTCGACTACTGCTGGGGCGGAACGCTCGGAATCACCATGAGCCGCATGCCCTATTTCCGGCGACTGCACGGCAACGTGCTGACGGCGGGCGGATTTTCCGGGCAGGGCGTCGCGCTCGCGACCCTGGCCGGCAAGCTCCTGGCCGAGGCCATCGCGGGACAAGCCGAAAAGTTCGACCTGCTGGCCTCCCTTCCCGCTACGCCATTTCCCGGCGGTCCCCGATGGCGCTCGCCGCTGCTGGCGTTTGCCATGAGCTGGTACGCCCTGCGCGATGCCTTGTCGTGACATCCGGGATCCGAGTCAAGGAACGCAAGGAATGAACACGACCGAACCGATCGACCTGATCCTGTTTGATGGACGGATCAAGACGATGGACGACCGACGTCCGTTTGCCGGAGCGGTCGCCATTTCGGGCAACAGGATCGTTGCGATCGGCAGCAATCACGAAGTGCTGGCACTGGCGCAGACGCCAACCCGCGTGATCGACGTCCGGGGCGGCACCGTGCTCCCCGGATTCAACGACGCCCATGTCCATATTTTCAGCGGCTCGGCGAGCCTGTCGCAGCTCTCTCTTCAAGGCGTTCAGGGCTTTGAGGACTTGCGATCCGCCATCGTCCGCCATGCCGCCCAGCATCCGGACACGGCTTCGATCATCGGCCGAAACTGCCTCTACACCGCGATATCGCCGACGGAACCCATCACCCGCCATCATCTGGACCGGATCGTCGATGACCGGCCGCTGCTTCTGCTGGCCTTCGACCTTCATACGGCGTGGGTGAACACCACTGCTCTCCGACACGCAGGCCTCCTTTACGGGCGCAAGCTTGCCGGCGGCAGCGAGATCGTCATCGGCGAGGACGGGCTGGCGACCGGCGAATTGCGCGAGCCGGATGCCATTTCCCTGGTCCAGAGCGTGTTCGAGGGTGGCGGAAGGGAAATGCTCGGCATCTCGACGGGAGGCGAGCCGGACAACGTCACGGAGGGCGAGCGGCGCTACGATATCGGTCTTCTGCGCCAGGGCCTCGCCTATTGCGCCAGTCTCGGCATCACGTCGATTCAGAACATGGACGGCAACCTCTACCAGCTCGAGCTTCTGGACGAAATCGAGCGGATGGAAGGTCTTCCGGTGCGTATCCGGATGCCGTTTCACATGAAGAGCTCGACGCCCCTGTCCGATCTGCACGAGAAGGCGGCGGCCTGGAACCGCCTCTACAATTCCGACAGGCTGCGCTGCGACTTCGTGAAGATGTTCATGGACGGCGTGACGGAAAGCGAGACCGCCTTTTTCCTCGACGACTACGCGCACCGGCCCGGCTGGAAGGGCGAAGCCCTCTTCTCGCAGGAGCAGTTCAACGACATCTGCGCGACGGCGTCACGGCTCAACCTCCAGGTGGCGAGCCATGCGGTCGGCGACGGAGCCGTTCGCCGCGTGCTGAACGGTTACCAGCACGCCGCCGACGTGACCGGCGCCCGCGACCTGCGCCATCGCGTGGAGCACATAGAAATCATCCACCCCGACGATATCGGCAGGTTCGGCAGGATCGGGGCGGTCGCCTCGATGCAGCCGATCCATGCGCCCTCGCGCGCGGAGGCCGCCGAGGAAACGGCGCCGCGTCTGGTCGGCCCTGCACGGCTGCCCTTTGCATTTGCCTGGCGGGCGCTCGCGGAGGCCGACACCCCCATGGTGCTCTCGACCGACTGGCCCGTGGCGCCGCTCGATCCGGTGCTCTCGGTCTCGGCGGCGATGACGCGCGAGCCTCTCACCGAGGACCTTCCCGACCAGCGACTTCCCCTTGACGATATCCTGCGCGGCTACACGCTGAATGCGGCCTGGGTCGAGTTCATGAGCGATCGCAAGGGCATGTTGCGGGAGGGCTATCTCGCCGACATCGTCGTCCTCGATGCCGACATCGATGTGGTCGCTCCGGAGGCCCTGTCCACTATTCGCGCTGCGCTGACCATATGCGACGGGCGGATCACCTTCGAGCGGGCGGACCGAGCCTGCGGCACGGCCATGGCGGACCTTCAGCATGTGTGAGGGGGCCATGTCTTCAATCGAGACCTCCGGCATCGCAGGCCACGTCCCTGAGGAGATCGCCGGCCAGTACGGCCACTACGGCACGATGTTCGCCCGGTTTCTGGGACCGGAGTCATTCAACTACGTCTTCCATTTCGTGGTGGACGGCCAGTTTCCCGACGATCCCGGCGCGGCGGATGGCTGGCTGATCACCGGTTCGCGGTACGGCGTCTATGAAGACCATCCATGGATGCGCCGGCTTGAAGAGTTCGTTCGCGCCATTCGCGACGCTAACAAGCCGCTTGCCGGCGTCTGCTTTGGCCATCAGCTGATTGCCAAGGCACTGGGCGGCACGGTCGAAAGATATGCGCCGGGCTGGTCGGCCGGCTCCTGCCACTATACGGGCCTCGGCGGGATGGATGGCCTGACCTTGCTTGCCTGGCACCAGGATCAGGTGATCGTGCCGCCAGGCGGCGCGCGGATCACCGTAACCAGTATATTCTGCGCCCACGCGGCGATTTCCTATGATGACTGGGCGATCAGCTTTCAGGCTCATCCCGAATTCAGCAGTTCATACTTTTCGGCGCTGGTGGAAGCCAGGCGGTCACTGGTCGGCGAACAGGTCGCGACCCGTGCATTGGCCGAAGCAGAAAACGTGTCGAGCCCGCAGGTCGCGAAACTCATCGCCGATCATTTCAAGCGCGCTCGGAATCGACAGGGAGTTCGACCGGCGCCCCGCGATCAGAATTCCCGCAGCGGACACACGATCATGCCAGCCTATCCCGATACGCTCCTTCATATCGGCGGCCGATGGCGCCAGGGGGCCGCGTCGGACCTCGATGTCGTCAACCCGGCGACGGGCGATGTGATCGGCCAGGTCGCACATGCCACTGCGGCGGAGCTCGACGACGCGCTGGCAGCCGCGAACGCCGACTTTGCAGTCTGGCGTCGGACCAGTCCGATGGAACGCGCCGACATCATGAGAAGGGCCGCGAACCTCCTGGCAGAGCGCGCCACGTCAATCGCGCCGCTGCTGACCATGGAACAGGGCAAGCCGCTGCAACAGGCGCACAATGAAATTTCCTCCGCCGTGGAAATCATCCCCTGGTTCGCGGAGGAAACGACACGCGCCTATGGGCGCTTGATCCCGGCGCGCGCGCCGGACGTGGCGCAGGACGTCGTCCGTGAACCGGTGGGGCCGGTGGCGGCGTTCACCCCGTGGAACTTCCCGATCAACCAGAGCGTCCTGAAACTTGCCGCGGCCCTCGCCGCGGGCTGCTCGATCATCATGAAGGGCCCGGAGGGGACGCCCGCAAGTTGCGCGGAGCTGGTCCGGGCCTTCGCCGATGCCGGCACGCCGGACGGCGTCGTCAATCTGGTCTATGGCGTTCCCTCCGTCATCTCCACCCATCTGATTTCCCACCCTGTGATCCGGAAAGTGTCCTTCACCGGCTCCACAGCCGTCGGCAGGACGCTGGCGCAGCTTGTCGGCCAGCATCTGAAGCGGATCACGTTGGAGCTTGGCGGGCATGCCCCGGCGCTGGTTTTCGACGATGCCGACGTGGACGAAGCCGCGCAGGTGCTCGCCCGGGCCAAATACTACAATGCCGGGCAGGTCTGCATCGCTCCCACGCGCCTGCTCGTCCATCGCGGCGTCTTCGATCGGTTCGTTGCAGCTTTCGAAGGCGAACTCAAAGCCATCAGGACCGGAAATGGACTGAATCCGGGCGTGACCATGGGCCCGCTCGCGAATGAGCGCCGCCTCGCCGCCATGCGGGCGTTCGTCGACGACGCGGCGGAGCATGGTGCGGAAATCCGCAGCGGCGGCCAGCGCATCGGCGGGCACGGCAACTTCTTCGCACCGACGATGGTGCTCGGCGCGCCCATCGACTGCCGGCTCCAGAGCGAGGAACCCTTCGGTCCCATCGCCCTGGTCAATCGCTTCAGCAACTATGCCGAGGCGGTCGCGGAGGCCAACCGCCTGCCCTACGGCCTTGCCGCCTACGCCTTCACGCGATCGGCCAAGACGATGAACGATCTCGCGCGGGATATGGAAGCGGGAATGCTTTCCATAAACCACCACGGCCTTGCCTTGCCGGAAACGCCCTTCGGAGGGGTCAAGGATTCCGGCTACGGCACGGAAGGCGGAAGCGAGGGTATCGACGCCTATCTGACCCCGAAATTCGTCAGCACGCGCTTCATCTGAAGCCCATGCAGCACATCGCCGATCCGGTGACGTTCGTCCGCGTGTCCTGTGGTGCCCTCGAAGTCATGAACCTGGTTTGACATCCGCCTATCCGATCAGCGGCCTGCTGGAGAGGTGAATGACGCCGAAACGGAGTTTTCAGCTTGTTCAATGCCAATTCTTCAGGAAGCTCCGTTTCGGACTTTGCGCCGTGGGATGATCCGAAGGCGAGACCGATCGTGGAATTCAGATCGGTTTCGAAAACCTATGGCAGCTTCACCGCCATAGCGGATTTTTCGCTCAAGATCTACGAGCGCGAATTCTTCGCCCTGCTCGGCCCTTCGGGCTGTGGCAAGACCACGATCATGCGGATGCTGGCCGGGTTTGAAACCCCGACATCCGGAGAAATCCTCCTGGAGGATCAGAACATCGTGCCGATCGAACCGCACAAGCGGCCGGTCAACATGATGTTCCAGTCCTACGCCCTGTTCTCCCACCTGACGGTCGAGGACAACATCGCCTTCGGCCTGCGCCGGATGGGAATGCCCAAGCCGCAGCTCGAAGAGACCGTTTCCGAAATGCTCAATCTGGTGCAGCTCGAGCCGTTGCGACGGCGCAAGCCGCACCAGATCTCGGGCGGACAGCGCCAGCGCGTCGCGCTCGCCCGCGCGCTGGCGCGTCGACCGAAAATCCTGCTGCTCGATGAACCGATGGCGGCGCTGGACAAGAAGCTGCGGCGGGAAACCCAGCTCGAACTGATGGACATCCAGTATCGGCTCGGGGCGACCTTCGTGATCGTCACCCATGACCAGGAAGAAGCCATGACGGTCGCGAGCAGAATCGCCGTCATGGATCACGGCGAGCTCGTGCAGGTGGCGCCGCCGCTTCAGCTTTACGAAAGCCCGGCGAGCCGGCACGTGGCCGAGTTCGTCGGCGAGACCAACCTTTTCGAAGGCACCCTGCAGGTGGATGCGGACGGAGGGCGTCATTTCGTTCCGGTTGGCGTGAATGCGAGATTTTCCGTCGCGGCGCCGAAACCGGCTCAGGAGGGAACGGCGCGCTACCTCAACATCCGTCCGGAAAAAATGGACGTGACCCTTCGCGCGCCCGACGACGGCTCGAATACCATCGCCGGCAAGATCGTCGACATCGCCTATCTCGGCAACATCTCCACCTATTATGTCGATGTCGGACTGAAGAAGCCGCTGATGGTTCAGATGACGAACAATCAGAGATCGCTGAACTCCCGTTTTTCCTATGACGATAACGTCTGGGTGTCCTGGTATCCCGACGATGGGCTGCTGCTCGACCGTTGAGCGTGGGGAAGATCAAATGCTCGCTGTTCGGAAATGGTTGCTGATACTACCGCCCTTCATCTGGCTGCTGGCGTTTTTCGGCGTGCCGTTCGCCTTCGTCGCGAAAATCGCCCTGTCCCAGAGCACGCTCGCGATGCCCCCCTATCTGCCGGTGTTCAATCCCGCGGAGGGGTGGGACGGGTTGATAAAGCTCATCAGCCAGTTCCATTTCACCAATTTCCAGACGGTGTTCGCCGATGACATCTATGTCGTCGCCTATTTGAACAGCATCGGAATCGCCTTCGTCGCGACGATCCTGTGCTTGCTGCTCGGCTACCCCATTGCCTATGCGATCGCCTCCGCTCCGCAGGCCTGGAAGCCGGCGCTCATCATGGCGATCAACCTGCCGTTCTGGACCTCGTTCCTCATCCGTATCTACGCGTGGATCGTCCTTCTGTCGAAGGAAGGCGTCATCAATCACCTTCTGATATCGCTGGGTGTGATCAGCGCGCCCATTCCGCTTCTCAACACCAACCTCGCCGTCTACATCGGCATGGTCTATGCTTATTTGCCGCTGATGATATTTCCGATCTACGCGACGCTCGAGAAACTGGACACCAGTATCTACGAGGCGGCACGGGATCTCGGTTGCAGCCGCATCGGCGCTTTCTTCCGCGTAACCCTGCCTTTGTCCCTGCCGGGCGTCCTAGGAGGCTGCTTCCTCGTCTTCATCCCGATGACCGGGGAATTCGTCATTCCCAGCCTGCTTGGAAACATGGGAGTGCCGATGATCGGCCGGGTTCTCTGGGACGAATTCTTTATCAACAGCGACTGGCCGCTGGCCTCTGCCATATCCGTGCTGCTGCTGGCGCTGCTGGTGGTCCCGATCATTCTCTATCAGTTCAATCGCCAGCGTCGAGAGGAGCGGTAGACATGAACCGCACGCTTTCTTGGTTCGGCTATGCCTCGCTGGCCGCGGGAGTTGCCTTCCTCTATATCCCGATCTGCGTGGTGATCTTCTACTCGTTCAACGATTCCGAGTTCATCACCCTGTGGACCGGCTTCTCGTTCCGGTGGTATATTTCCCTGTACCACAATACGGCCTACTGGACCGCAGGGTGGGTGACGCTCAAGATCGCGCTCGCCTCCTCCATCATCGCCACCCTGCTCGGCGTCATGGCGGCCTGCGCCCTCAGCCGCCTGCGGCGATTTCCCGGACGCAGCCTGTTCGCCGGGCTCGCCGTCGCGCCCATGGTCTTGCCGGAGGTGATCAGCGGGCTGTCGCTCCTGCTGCTGTTCGTGGCGCTCGGCATCGACCGGGGCTTTCTCACGGTGATCATCGCCCACGCCACGATGTCGATGTGCTTCGTGTGCGTCGTCGTCTCTGCCCGGCTCTCGCAATTCGATCTGACGATCGAGGAAGCGGCCCGCGACCTCGGCGCCGCACCGCTGCAGGCGTTCTTTCTGGCGACCTTGCCGGTCATCATGCCCGCGGTCGTTTCCGGCTTCATTCTCGCCTTTTCGATCTCTCTCGACTCTCTGGTCCTATCCTCCTTCACGACCGGCCCTGGCACCACGACGTTGCCCTTGCGCATCTATTCCGAGGTCAAGCGGGGTATTCGACCGGAAATCAACGCCTTGTCGACGCTTATCGTCATCGTGGTGACCGTCGCCGTCATTGTGGTGTCACTCCGGACCAAGTTGCAACGTCGGCGGCATGAGCAGGCGGCCGCCTGATCGGCCGTCGCGGCACTCGACCCCCGCGTGGCCACGCGGGGTCCCGGTCAGGTTCCGCTGGAGCTCAGGCGTTCGAAGAGAAAGCGCTCCAGATCGCGGACCCGACGGCGGCGCGACTCTTCGACAGGGAGGATCATCAGATATTGAGCAGGGGCATCCATTTCCACGTCGGAGACGCGCACGAGCTGGCCGCTCGCGAGCTCATCGGCAGCCGTCATCGCATCCGCGATGGCGAACCCGCAGCCCAATGCCGCCAGCTCGAACGCAATGAGCGGGTGAGGAACCCTCAGGAACGCCGGTTCCGCATCACTCGTGAGGCCGGCCGCTGTAATCAGCCTGCGCCAGTCCGACCCGTCGTCGTAGTGGATCAACGGGTGCTTGAGCATGTCGTTCGGCACCCGGATCGCCGGGGAGAGGTTGAGACGTCGCGGGCTGCATACCGCGAAGAAGCACAGCGACGCATCCGTCATGAGCGGCTTGCGCTCGCCGGGAATGTCGACCTCTCCAAAGGAGATGACGATGTCGGTCCCCTCCGGGGGCGGCATCTGGGTGACGATGGACAAGCTCAGTTCGCGATTCTGATCGAGATATTCCGCGAGGAGCGGCAGCACCCGCTTGGAAAGCAGCAGCGGTGCGCATGCGATGCGCAGCTCTCCCCGCATGGGGCCGGCGCCAAGTACGGTCAGCCGGTCGGCAATGCCGTCGAAGGCCTGCTTCAACGCCGGCAAAAGAAGGCGTCCGGCCTCGGTCAGCTGAAGCGGCCGGCTCGCCCGGTCGAAGAGCGTCATTCCTAGTTGCTCTTCGAGCGCCCGGACCTGATGGGACACGGCGCTGGTCGTCACCGCCAGTTCATCGGCGGCGCGGGCCAGCCCACCAAGTCTTGCGGCAGCTTCGAACGCGGCCAGGGCGCCGAGATTCGGCAACCTCCTGGCACTTCCGCGGGGCGCTCGCAGACTTGTTGGACGCTTCACGGATGGACGCTCCTACGTTGAACTATTCTCTACTTAAGTCACAAAATGATCCATTGCATCCAAAATTCCAATACACTCAGATCTTTTTCGACCAGCTGCGCGAAAGTTGCGGTTCATAGCGAGTGGGAGCGCAGCGCAGGTTATGGGGGCTGGTCAAGCGTCAATTTCAGCCGAAAGCCATCAAATCGATCGGTGACCTCCGATAAATGGAAAGGTGAGTATCGCGATGCCCGAAAACAATCCGATAACTGAAGCTCAGCTTGAGATACTCAAGAATCAGATGCAAAAAGACGATGACTTCGTTCCTCGTCAAATTGCCTTTACGGAGGATGAATACAAAGCGCGGCTGAAGAAGCTTCGTGAGGCGATGAAGGGCAACGAGATCGACGTGATGCTGTTGTCCTCGCCTGAGTCGCAGTGTTGGCTGCATGGCTATCAGGCGCGATGGTACCGCGCCGGCTCAACCACGGAATGGCCGCCGTGTAATTTTACGGCAGTCCATGTGGAGAATGATTCTGAAATCAGAATTTCCGTACGCAATCCCCATGCAGGAGATCTAAGGAGTCAACATTACACAATATATGGGAACAAGATAGACGGAAATGGCAAAAATATTGATCGATTAAGTGAAGATAATTTAAAAAAACTGGAGAATCTTAAAGAGCTTCAAGCGTTTAAAGATATAGAACCGATACTAGAATCCGTAGACATAGCGATATCAGACGGTTTTATTGTCTTCGACTCCTCAGACCACAAAGACCTTATACAGTTCACATCGATCGCCAAGGGATTTTGTCACTTCGACGATCCGGAAGATCCGGACAACGCCGACGCATCACTCAACGGCGTACATGGGTTCCTGCTGAGTGAACTCAAGAAGCAGGGCTGGCTGCCCGAAGTGGCGGACGAAGGAAAAAGAGCAAAAATCGGGATCGAGGCGTGGTCGCCTCGGCAGAACGCAGCAACGACGGCTCATCTATCGAAGGCGTTGACTGTCGAAGACAAGAGCGTCAAATCCGTAAGCGATGCTTCGCGCATGCTGCGCGAGTTACAATCCATCAAGACCGGGCCCGAAATAAAAATCATGAAGGAGGCCGGACGAATTCTCGATGATGCGTTTTTGCGCTTGCAAAGTGGAAATCTGAATATCTCTCCCGCAAACGTAAAACCTGGTTCGGAAGATCGTCAAAGAACGATGCGTCTTCATGGAGGGATGACGGAAATCCAGGTGTGGGCGGAGATAGAGTGGGCTATGGCTCAGGCGGGGGGTGAAACAGCCGCGCTGCACAATACGGTGTCGCGGACGCGGAGTTATTGCCATGCTCTGTCGAGCACCCGCCCGATTGGGGAAGGGCCGCTCCTCCTTGATCCGTGTGCGGTCAAACACCGCTATCACGTCAATACGGCCCGGCAGTTTTATCTAGGGAAGAGTGTGCCTGACGAACTCAAGGCGGCGAGTAAAATCGCAGCTGAGGCGTTTGACGTTCTGAATAATCTCGTCAAGGGACACCGACCCTTCAAGGATCACAAGGATGAATCGCGTGATGGCTTGAGGGCGTCAGATATAAGCAAGGTGCTCCGGAAGCACTATGAGGATGCAAATATATGGAAACTCCGGGATTGGCTCGGCGGATATCAGCTTGGGATTGCGTTCACGCCTGATTGGGTGGGCGAATTCAACTGGAACGTTGGCCCTGCGGAAGACAAGAAGATCATCGCCGGCCTGGTCACCAATTTCGAGAGCTTCGTCGGAGGTGCCGGCTTTATCGATTCTATCGTCTTCACCAATGAGGGCATCACGTCCCTATCCAGTCGTCCTCGCGAAATCCAACTGATTGATAATCCGGTGCCGGACTGGTGGGAGCCGAATAAGTCCTGACATTCATTCGCCCTGCGCCTGCGGGCTATGTCCTCGGGCTAATCGACATGGCCGACGCAGTTGTTCTAGTGACGACTGCGTCGGGCTGCGCATGCAGATAACGTCCAGAAGCGATCTGGGGTCTCTTCTCCTTCGGTTTTGGGCCGATGATCGACGGCTTTTCCAGGACCCGGGACTCCGAACGCTGGGTAGTCCGATCGTCGACCACGCCCCGCGACTGGAGGCGGGGCGATGAGTGAAAGTCTCCAATGTGAGGCCGAACCTTCAAGCTGAATTCAACCCGCGGTCGTGCCGGTACCTAAGTCGGGCAAGTGAAATAATTCTCATCTTATATGGTGACATTCTCGGTTGTTATTCAAGGAGAATTGCACACAGATAATCTCGTTTCTCAGATTGGTCGGTCGGTATGCCAGAGCCGTCAAACTGCCCTGCAATCCTGTCGCTTCGGGACGTCGAAGTGCACTACGGAGCTGCACAGGCCCTTGCCGGCGTGAGCCTGGACGCGGACCGCGGCGAGTTCCTCTCGTTTCTCGGGCCATCGGGATCGGGGAAGACAACGACGCTGAACGTCATTGCCGGCTTTGTGTCGCCCTCGCGCGGCGCGATCCTTCATGAAGCCCGTGACATCACCGCCAAGCCCGCGGAGGCGCGCGGTTTCGGCGTGGTGTTTCAAGGTTATGCGCTGTTCCCGCATCTGAGCGCGCTCGACAATGTGGCCTATCCGCTCTGGGTTCGCGGCGTGCCCCGTCGCGAGCGCCGGGCGCAGGCCACGCGGATGCTCGAGCGGCTGGGCCTGGGTGCCCTGGCGGAGCGACGCCCGGCGGAACTTTCAGGCGGCCAGCAGCAGCGGGTGGCGATGGCTCGGGCCCTCGTCTTCGAGCCGCCGATCCTGCTGCTCGATGAGCCGCTTTCGGCGCTGGACCGTGATCTCCGCAGACGGCTGCAGGCCGAGCTGCGGGCACTCCATCGTAATGCCGGCCGGACCTTCATTCTCGTCACCCACGATCAGGAGGAGGCCATGACCCTCTCCGATCGCATTGCGGTGTTCCGCGCCGGGCGGTTGATCCAGACCGGCACGCCGCAGCAGCTGTACCGCCGGCCGGTTTCGCGTTTCGTCGCCGAGTTCGTCGGCGAGGCGAACCTCCTGCCGGCGGCGGCGCTCGGGTCGCACGGCGCAGACGGTCTGCTGTTGCTGCGGCCCGAAGATCTTCGGATCGGCCGGACCGGCAAGGACCGTTGGCATGCCGCGCTCGAGGACCTCGTGTTCGCGGGAGACTGCTGGCGCGCCACCCTGCGCGACGATGCGGGGCGTGGCTGGATCGCCAGGCTGTCCGAGGCGGAAAAGGCGGCGCTCTCTCCCCTGCCGGGCGAGCGCCTGCACATCGGCTGGCAGGATCAAGAAGCCTGGGTCGTCTCCGACGATGTCCAGGCCTAGGCGAGAGGGGATCGAGGCATGAGGACGAAGACAGGGCTGACGCGGCGGGACGCGCTCGTCGGATTTGGCGCTTTGGGGCTTGCCGCCGGGCTTGGTCGACCGGCTGGGGCAAAGCCGAGCGACCTGGTCATGGCCAATTGGGGCGGCGACGCGATCAAGGCCTATGAGGCCGCCTATGCGGAGCCCATGAAGGCGGCCACCGGGCTGTCGCTGCGGATCGACGGCAGCGGGCCGCTCGAAGGAACCATCAAGACGCAAGTGGAGAGCGGCGCGCCGCTATGGGATCTGGCCGATGTGGAGGCCTATTCCGCCATCAGGCTGGGGCGCCAGGGCCTCCTGGAGAAGATTGGCGACGTCGTCCCCCCGGCGGCCGCGACGTCCGGAATGACCGACGCTCACGCGGTGCCGTATTCTACCTTCAGCTACGTCATCGCTTATGACGCCAAGCGCTTCGGCAATGATCCGCCGCGCAGCTGGGCCGATGTCTGGAACGTGAAGAAATATCCGGGCAAGCGTTCCTTCTACAAGTGGATGAGCGCCAACCTCGAATGCGCGCTGCTGGCCGACGGAGTGCCGCCCGACCAGCTCTATCCCCTCGACGTCGATCGGGCGCTGCGCAAGTTCGAGGAGCTGAAGCCGCACATCCTGGCCAATTGGGGCTCGGGAGCGGAGAGCCAGCAGCTCCTGCGCGATGGCGAGGTGACGATCGGGCATGTGTGGCACTCCCGCGCGATCCTTCTCAAGGCCGATACAGGCGGCGCCATAGACTGGACGTTCGACCAAGGCATTCTCGACTACGGAACCTGGGCTGTGCCACGCGGCAACCCCGCGGGCCTCGACGCGGCGCGGCGCGCGCTCGTGGTGACGCAGGATCCGGCCGTGCAGGCGCGGATCATGGAGCTCTATAATTACGGTCCAACGAATCCGGCGGCGAATGCTCTGATACCCGCGGCGCTGCGCGGCCAGAACCCTTCCGACCCGGCCAACCTGACCCGCCAGGTCGTCAAGAACAACGCCTGGTACGCCGATAATTACGACGGGGCGCTCAAACGCTGGCTGGCGCTGTTCGGGTGAAGAAGCCAATGGTGCACCGGGGTCATCTGGCCGTGTCGGGGCTTCTGCTGCCGCTTCCGGCTCTCGCAACGTTCGCCTACCTGGTGCCGTTTCTCGGCCTCGCGGCATGGAGTCTGCGGGGTCCAGGAGGGCTCTCGTTCGATGCGTATCGGGACCTCTTCGGCGACCCGGTCTTTGGGCTGGTGCTCGGCCGCACCATCCGCGTGGCGGCGCTGACGACACTGATCAGCGTCGCCGTGGGCGCACTCCTGGCCTATATCTGGGCCTTCGCGACGCCTCGGACCCGGCTCGTCGTCGAGATCACGGTGCTCGTGCCGTTCTGGATCTCGGTGCTGGTCCGCGCCTTCGCCTGGCTCGTGCTGCTCGGTCGGGACGGTCCGGTGAACGACCTCATCGTTGCTCTCGGTCTCGCCGAAGCGCCGCTCGTGCTCGTCCGTAACGAGTTCGCAGTGGTGATCGGCATGGTCCACTACATGATCCCCTATGCGGTGTTTCCAATTCTTGCGGCCATGCGGGCGGTCGATCCGCGTCTAATGCAGGCGGCGCAGAGTCTGGGCGCGGGTCAGGGCCGGAGATTCTGGAGCGTCCTCATGCCTCTGGCATTTCCCGGAATCACCGCCGCGGCCGTCATCGTCTTCGTCTTCTCGCTGGGTTTCTTCGTGACGCCGGCAATCCTCGGTGGCGGGCGCGTGATGTTGATCGCCGAGTTCATCTATATCCAGATCTTCCAGCTCGCGGACTGGTCGAAGGGGACGGCCGCCACCATCCTGCTGATGCTGGCGGTGGGCCTCCTATTCGGCGGGCTGGCGTTCGGACAGCGGCTGGCGGGGAGACGCTGATGCGCTCCGGCCTGTCGCCTCGCTGGCCCACCGTGGCCGCCGCAATGGTCGTGCTCGCCTTCTTGGTCGCGCCTATCCTCGTGGTTTTCCCGGTCTCCTTCACTCCGGAGCGATACCTTTCCTTCCCGCAGGGCAGCTGGTCGCTGCGCCACTACCGGGACGTCCTAGGCGGCGGCCCATGGCTCGATGCGATCGGCACGAGCTTGATCGTGGCGTTCGCGTCGGCATCGCTGGCCACGGCGCTTGCCGCGGCGCTCATGATCGGGCTCTGGCTCAGGCGCACGCCGTTCAAAGCCGTGCTGCTGGGATTGACCGCACTGCCCTTGGTGGCCCCCCAGATCGTCTCGGGAGTCGTGCTCTACGTCGCGGAGGCACGGCTTGGACTGGTGGCCAGCTACGCCGGCCTCATTCTCGCGCACACGGTGCTGGCGGCGCCTTACGCGGTCATTGCCGTAGGCGTCGGGACGGCGCGGCTTGATCCGGCGCTCGCCCGCGCGGCACAGAGCCTCGGGGCCGGCGTCTGGCGGATCGGCCTGACTGTCGCGGCGCCCAATCTGCGCCTGCCGATCGCCGTCGCCTTCGGGACGGCATTCGCCGTCTCCTGGGAGGAAACCGTGGTGACGCTGCTCATTTCCGGAGCGGACATCGCCACGCTGCCCAAGCGTGTCTGGGAAGGGCTCCGCTTCAACGTCGACCCGGCGATCGCGGCGCTCAGCGTGCTGATGATCGCCTTCACCACCATCCTCGTCCTCTGTGCCCGTGTGCGTGCGCTGCGGGTGCGAGCCCGTCCTCATGGAGAATCGTGATGCAGACCGCCTTCCCGCGCTCCACCTATCGCCGTCGTGTCGAAGCCGTGCTGGCGCGCATGGAAGAGGCGGGGCTCGACGCGCTCGTCACCACGGCGCCGGACAACGTCAATTATCTCTGCGGCTATGACGCGATCGGCTATCTCTGGTTCCACGCCTTGATCCTGTCGCCGCGCCTGCCGGAGCCGGTCTTCGTCATCCGTCACATCGAGATGACCGCGGTCGAGGAACTGTCGGCTGCCCCGACCACTCGGTACTACGACATTTCAAAGGAGGAGCCCGCCGCAGCCGTCGCGGATGTGCTGAACGGCGCGGGCCTGTCCGGTGCGCGGATAGGGCTGGAGACACAGTCCACCTGGATGAGTCCGGCACAGTATTTGGCCTTGCGGGAAGCTCTCCCGAATGGCCGCTTTATCGATGCGTCGACGCTGGTGGCGGAGGAGCGGCTGATCAAGACTCCCGAGGAGGTGGATTGCCAGCGGAAGGCCGCCCAGATGGCGGACCGGGCCATGCGGGTCGCGCTGGGCGCTCTGCGGCCGGGGCTGACGGAAACGGAGCTCACCGGCCTCATCCAGCTGGAGCTCGGCCGGATGGGAAGCGAGTATCCGGCGATTCCGCCGCTGGTGGTCTACGGACGGCGGACCAGCATGGTCCACGCCATGGCCAATCGCGTGCCGCTTGCCCAAGGCGATCTCGTGATGCTGGAGGTTGCCGGCTGCTACAATCGCTACCACGCGGTCACCATGCGCACCGCTGTGCTGGGCGAGCCGCCATCGCGGGTGCTCGCGACCGCGGATGCGTTGTCGCAAGCCTTCACGGCCGCGGTGGAGGCCGTGCGGCCCGGAGCACCAGTGGGCGCGCCGGATGCCGCCTGCAACGCGGCATTGGCACCTTACGACCTCGTTCAGCGCCGGGCACACCGCATCGGCTACAGCCTCGGCATCGCCTATCCGCCGACCTGGCTCGAGGCGATGATCCTGGACGCCGGCGACCCGCATCTTTTCGCACCGAACATGAGCTTCACCATGGAACCCAATCTTGTGTTCGACACGGAAGGATGGGGGCTGAAGCTCGGCGACACGGTGCTCTGCACCGAGGGCGGCGCCGAACGGCTGTCGAGCCTGCCGACTGGGCTGACGGTGATCGAATGAAACCCGCGGCCGGACAGGACGGCGCAGCTGCGTGCCACGAGCCGCGCCTCGACGTTTTCTGGAGCGAGGCAGCGCTCCTGCACGACACCGGTTCGGGTGTTTTCGAAGCTCCCGCGAGCCCTCTTCTCGCGGAGCAAACCCCTCATCCGGAAAGCATCCTGCGCCTGAGAAACATGCGCGCGCTGCTAGAGAGGGGTCCCGTCGCGCCATACCTGGCGTGGCACGATGCCTCTGCCGCGGCGCAGGAGCGGGTCGCTCTGTTCCACCCGGTGCGCTACCTGGATCGCCTGCGCGACGCGGCGATGCGGTTGGAGCGCCTGACCGCCACCACGCCGCTGACCCCGACCTCCTATGATGCGGCCCTGGGAGCCGCGGGGGCTGCGCTCGCGGCGCTGGATGCCATCCTCGGCGGCTCCAGCCGACCGGGCTTTGCCCTGGTGCGCCCCCCGGGGCACCATGCCGGCCGGGAAACCGCAGACGGCTACTGCCTCATCAATCACGTCGCCGTCGTCGCCGAGAACGCCCACGCGGCCGGCATGCGCCGCGTTGCGGTCATAGACTGGGACGCCCACCACGGAAACGGCACGCAAGCCGGCTTCTACGATCGCAACGATGTGCTCACCGTGTCGCTGCACATGGACCATGGCGCCTGGGGACCCAGCCATCCCGAGACGGGTGCAATCGAAGAGCGGGGAACCGGCGCGGGGCACGGCTTCAACCTGAACCTGCCGCTGCCGATGGGCTCGGGCGACGAGACCTATCGGCGTGCCTTCGACGACATCGTCGTACCTGCGATACGGCAGTTCGCACCGGATCTGATTGTCATTGCCTCGGGCGTGGACGCCGGACAGTTCGATCCCGGCGGACGAATGCTCGTCACGGCGGCCGGCTTCCATCGCCTGGCGGCGAGCGCGCTGAGCCTCGCGCAAGAGGTCTGCCACGGACGCATCCTTGCCGTCCAGGAGGGCGGCTACAACCCCGCCCACGCAGCGTTCTGCGTCCACGCAGTCGCCGAGGGTCTTGCCGGACTGCCGATGTCGCTGAACGACCCGCTTGCCTACATGCCGGATGACTCAGACCGGGCGGAAGCGGCTCTCCAACCGTTGCACCGGCGTCTTGAAGACGGCGGCGCCCTGGTTCCCGGGCGTGTTGCTCCGGAAAAGTCGGCATGACCGGCCGAATGTCGGCCCTGTCTGCCTGAGACCCCAGAAATGTCATTGCACCGGGCGCGCATCGAGCGTGGCTCGGGCTGAGCAAGGAAGTACCGATGAAGGTTCTGATGGTAGGCGGTGCCGGCGCTATGGCCAGCGGTTCCGTGCGCGACATGGTTGCGGGTTATTCGCGGCATATCCAGGAGATCATCGTCGCGGATACATCGTTTGAGAGGGCGCGCGACCTCACCGAGCAGCTCGGCGATCCCCGCCTCGAGCCCGTAAAGCTCGACGTCAGCGATGGCAGGGAATTGCGGGCCCTGCTGCAGCGCGTCGACGTCTGCGTCAACGCTGTGCCGGTCTTTGCCGGCCACCACATGGCCATCTTCGAAACCTGTTTCGAGATGCGGAAGACCTATGTCGATTTCGGCGGCATGGGGGTTTTCACCGTCAAGCAGAAAGCTTTCCACGAAGAATGGCAGCGAGCGGGCCTGACCGCCATACTGGGGCTCGGCGCCGATCCCGGCGTCTCGAATGTCATCTGCAAGGCGGTGGCGGAACGTCTCGATCGCATCGATCGGATCAATCTCTACTGGGCCGCCAAGCGCCTTGGGCCGGACAGCCCGGTTCTGGTGCCGCCCTACGCCCTATCGACGGTGCTCGGCGAGTATGCCAACCCGTCGATGCAGTTCCTCGACGGCGCCCACAGGGAAGTCGCCCCCCAGGAGGGCGAGGAGACGTTGGAGCTGCCCGAACCGTTCGGTCGTACGACATTTATCTTCACCCAGCATTCGGAACCTCTGACCGTCCCGTTGGCCGAAGGCATCCGGGACAAGGGCATTCGTGAATTCACCTGGAAGCTGCATCTGCCCCAGAAGGATCATGAGGCGTGGGTCGGCCTGGTGAAGGCGGGGTTCGGCCGCATTAACGACCCGATCGAGGTCGGTGGGGTCAGCGTCGATCCCCGGCAATTCCTCGATGCCTTGATGCAAAGGAACATCCAGCGGCACGACGATGAAATTCCGCAAACGACCTCGCAGGAAATTCACCTCGCCATCGGCCACGGGGAGAAGGACGGCAAGCCGAGCACGATCAATTGCGCGGTCATCGGCACGCCGGACGCCTTGTATGAGGACTATGTCGACGCCGCCACGTCGATGGGCCTGTCGATCGGCGTGCAGCTCATGGCCGAGACCCCGCATAAGCCGGGCGTCTGGGGCCCGGAGGAGTTCTTCGAGACCTCCTCCTTCCTGGCCGAACTGGAGCGTCGCAAATTCCGGGTCATGACCGACATACCGGTAGCGTTCTCGCCCGGAGATGACGTCTGAGGGATCGGTCCAAGCCTCTCCCGAAGACATGCTGTAACCATTGCTGCAAGAGCAGAACCGACGATGCGCGACGCACTTTACATAGATGGCCAGTGGGTTCGGCCGATGGAGGGCAGGACCTTCGAGGTGCTCAATCCGGCCACCGAGGACGTCATCCATCATGCCCCTGCCGCCACGGCCGCCGATGTCCACAGGGCGGTCAAGGCAGCCCGGCAGGCCTTCGAGCACGGGCCGTGGCGCCGGCTGAGCGGCAGGGAACGCGGGCGGTTTCTACGGGCGATCGCTGATACGATCCGCGTCCGCGCGGCCGAGTTGGCCCACCTGGAAGTGATCGATAACGGCAAGCCGCTGCCCGAGGCGGAATGGGACGTCGCAGACGCCGCCGGCTGCTTCGAGTTCTACGCCGGCCTTGCCGACGAGCTGGACGGCCGATCGGCCGAGGCCATCCCGCTCGGCGATCCCCGTTTCACAGCCAAGGCGATTCTCGAGCCGGTCGGTGTCGCCGCCGCGATCATACCCTGGAACTACCCTTTGCTGATGGCGGCCTGGAAGGTGGCGCCCGCCCTTGCTGCCGGCTGCACCATGGTGCTGAAGCCTTCCGAACTGACACCGCTCACGGCGCTTGAACTCGGCACCATCGCCGAGGACGTGGGATTGCCTCCCGGCGTGCTGAACATCGTGACCGGGCTTGGCGGCGCCGCAGGCCAGCCTCTCGTCGACCATCCGGATGTCGACAAGATCGCCTTCACCGGTTCGGTGCCGACCGGTTCCAAAATCATGGCTGCAGCCGCCCGGGACATCAAGCGCGTCAGCCTTGAGCTCGGGGGCAAGTCGCCTTTCCTCGTTTTCGAGGACGCCGACGTCGACAAGGCTGTCGAGTGGATCATGTTCGGCATCTTCTGGAACCAAGGGCAGGTCTGCTCGGCGACGTCGCGGGTACTCATCCACGAGGCGATCTATCACCGGGTGCTCGCCCGCCTTGTCGAGGAAACCGCCAGGATCACGATCGGCGATGGGTTGAAGCCGGGCACGCTGCTCGGCCCGCTCGTTTCCAGGCTCCAGTTGGACAAGGTCATTTCCTCGATCCGGCAGGCCTGTCGTGACGGTGCCAGAATCGCCTGTGGCGGCGGCCCCGCGGCCGGCCATGACACGGGCTATTTCGTTGCACCCACCGTACTGGTCGACGTGCCGCTGGAAAGCAGTGCCTGGTGCGAAGAGATCTTCGGCCCGGTGGTCTGCCTGAGGCGCTTTGCAAGCGAAGCGGAGGCGATCCAGCTTGCCAACGACACCCGCTTCGGGCTCGCGGCTGCGGTGATGTCGGACGACGAAGATCGGCTTGCTCGCGTCGCTGCCGCCCTGCGAGCTGGCATCGTCTGGATCAACTGCTCGCAACCGACCTTCACCGAAACGCCTTGGGGAGGCTACAAGCAGTCAGGGATCGGTCGAGAGTTAGGTCGGTGGGGGCTGGAGAATTATCTCGAGATCAAGCAGATCACACGCTTCGATAACAGCCGCTGGAGATGGTATTCCAAATAGAGCTACTCCCGCGGAGTATTGTCGAGCGGTGCGTACGGATTGCTCGGTCAACTGATTCGAAGCTTCCCGGGACGGCTTCTGTCATCATGGCGTGAAGACTCCACCGAGGAGAGCCAGGGCTCCAGAGTATCAGCGAGCTGTTGCTTGATGTGCTTGAGAAATTTTCCTCGGCTTGGATATCTGTCGCATACATAATTCTGGAAGCCATACGCGACAATGCATTCCACGACCGTCAGAAGCGTCTTGATCGGCGTGCCTGCTTTCAGCAGGCCGCGGTCTTCGAGGTGGTCGAAAGCGCATTCCAACTGGCGAAGATAAAACGCGTGATCGGACCTGATCTGTGGGCCTGCCACGGGGTCGGCGGCAAGGACAATGGTTGCCGCGATCGTTTCGCGCCACAGCATCTTCAGTCTGGGGTCGGCGGGCGGGTCCAGCAGGGCTTCAACGACGGAAGTCATATAGGCGACCGGCTCATCTACCGCCGCATCGAGCGCACTCTTGATTGAGTCTGCATAAATTTCACGCTCGTCCTCAAGCAGAGCCAGCAGGACCGACTGCTTCGAGTCAAAATATTTGTAGAACGTTGCAATAGAAATGTCCGCCTTGTCACGAATACGGCTAATCGTTGCCCCTTGATAACCCGACTCAGCAAAAAGCTCTCGGGAGGCCGTTAATATCTTTCGACGAATGGCAATCGCATTTCTCTTCCTCTTTGTTTCTTCTCCATCTTGTGCAATTTCATTCATAACCAACCCCAACGGAAAGAAACTCTCAAGATTGTTATTTCGTGCGCAGTCTTGGCAGGTGATAGAGCACAGGTCGGTGAGAGACGGAAGCCCACGTCTCGGCTAATGGTGCCAGAGCCTCGACGGCTCGCTCGCCGCGACGGAGTGGCTGGGCCGCCGAGAGGCCGCAACGACATGGGAGTCTTGCGGCCGTCCGCTCCGGATGGTCGCTTCTCATGGCAGGCATCACGCTATTTGGGGCACAATATCGCACGGCGTTGCCTATCAACATACGAATCGAATCTTAGTCCGGTCGATTCCGCGTCAATCAGCTTTGCGTTCCCCATACAAAACTCGTGACGACGCCCTGAGGTCCTAGCCGCCGCGAGCCGCGTGTGACCCCGGAGAAGCGGGTTCGGCGAAATCATCTGCTGCGGCCGATCCGCGATATCGCCAACAGAGCGCTTGGGGACCTGAGCGGGGGGCTTCGCGGCGCTCTATCGTCCGCGGCTTCTTCCGCCGAAGCGGCTAGCCACGCGGATCGGGGCGCGGACGATTGCTTTGCACCCATCCGAGAACGTCCGCTGTTGGGCTCGGCGCCAATTTCCGCTCATGGCGCATCTCGCAGGTTCCAAGCCTGCAATCTCAAAATGGAGGGCTGACCTCACTTGGCGTAATCCGTGGGCATCTAGGCGAGGATCAGACATGAGGGGCGCTGGCGCAAAAGGTCAGTCCCGATTGGTCAGCTTGAGAAAGCCGTGATCGCGGCCGGAAAACGCACCCTGAAGGCCGACCCGCCGGTCGCCGTGGGTCGATAATTCACCTCCGCCCCCATCGCCTGCGAGAGCGTGCGCACGATATAGAGACCGAGGCCCGATCCGCGAGGTCCATGGACCGGTTGGGTCGCCCCCCGCCGAAACTTGCCGAACAGCTGTTCGCGCTCTTCTGCCGGAATGCCGACGCCTTCGTCGATCACTTCGACGAAAGGATCCCCCTCGTTCCCCACAAGCAGACGGATGGTCGAGCCGGACGGAGAGAAGCGGATAGCGTTGGAGACGAGATTGTCGAAGATCTGGTCGAGTGCTTCCACGTCCGCCGTGGCTTGCACAGGGTGAGGCGGCGCTTCGATCGCCAGCCGGATCCCGTTGCCCGCCGCCCTGGCGGCGCTGCGCTGACGTGCCCGCTCCAGCGCCTTGCCGAGATCCACCCCATCGCGCAGGCGGGCGGGGCGTCCTTCCGTCTCGTGCGCCTCGAGCAGCCGACCGACCAGCGCCAGCATCGCGGTGATGCTTTCGCTGGCCTCACGCAACAGATCGTGCAGGGCGTGCGAAGAGGAATCCAGCCGGAATGCGGCCAGGTCGAGCAGGCTGCGCAGCCCGAACAGGGGACTGCGCAGGTCATGCGCCGCAATGGCCATGAGGCTGGCGAGCTCGGCATTGGCGCGGCCGAGCCGTTCGTTGGCGATGATCAGGGCTTCGTTCTGCGCCGCGATCTGTATCTGCTGGTTCTGTTCGGTCTCCTGCATGCGATGCAGGCCGCGCCGCCCGAATATGCCGGCGACGACGGCAAGCCCGGTGTTGAAGATCGCCACCGTCTTGTCGAACGGGCTGGCGTCGAGCAGCGAGACCCACAGCACGAAGATCAAGAAGGTACCGAGGCCGATCAACGCGAAGCGCCGTGGCGGGATCAGAAAGAAGACAGCCCCGGCGAGATAGACCATTGCATAGCCGCTGGGGATGCGTCCGCCGAGCGAGATGAAATAGCCCGCGGCCTGCGAGAGCAGCAGGGCAACCACCACGAATATCTCCGGCAGCCAGACGAAGCGTACCCGTTCTTCCCGCTGGCTACGCCGTGCGGCTCTCAGAAAGAGAAACGCAATGAGGATGGCCAGCCCGCTCAGGGCCATCATGCCAAGGCTTGGGCGGAAATAGCTGAATGCGCCCTCGACCGCGGCATCGAAGATCAGCGCGAGGGAGGCGAGCTCGACGCGGCGCAGATTGAGCCGCAGCCGCCGGTCCGGACGCATCACCTCGTCGCCGCCACGCGGGTCGAGGAGGTCGCGCAGGCGATGGGAGCCGCTCACGGGGTAAGGCGCCCCTGCACATGGTCGCGCGCGAGCGCCTCGAGATCCTTCAGGCTTTCGAGCTGCAGCTTGACCTTGATCCGGTCGCAATAGGTACCGACCGTCTTGATGGAGAGGCTGAGCGCACCGGCGATGGCGCGGCTCGTTGCGCCGTCGCCGATCATCCGCAACACTTGCAATTCCCGGTCGGAGAGCTGGTCGAGCCGTCCTGCGAAGCCAGCCTCGCCCTCGGGATCGAAGGTTTCCGTCATGCGCTGACGCACCGCCTCGCCGATGAAGATGCCACCGGAGGCGACGATGCCGAGCGCCTGGGCGACGACGGGGAGCCCCTCGGACTTGGCGACGTAGCCGCGCGCTCCGGCACGGATGACGCGCCGCGCGAAGCTCCATTCGTTCTGGCTCGAATAGACGAGGATGCGGGTCGCCGGCGCCAGCGAGAGGAGGTCGCGCAGCAATTCGATGCCGTCGCGACCGCCGAGCACGAGGTCGAGGATCACATAGTCCGGCCGCAGCGCCGCCACCTGCTCCCGCGCGCCGGCGCTGTTGGCGGCCTCGCCGCAGATGACGAAGCGCTCGTCGCGCTCGAACAGGAAGCGCAGCCCGTAGAGCACCACCGGATGGTCGTCGATGATGAGAACGCGTCCCACCGGCACAGACACCCGACCTCCTCCGCTCATGGCCATTTCCGGATCGGGATGAAGCCTACCACGCCGGCCCGGCACAGGCTGTAGGTCGGCGCCCGACAGACGCGACATCGCGATCCCGCTAGCGTCGCGGGAATGGTGAAACTTGGCGACATGATCCGGCGGATCGCACGAGGGAGGCTGGTTCGGCAGCCCGCAGTCGAACGGCGCCGTGCCGCCTGGAGGAAGCGCCTCGGCCGCGGCGGCTGGTCCGGATGACGAAGCCTGTTGAAAGCCGATCTCCTTGATGAAGCGAAGGATTCTCGAATGATGGTTCCTCTGTTGAAATGCGTAGCGGTACTCGGATTTCTGGCTGCCTCCGCATTGGCGGCGACGGCCTTGCCGCTGCCGGCCTCCTCGTCCGCCGCGCCGCCGGCGCAGATCGTTCCCGTCGCCGATGGCTGCGGGCCGGGTTGGTATCGCGGGCCGGGCGGCGCCTGCCACAGATTCGGCTTCGGACCCTATCCGGGCGGCTATTACGGGCCCTACGGAGGTGGCGGAGCCGGGAATGGCTGCCCTCCCGGCTACTGGCGAGGGCCCTGGGGTCACTGCCGCGACACGCCCTTTCACGGCCGCCTGCCGGACGGCACATGGCAGTAGGCAGCCCGATCTCATTGCGGAGAATGGATATGAACCACGTCACGTCCGCCATCGGCGCGGCAATCGCCGGCTGGCTGCTTCTCGCTGGGGCGGCCGCCCATGCCCAGAATGCGCCGGCCGCGCCCCAGCAGGGCCAGATCATCGAAATCTACACCGATGCCGACGCGAAGGCGGTCCTCAACGCACGCCTCGTGGCGCTCAAGACCGTGCTGGAGCTGACGCCCGTGCAGGAAAAGCTGTGGCCGCCGCTGGAGGCGTCGATCCGCAAGGCGGCGGCGGATTCGATGGCGCGCGGAAAGCAGCGCGCGGACGCCAGGCCGCCTGCGGATTTCCTCGATGCGCTCGACCGGATCGGGGAGGCTGAAGTCACGCGCGGCCAGGATCTGAGGAGCTTCGTCACGGCGGCCCGCCCGCTCGTCGCGGCGCTCACCGAGGAACAGAAGAACCGTATGCCGGCGTTCCTCGGCATGACGGTCGATCCCCAGTCGCCGCTGGCGACGAGGTCGCTGTGGCTTTTCGAGGAGGAGGAACGGTAGGCGGCCGTCCCGGAGGGCCCGTGTCGTGCACGTAAGGACCGGTGGATGGCCGCCCGGCGGAAGGCTGGGAAATCGTCTTCTCTTCTGCTCGTGACCGGTGCCAGCCGAGGCAAGGCGCCGGAAGCAATGGATCGGATCGCGGTTGGGCGATCCGATCCGCGTCCATGCTGTGTTCGGTGCCGGCGAGCCGGATCGCCGCGAGTTTCTCCATGGCCCGCGTGATCCGCGCTTCCGGTGGCCGGCGGGGAAATTAGATGTCTGCTCAGGGGGCTGAATGATGACCGGAATGCCGCTGCGTTCGAGCCGCAGGCTCTCGATGCTGCTGACCACGACGATGCTGGCCGGCGTCGCGGGCGGATTGACGGGCGTCGGCACCATGGCGCAGGCCGATGACGGGAATGCCTGCACGACGAGTTCGAATCCCGACGGAACCAGCAACTGCTCCATACAGACCATCGAGCCGACGGCTGCGGGTGGCGATCATCCGGGTGAAACCGGCCAGTCGGGTACGATGGCCCAGAATCTCCAGCACGACTTCACGACCCCCTCGTCCTACAGCGTCTTCGAAGGGGCTCCGGTCATACCGTCCCAGCCCGCCATATCGATGCTATCGATGGGTGGAGGCGGCGGAGCCGGCGCCAATACCGACCTTTCCCACGAGAACGGCGGCAATGGCGGTACGGGCGGCAATGGCGGCGATATCACCTTCTCGCTCGCGGCCGGCGTGACCGCCACGGACAACGCCAACATCAATCTCGGCACCGTCCAGATCTATTCGATCGGCGGCACTGGCGGCGAGGGAACCCGTGCCTATGCCGATGATCTCGGGAACCAGGGGGCAGGGTGGCCAGGGTGGCGATGGGGGGACGGTGACCGTCACCGGGTTGGGCGGCACGATCACGGCGTCGGCCCCGGCGCCACGGCCTTCACGGTGGTGTCGATGGCCGGCGCTGGCGGCAACGGCCAGAGCTATGACGAGCACAAGAGCAGTTCCGCCACCGGCGCCGAGGGCGGGCCGGGCGGCGCCGGCGGCTCCGTTTCCGTGACCACCAACAGTACGATGTCGCTGACGTCGGCCAACCTCGGTCTGGTCATCACCAGCAGTGGCGGCAACGGCGGAGGCGGCGGCAACGCCGAAACCGGCCTTGCTGGTGCCACCGGCGGCAATGGCGGCAACGGCGAGACTGTCAGCGTCACCCTGCAGGGCGGTACGATCAGCAGCGTCGGCACGGCGGTGTGGGCGTCCTCCATCGCCGGCGACGCGGGGACGGGAGGGGAAGGGCCTTCGGGCGGCGGCATAGGCGGCATTGCCGGCGACCTCACCTACACCAGCACGGACACCGTGATGGCGATCTCCTGCCCGCCCGGCTCCACGGCCTGCGATTTCTCCCCCGGCGTGCTGCTGCAGGCCAATGGCGGAGCCGCCGGAGCGGACGGTAGCGGCGGCTGGGGCGGCCAGGGGGCAGCTCCCAATCCGGCGGCACCGGCGGCGCGGTCACGGTCGATGCGTCCGGGGGCAGCGGCGGGCCGGATCATGACTGGGCGGGAGGGGGCGGCAATGGCGGTGCCGGCGGCGACGGCGGCACCGTTTCCGTCGTCAGCAGCCAGTCGATCACCACCGCTGGCGCGCTCTCCGAAGGCATCCTCGCCCAGAGCGTCGGCGGTGGCGGTGGCGCCGGCGGCAATGCGAGCGGCGGCGGCTTCCTCGTCGATACCCAGGTCGGGGGCTAAGGGGCCAATGGCGGCGACGGCAACAGCGTCGATCTCGCCAATAGCGGCGTGATCCAGACCTCCGGCCAGCATTCCACCGGCCTGCTGATCCAGAGCATCGGCGGCGGCGGCGGGCGTGGCGGCGCGGCCAACAGCACCTCCGGCTCGGCGGTGATAGGGGTCGCGGTGGCCGTCGGCGGCGACGGCGGGGCCGGCGGGGCCGGCGGCGACGGTGGCGGGATCAATCAGACCGATGGCGTCGGCATCACCAATAGCGGCACCATCCTCACCGCGGGCCGGAGCCTATGGCATCCTCGCGCAGAGCATCGGCGGCGGCGGTGGCGTCGGGGGAGCGTCGCTGGCCTCCGCCTACGCGGCCTCGGCGGACGACGTGCCCGCGGCCAGCGTCAGCATCTCCATGGGAGGAAGCGGCGGTTCCGGCGGCACGGGCGGTCATGTGACCGTGAGCAATACCGGCCTTGTCGTCACCTCGGGCTCCAACGCCTCGGGCGTGGCCGGCCAGAGCATCGGCGGCGGCGGCGGCACCGGTGGCGACACGTCCGCCACCGCCTATGCCGCCGGCGCCGACATCGACATCACGAGCGCGGTCTCGATCGGCGGCTCGGAGGGCTCGGGCGGCGCCGGCGAGCATGTGACCATCACCAGTTCCGGCCCGGTCGTGACGTCCGGCGAATCCTCCTATGCCATCCTCGCGCAGAGCATCGGCGGCGGCGGTGGCGTCAGCGGCAATGGCGACGGCTCGGCCCAGTCCTCGGCTGGCGAGTACACGCTGAGCACCACCCTCGGTCTCGGTGGCAGCGGCGGCGGCGGCGGCGGGGGCGGGCTGGTGACGGTCACCAACACGGGGTCGCTGCTCACGCTCGGCGACGGCGCATACGGCATCCTCGCCCAGTCGATCGGCGGCGGCGGCTGGATCACCACCGACGCCGGCGTGGTGAGCGGCTCGGCCGGCGGCAGCGGCACCGGCAGTGCGGTCACCGTGCAGGTCGCCTCCACCGCCAGCGTCTCGGCCTCGGGCGAGGGCTCGAACGGCATCTTCGCCGAGAGCGCCGGCGCCGCCGGTACCAGCCAGCCCGCGATCCTGATCGCGGTCGGCCCGTCCGACGGCTCCGGCGGTACGGTGACGGGCGGCAGCGGCGCGACCACGGCCGGTATCTCTCTGCGTGGTGGCTCGACCAGCCAGGAGCAGGCATTCGCCAATACCGTGACCAATTACGGCACCATCTCCGCCGCCAGTGGCAATGCGATCATCATCGACAGCAGCTTCGTCTATATCGCGAACTACGGGACGCTCGACGGCAGCCCACAAGCCGTCAATGGAGGCAACCTCTATCTCTACAGCACGGGCACCGTGAATGCCGTGCGTTCCATGGCGCTCGGCACCGGCGGACGGTTCGACAATGCGGGCACGCTGATCGTCGGCGGCGCGGGCAAGGCCAGCACGATCGAGATCGATGGCGCCTTCACCCAGAGCACCGCCGGCACGACGGTACTCGATGCTGACCATGTGGGGGGGGGGGCAATGGCGATCTGCTGCACATCACCGGAGCGGCGAGCCTCGACGGCAGGCTCGAGATCAACCCGCTCTCGCTGAGCCGCACGCCGGTGACGCTCATCACCTCCGACGGCGCGCTGGCACTCTCCTCCTCGCTCTCGATCGTCACGGCAGGCAACAGCCACCTGTTCACCTACACCGGCAGCCGCGTCGACGGCACCAGCCTCCAGGTGAGCGTCTCGGCGCATTTCCTCGACGACAGCGCCAGCCTGTCGGGCGCGCAGCGCAGTGTCGCCGCCTATCTCCAGCGTTCGTGGGAGCTCGACGAGGCCGGCAGCCTCAGCGACGGCTATGTCCAGCTGCAGAATGCCGCCGCCGATGCCGGCAGCTATGCCGTCGGCCTGTCCGGCTTTGCCGAGAATGCCGCGACCATGGCGGGGGCGATGCAGGCGCAGGCGAGCATGTCCTTCGCGGAACACATGAACAGTTGTCCGATCCTCGACGCGGCCAGGCTGCTGGTGGAGCGGGACTGTGCCTGGGCCCGCGTGACGGCGAACAGCATGAACGTCACGTCCGGCGCCGACTTCAGCCAGGATTCCACCCTTTTGCAGACCGGAATCCAGAAGGAGATCGCGGAGGGATGGTTCCTTGGCGGCTCCGCCGGCATCGGCTGGAGCGGTATCGACGCCGACAACGGCGTGACCGACGCGAACGGCACCAGCTTCGCGGCCGGCGTGATCCTCAAGCGGCAGGTCGACAATTGGCTTGTCTCCGTGTCGGCGGATGCCGGCTACACCTCCTACGACAACACCAATCGCTTCGCTCTCAGCGGCGCCGAGGCCAGCTTCAGCCGCAACACGGTCGAATCGGTCTATGGCGGCCTGCATGCGCGCATCGCTTATTTCCAGCCCATGGGAGGCTGGATTCTGAAGCCCTATCTCGACCTGCATGCCTTCTACGGCTACACGGGCGGCTACACGGAAAACAGCGACAGTCCTTTCGCCGCGCGCGTGAGCAGCGCCGACGATTGGCGCTTCGCGGCCGCTCCCACCCTGGAGGCGGATCTGCCGATCGCGTTCGGCAACGGCTCCAGCCTGCTGGCCTATGCGTCGGTGAGCGGTGTCTTCTTCGATGATAGTAGCTGGACCACGTCGTCCCGCTTCCTCGACGCGCCCGCGGCCGCCGGCAGCTTCGATGCCAAGACCGAACTGCCGGACCAGCTGTTCCAGGTGAAGCTCGGTACGCAGATCCTTGGGGCCGGCGCATGGGATCTGAAGCTCGAATATGCCGGTACCTTCGGCGACGATTACCGTGACAATGCCGGCACGATGAAGCTCAACTATCGGTTCTGACCTATGCGCGGATCGTTGGGGTCTGCCTCGGTGGGCAGTCCGGCATGAGAATTATCCGAAGCCGGCACACGGCATTCCCAGGGCACCTGCGAACAGGTTAGTGGTCGTTCTCCGAGCTGCGCCGGGGACCCAGCGCATGCGTATGTGATGTGTGCTCGTCCTAGTGACCTCGAACCCGAGCCGTTCGTAAAGGGCATGAGCGCAGCCATTCGTCTTGAGGACGGACAGCTCAAGAGCCCCGCCGTCGCTGACGGCTGACATGAGTTCCCGCAGCACGCTTGTTCCAATGCCGGTACCCTGGCTATCTGTCTTCACGCACAACGTGTGAACTTGGGTGCACGTGGGGCTGATTGGGGCGACAGTGATGAAGCCGACTTCCTCGTGGTCGAGCCGGATCACTCTGGTGTCGGCGAGCCGCAGTTGGGACCGGAATTGTGTCTCTTCACGTTGGCGATCCCAAGCGCCTCGGGCGGCGATGAAAGCTGCATCGTCGAGCACGGCGAGATATTCCTCGACCACGCGTCCGGCTGCCGCGGGCGATAGCCCCGCTTGACGGCTGGCCTCGGCCTTGATCAGGCTGGCATCTACAGCAAACCCTTCTCCGCCGACCAGTCCTCCGCGATGCAACGCTGCAGCACGGTCTCGAACAGATGCCGGAGCAAATCGCTGTCGCGGAAACGGCCATGACGGTTCTTGGAGAAGGTCGAGTGGTCCGGCACGCGGCCATCGAGCCCGAGGCGACAGAACCAGCGATAGGCAAGGTTCAGGTGGACCTCCTCGCACAGCCTCCGTTCCGAGCGGATGCCGAAGCAATAGCCGACGAGCAGCACCCGGATCATCAGATCCGGGTCGATCGAGGGCCGACCGGTCTCGCTGTAGAAAGGCTTGAGGTGCGCCCGGGTGCCGGAAAGGTCGATAAACCTGTCGATGGCCCGCACGAGGTGGCCGGCAGGGACATGACGCTCCAGGCTGAACTCGTAGAACAGAGCCTCCTGCACCCCAGTCCGCTCGCCATCATCGGCCTGCCCTCCAAACGCTTGATGCAGTTCGGGTGAGGTAGTCGATAAGCGCCCGCGTAGCGGCCGAGAGCCGGCGATGCGGAGCGAAGATGACAGAGAATGGGCGCGTACGCCCTCGCGCGTGTTGCAGCACTTCGACCAGGCGTCCCTGCTCGATGCGATCGCGCACGATGAAATCGTAAGTCTGGCAGATGCCCAACCCGCTTTCCGCAAGCGACATCACGCCCAACACGTCGTCAAAAACCCGGATACGGCCAGGCGGCGTCCACTCGATGTCGCGACCGTCGACATGGAACAGCCACGGCGCACAGCGGCCGGTGCTCGGCATGACGAAGGGCAGGCACTGGTGCTCCGCCAGATTCTCGATCGACCGAGGCGCGCCCGTCCGCTCGATATAACCCGGAGCGGCGACCAGACGCAGCGAAGCATCCTCCAGTTTGCGGGCGACCAGGCCACTGTCGGGCAAAGGCCCGAGGCGGATCGCCAGATCGTAGCCTTCAGCTACCAGGTCGACGTTGCGATTGGTGATGCTCAGTTCGATCTGGACCTCGGGATAGGCATGGGCGAACCCACTCAGCATGGACGGCAGTCTGTAATGACCGTAGGTCGTAGGCACGCTGAGACGCACATTACCGGTCAGCAACTCCCCGTCTTTTCCCTGAATTGTCCGCTCCGCATCATCGATCAGTGAAAACGCGGCACGCGCCTGCTCGAGATAGGCACGGCCGGCATCGGTCAGGCTCAGCCGTCGGGTCGTCCGGCGCATCAACTGAGCACCCAAGCGCGTTTCCAGCCGGGTAATAGCCCGGCTGAGGACCGAAGGCGTGGTCGACAACGTGACCGCTCCTTCGGTCATCGACCCCTTTTCCGCGACGGTCACGAACGCTTCCACATCGCCAAGGTGGTCAAATCGACGACTCATTCTTGCCTCTTGCGAATAAATCAGTTCCTGCAGGAAGGATTTATCCCTCACTGAGGCGACAATAAAGTGCCGTGATCGACGTGGTTCCGATGGCCCTGCCGTGGAGCAACCCTGTTCGCGTAATTTGAAGAGGTGCTGTTGATGGCTGCAACCCGCACATTCCTCATAACCGGCGCAAGCAAGGGGATCGGGCGAGCCATTTTCCGGGCGCCTCGCAGCGAGCGGGCACAAGGTGATCGGACTTGCCCGTCATGCCGACGACAACGTATTTCCGGGCCTGCTCCTCCCGGTCGATCTTGAGGACCGTCACAAGGCACAGGAAGCGCTTGCCGACATCTCCAAGCGATATCGCATCGACGGTGTCGTCAACAATGTGGGCCTGGTGCGACCGCGGCCCCTCGGCAGGGTCGAACTCAGGAAGACGCCGCTTTCATCGGCAAGGCCCTGATTTAGGCGCAGCCATCGGGGCGCACTGGCGAATGCCGACATCGTTCACAGGACGCGATCTTGCTCATCGGAGAACAAATGAATTCCCTGATCCGACCTTTATCGCCGCAATGAGAAATAATAAATCTCCTGTAGTTGGACGCTAGCAATCAGTCATCTTAGTCAGGAGAAAAATCATGGCCAATACAGTTCAGGAGCGCAAACCCGTCCTGTTTGTTCTGACCAGTCACGACGAAAAAGGAGAAGGCGGCGAGCCGACCGGCTTCTTCCTCGGCGAGGTCACACACCCCCTGGCGGTTCTCGATCTGGCCGGCATTCCGGTCGAGTTCGCCTCCGTCGAAGGCGGTGAACCGCCGGTCGATGGCCTTGATCTCAAGGACACGACCAATGCCCGCTACTGGAACGACGAAGGCTTCCGCGACGCCATTCGCCACACGCTGCGCCTCGCCGATGTGGACCCGAAGCGTTACTCGGCAATCTTCTTTGCTGGCGGCCACGGCGCGATGTGGGACTTCCCGACGAGCCCGGCTGTCAACAGCGTCACCCGCGCCATTTACGAAACCGGCGGTATCGTTGCCGCCGTCTGCCATGGCCCGGCCGCACTGGTCAACGTCACGCTCAGCAATGGTGCGCATCTTGTCGCCGGAAAGAATGTCGCCGCCTTCACCGACGACGAGGAGCGCGCGGTCAAGCTCGACAAGGTCGTGCCTTTCCTGCTCGCCAGCACGCTTGCCGAGCGCGGTGCGCATCACCACGCGGCTCCGGACTGGACGGCCAAGGTGATCGTCGACGGCAGGCTGGTCACTGGCCAGAATCCGCAATCGGCGAGCGGTGTGGGCGAGGCCCTTCGCGACCTCCTGACCGCCAACAACTGATCCAGCAGCATTCATAGCAACAACCTCCCCGCCCGGAAGGGCGGTGGATGGTCTTCGCCTGGGGAATATAGATGAAACTCTTCCGCATCGCCGCTGCCGCACTGGCGCTCGGCCTCGGCACCGCCGGCGCCCAAGCCGGCAATGTCGTGGTCATCCTCTCGGACTCCGATCACCTCAACCTGAAGGACGGCAAGGTTCTCGAGACCGGCTTCTACCTCAATGAGCTGATGCAGCCGGTAAAGGCGCTGCTTGACGCCGGCCATCAGATCACCTTTGCCACCCCCAACGGCATGGCCCCGACGCTGGACAAGTCCTCCGTGGACAAGATGCACTTCGGCGGTGACGAGGTGGCGATGCGCGAGAGCAGCGCTCTGCTCGACACGCTCAAGCTCACCTCGAAGACCGATTCACCGATTGTCAGCCTCGCCCGCATCGAACAGATCGGCTACGATCATTTCGACGCCGTCTATGTTCCCGGTGGTCATGCACCGATGCAGGACCTGCTGGTCAGCAAGGAACTGGGCAGGCTTCTCACCGACTTCCACACGAAGGGCAAGACCACGGCGCTGGCCTGCCACGGCCCGATCGCACTGCTTTCGGCCATGGCGGACGCCCCAGTTTTCGTCCGTGGACTTGAGACCAGCGGTTCTGCGAAGGCGCAGGACTGGATCTATGCCGACTATCGGATGGCGGTGATCAGCAACCAGGAAGAAGAAATTGCCAAGGGCCAGCTCAAGGGCGGCGAGATGAAGTTCTACCCCCAGACAGCGCTTCAGGATGCGGGTGCCAACTACCAAAGCAACACGGTTCCCTACACCTCATACGTCGTCACCGACCGTGAACTGATCACCGGTCAGAATCCCGCCTCCGCCCCGGCCGTCGCGAAAGAACTGCTGCGCCGCCTGAAGTAGGCCATCACGAGCGCGGCGCGCCCGGCGCCGCATACTCGACCCGAAAATCTTCATCGAGTTCTCTGACGCCTATACCCAGGAGACGAACCGGCTGCGCATGAAGGTCTAGCGCAGCGTCAGTCGGCGGCGGGGAACGCAGAAACGCCTGTCGGCCCGCCTCGCCGCCCTGCGTGTGCGTGCCGCCGATGTCCCGACGCAACGGACGGCAGCGCCGTGGGCGGACGGCACCTGCCCGGAGAGGAGGCTTGGCTGATCGGCGAGCGCCGCTCCACTGGCGAGCGATGTCCGCACTGCCGTAAGCGCATCAACCACAATCTGCCAAAGTCGTGGCGGGTGGAATCCGGTCGATTTGGAACTGCGCAGCGAGGCGTGAAAGGCCACGTCTTCTGACGTTCACGCTCCAATAGGCGGCCCTCCCGCACGCCGCTTGACAGCCACTTCAATAAACATGATATATGATGCATGTTAAAACTAAAATCAGCTGCAATAAGAATAGCTGATTGTTGGGAGGGAACATGGCTACCAAATTACCGTCCGTGCGATGGAGACTCGTCGCTGCGCTTCTGGCTTGCAGCGTGGTGCCGAGTGTCAGCCATGCGCAGACGCCGGCGGATGTGACGATCGGGTTCGTCCTTCCGCTTTCCGGCGGTTCTGCCACCATCGGCAACCAGACCAAGCTGGGCGCTCAGGTTGCCGCCGACCAGATCAACGGGAGCGGCGGTATCGCTTCACTGGGCGGCGCCAAACTGAAACTCGTTTTCGCCGATTCCCAGTCCAAGCCCGACATTGGCGCATCCGAAACGGAGCGGCTCATCCAGCGCGAGAATGTCTCGCTGCTGATCGGTGCCTATAACAGTGCCGTCACCTTTCCGGCGACTGAAGTCGCCGAGCGCTACAAGACGCCCTGGCTCGTTACCGGCGCGGTGAAGGACGAGATCACCGAACGTGGCTTCAAGTATATTTTCCGCCCCAACAATAAGGCCACCTACGACGCGCGCGAGCAACTCGATGCCATTGACCTGCTGAAGAAGGAAACGGGCAAAGGCCCAACGACCATCGGCCTGTTCTATGAAGGGTCCGACTGGGGCCGCTCACATGCGGCCAACATCAAGAAGTTCGCCAAGGAGCGCGGTTACCAGATCACTCTGGATGAATCCTTCCCGCCGAACCAGGTCGACTTCACCTCCCAGCTTCTGAAAATCCGCAGCGGCAAGCCCGACGCGCTCATCGTCGTCGCCTATACGCCGGATCATCTGCTATTCACGCGCCAGTTCTTCGAGAACAAGCTCAATATCCCCTACGGCCTGCACTCAGTCGGCGGTGGATCGGAAGACCCGTCCTTCTACAAGATGGTCCCGCGGAAGGCTGTCGACTACCTGTTCGTGCAGGAAGACTGGCAGATCGACCGCCTGAAGGTCGACAAGGACCCGAAGGTGCTGGATGCCAACACGCGCTTCAACGCGCTGGCCGGCTACGACATCAACTCCTACGGAGCCCAGGGCGTTTCCAACGTCTATATTGTCAAGGACGTGCTGGAGCGCGCCGCCTCCCCGGACCGCGAGAAAATCCGCGCCGCACTCGCCGCCACGGACATCACCTCCGGCATGCCGCTGATCGTAGGCTACCAGCGGATCAAGTTCGACGAGCAGGGGCAGAACACCTTTGCACATGGCGTGATTTCCGAGAACATCGCCGGCGAGCGGCGCACCGTGTGGCCGCAGGAAAACCGCGCGCTGGATACCAAGCCGGTCTGGCCGGTGCCGGACTGGTCCCAGCGCTGATCGGGCTGGCGGCGTCGGGCCAGGGCCCGCCGCCCCCTTCGCCGCCACGCACGGCATACTCCATCGCCAATAGCCCCCGTGCAGGGGCAAACACCTACAAATGATGAGCCGGGCTACCGGCAGCGCGCTGGCGGTCACCGACCCTGCACCGGGCCATGCCCCATCCGGCCGCGCTCAACATGACGTTACGGGAGTAGCCATATGGATTTGTTGACCCTCTCGTTCGCGGTCATCAACGGACTTCTCATTGGCGGGATCTATGGTGGTGTCGCGCTAGGGCTCAGCCTCATCTTTGGCGTCATGCGCGTGATCAATTTCGCGCACGGCTCCTTCCTCATGCTGGCGATGTACTGTTCCTACCTGATGTGGGCAACGCTCGGCCTGCATCCCTACGTCACGATCCTCGGCACGGTGCCCTTCCTGTTCCTGGTCGGCTATCTCGTCCAGAGCATGGTGATCTCGCCGCTGTTCAAGCGGGAGCGGGCATTGGTGGTCGAGCCCACGAGCGCCCTGCTGCTGACGGCGGGCGTGTATCTCGTGGTCGACAATCTGGTGCTGATGGCCTTCGGGCCGGACATGCGTTCGGTGATGGTCGACATCACCTATGAATCCATCTTCGTGGCCGGCCTGCCCATCAACCTGGCGCGGTTGATCGGCTTCGCCGCAGCAATCTTGGTGGCGGCGGCGCTCTCGCTGTGGCTCAAATATTCCGAAATGGGCCGGGCGATCCGCGCGACGGCGCAGAACCGCGATGCAGCCGCGCTGTCGGGCATCAATGTGCCGTTGGTCTACAACGTCACATTCGGGCTTGGCTGCTCGGTGCTCGGCCTGTTCGGCGCGCTGCTGGTGCCGTTCTTCTCGATCACTCCCAGCATCGGCCTGTCCTTCGGCATCAAGTCGTTCCTCGTGGTGGTCCTCGGCGGCATCGGCTCCATCCCCGGTTCGATTCTCGGCGGACTGCTGCTCGGGGTGTTCGAATCCGTGACCTCCCAATTCGTGACCGCCACCTCCGCGGCGATCTTTTCCTTCGGCCTGTTCATCCTGATCCTGCTTGTGCGGCCGCACGGCCTCATGGGCCGGGGGTGAGGTTCTCCATGCTCCGCAACAACGCTACCTTCGTCCTCGGCGCGCCGCTGCTGGCCATCGGGCTCCTCCTGCCGCTGGCCGTGCGGGACAGCTACTTCCTGCATTCGGCGGCGATGATCCTCTATTTCGCCTACATGGCGTCCTCGTGGAACTTCGTCTGCGGTTATGTCGGGCAGCTTTCGCTCGGCCATGCGGCCTTCTCCGGCATAGCGGGCTACGTCACGGTGCTGCTGTTCACCCAGCTCGGGCTGACGCCGTGGATAGGCATGCTGGCCGGCGGCGCGTTCGCCGCGCTGCTGTCGGTGCCGGTGGGCTATGCCACCTTCCGCCTGAAGGGACCGTATTTCACCCTAACCACCATCGCCTTCGCCGAAATCCTGCGCATCTGGCTGGAGAACACCGACGACTTCCTCGGCATCCCGCTGAAGGGGGCGCAGGGACTGACAGTGCCTCCGGTGGGCGGGTCGAGCTTCCTTGCCTTTCAGTTCGATGGCAAGGTAATATATTACTACATCATACTCGCCCTGCTGGTCGCGGTGATAGCGGCGACCGCGCTGATGGAGCGCTCGCGCCTTGGCTTCTATCTGAAGGCGATCCGGGGTGACCGCGACGGCGCGGAGGCCTTGGGTGTCAATCCGACACGCTACAGCCTCATCGCGCTCACCATCAGCGCGTTTCTGACCGGCATCGGCGGCGCCTACTACGCGCAGATGTTCCGCTACATCAACCCGGAGCGGAACATGGGGATCGACCTGTCCATCGACATGGCGATCATGACCATCGTCGGCGGCCAGGGCACGATACTTGGCCCGACTCTCGGCGCGCTGCTGCTGCACCCGATCGGCGAGACCGTGCGGGCGACGATCGGCGGCAGCTTCCTCGGGCTGCATCTCGTCATCTACGGCATCGTGCTGATGCTGGCCGTCATTTACCTCCCCAAGGGCATCATCACGCCGATCCAGCGCTGGCTGGGGGCCCGTGCGGTCAAGCCGGTGCCGAAGGCCGACGTGCTGAAGGAAGCAGGACAATGAGCGCGCGCGGCAGAATCCTCGACGTGAAGGGCATCTCGAAGCGCTTCGGCGGCGTGCAGGCTGTCAGCAGCCTGTCATTCCATCTGGAGGAGGGCGAGATCCTCGGCCTCCTCGGCCCCAACGGCGCCGGCAAGACTACCGCCTTCAACATGATCGCCGGAGCGATACGCAGCGACACCGGCGAGATCCTGTTCGAGGGCCGCAGCCTCGCCAATCGGAAGCCATGGGACATCTGCCGGCTCGGCATTGCCCGCACCTTCCAGCTCTCCAAGCCGTTCGGCGGGTTGAGCGTGCTGGAGAACGTCATGGTCGGCAGCTTCGTGCGGACGGCCTCGGAAGGCGCGGCGCGCGCGGAGGCGGAACGCGTCCTCGATTTCCTCGACATGTCGGGCAAAGCCCATATCGATGCGGACGACCTGACCGCCTTCGACCGCCGCAAACTGGAGCTCGGCCGCGCCCTCGCCACCCGTCCACGCCTGCTGCTGATGGACGAGGTGGTCGCCGGCGCCACGCCGAACGAGGCCGGCGAAATGGTGCATCTGGTCCGCAAGGTGCGCGATTCAGGCATCACCATTCTCATAGTGGAGCATGTGATGAAGGTCATCATGGGCCTGTCCGACCGGGTCATCGTGCTCGATTACGGCAAGCTGATCGCCGATGGTCCGCCGAAGAAGGTCGTGTGCCAACCAGATGTCCTCAAGGCCTATTTCGGAGAGCGCTATGTCGACGCCCGCGCTTGAGGTTCGCGGCCTGTGGTCCGGCTACGGCGACCAGGACGTGCTGCGCGGCATCGATCTGGTGCTCGAACCCCGCAGCATCGTGGCGCTGATCGGCGCCAACGGGGCGGGCAAGTCCACCTTGCTGCGGACCCTGTCCGGGCTGCTGAAGACGAGCCGCGGCGAGGCCCGCCTTTTTGGCGAGACCATCACCGGCCTTGCACCCCACAAGGTCGTGGAGAGCGGATTCGTGCAGTCGCCGGAGGGCAAGCAGCTCTTCCTCGGCATGTCGATCCGCGAGAATCTACTGGTGGGTGCTCAGAACAAGCGTGCCCGCGCCCGGCGCAACCAGACGCTGGATGAGGTTTTCGAGCTGTTCCCGATCCTGAAGGAGCGCCAGGCGCTCAACGCCTCCACGCTGTCCGGCGGGCAACAGCAAATGGTGGCGGTGGGTCGCGCGCTGATGGCGCTGCCGCGCGTCCTGGCCCTTGACGAGCCTTCGCTGGGCCTCGCTCCGATCATGGTCGACCGCCTGTTCGAATCCATCGCCCGGATCAAGGAGCGTGATCTCACCATCCTGATCATCGAGCAGAACGTGTTCCAGGTGCTGGAGATGGCGGACCGGGGCTACGTGCTGGAGAACGGCGTCATGACGCTCAGCGGCACCGGGGCCGAGCTGCTGGCCAACGATCATCTGCGCGCCAGCTATCTCGGGCTATAGGCCGGCGCCGATCAACCTCACTTCGACGGAGAAGCACAGTGGACAACAACAAGGTGGCCATTGTCACCGGCGGCGGCACGGGCATCGGCCGGGCCGTGATGCAGCGCCTGGCGCAGGCCGGCTACACGGCCATCGCGGTCGGACGCGACAAGGATGCGGACCTCAGCGCGGATGCCGCTTTCGCCGAGCTCGATGTGACGGACGAAGCCGCCATCATGCATCTGGCGGCACGGTTTCCTGAGATCGGCGCGCTGGTGAACTGCGCCGGCATGATCCTGCACGAGGGCAAGGAGTTCGAGGCGGATGGCTTCCGCAGGGTGCTCGACGTCAATCTCACCGGCTCGCATCTCGTCACCATGGCCTTTCGCAAGGCACTCGCGGCCGGCGCGGGAAGCGTGGTCAACATCGCCTCCATGTGGAGCTTCTTCGGCTCCGCCCGCAATCCGGCCTATGCGTCGAGCAAGGGAGCGGTGGTGCAGCTCACGCGCTCCCACGCGGTGGCTCTGGCGTCCGACAACATCCGCGTGAACGCGGTGGCGCCCGGGTGGATCCAGACCCGATTGTCGTCCGGCGCATTGCAGAATCCCGAACGCGCCCCGGCCATCATGGCCCGCATCCCGATGCAGCGCTGGGGCGTGCCGGCGGACGTCGCCGAGGTCGTGGCTTTCCTGGTTTCTCCCGCCGCAGCCTATGTGACAGGCGCGATCATTCCCGTCGACGGCGGCTACGGCATCACGTGATCTATTGTGCGACGTCTTCGCGCCAGACCGGGATGGCCGAAGACGTCTTCTCTGCCGAAGGTCACTTCTGACCGTGCTGATCGACCCAGTCGATCAGCACGCGGCCCCATTCGATATCGGCCTGGATCGCCTCGCGCGCAGCCACCGGATTGCGGGCGCGCAGCGCCGCGAGCACGTCATAGTGCTTGTGCTCGCTACCGGCGATGTGCCGGGGCAGCATGGTGGCGTGAAACACGTTGAGCAGCGGGCCCATTAGCGTCCACATGTTCTCGACGATGGATTCCACGCGCGGAAGCTGCGCGATGTCGAGCAGTGCGAAATGGAAGTCGCGGTTCTTGATACTGGCCTGCTTGGGGTTGGTTGCCGCCGCTTCGATGAATTCGTGCTGGATTGCCTCGAGCTGGCGCAGCTGCCGATCGGTAATGAGGCGAGTGGCCCGTTCCGCTGCTGCTCCTTCGAGCTGGAATCGGATCAGCTGGATCTCCTGCAGCCGTTCGCCATCGAGCATCGGCACATGGATCGCGGTGGCGGCCTTCATCTCCAGCGCCTGCTCGCTGACGAGTCGGAAAATGGCTTCGCGTACCGGCGTGATGCTGGTACCGAGCTCGCTTGCCAGCACGGAGATGCGCAGGCGTTCGCCTGGCTCGTACTGCCCGTCGATCAGTGCCCGTCGAATGCTGCCATAGACGCGCGCTGAAAGGTTTTCATTCTCGATCTGCTGCAGTTCCGCCATTGGCGACCTTCGATTCTTCGATCAACTCCGTGCGTGATATATCATATGGCGACTTGACGCGTTCTGGAATGCCTATTGTCGCGTGCCTCCAACGCCTCGATCGCCGCCACGATGTCGGCCTCCTCCAGCACGCGCAAAAAATGCCGGGCGTGGGGCGCTGTAAGTGTGAGGCGGGCGATGGTCGCGGACTCGGCGCGGGTCGGCGACGCTCCCGCCAGCGCACGCAGGCTGACCGGCAGGCCGATGTGGTCATAGAAGGCGATGATGTCGTCGAGGAAGTCCGGCTTGCGCCCTTCCAGCACCAGTTGCACCAGCAGCCCGTAGGCGACCTGGAAGCCATGAAGGGCGTTGGCATATGCCGGCACGGCGGAGAGGCCGCGTGTCATGGAATGGGAGATGGAGAGCCCGCCGCTCTCGAAGCTCAGCCCACTCATCAGCACCGTCGCCTCCACGACCGTGTCGAGGGCGGCATCAGCGCTCTTGCGGTCGACCGCTTCGAGGGCCGCCTCGGCATGGGTGCGCAGCGCCTCGTAGCAGCCGCGCGCCAGGATCAGGGCACTGTCCACGGGGGCGCCGCCGAAGATGTTGCGGCCCTGCGCCCGTACGCACTGCTCGACCTCGAACAGCTTGACCACGGCATCGCCGATGCCGGAGAGGAAAAGATGGCGGGGAGCCTGCGCGATCACCTGCGTGTCGACCACCACGAGGTCGGGATTGGCCGGCAGCTTCTCCACCGCCAGCAGGCGATGGTTCTCGTCATAGAGCACATAATTGTGGCTGGTCGGCGCGTCGGTGGAGGCGATGGTCGGGATGGTCGCGACCTTGGCGCCCAGGCGCCTGGCCAGCGCCTTGCCGGAATCGATGCATTTGCCGCCGCCGGCCGCGGCGACGAGACTGGGAACCTGATCGCCGCAGGCCGCGGCCAGGCGGTCCACCTCCATGGGTGAGCTTTCACCGCCGAACGGGATGCGGCGCAACGCGACGCCCGCCGCGACGCAGGCCGCCTCGATGCGTGCGCCGTACAAAGTGTCGATCACCGGATCGATGACGATCACCGCGTCCTTCGCGATGCGCGCGAATTCGGTGCCCAGATGGTCGAGTGCGCCAACCCCCTGAATGTAGCGTCGCGGCGCTCCGAATATTTTCATCTCATTCTACCTTTGTCCGGCACGCGCGGCGCGTTCTGCAACGAAATCCGAGCCATCCTCATGGCCCATGTTTGCGAATATGATATATCGTGCATGAATCGATCGCAATCGAACAGAGCGACGAGATGGGAGGAAAGACATGGTGGAACAAAAGCCGGGAGGTGGTGTCGACGGCAGGACCAGGGTGGTGGTGCATCTTGCCTATCCATCCGCGCATTTGCGGACGCCGTCAGTATTCAATCCCCGCTGCCGCGAGCGCGGGCTGAACGCCATTCTGGTGCCGTGGCAGGTCGCGCCGGACCAGCTCGCCGGCGCTTGGGAGGGCCTGCGGAAGGTTGAAAGCCTTGCCGGCGTGATCGTCACCGTGCCGCACAAGGCCTCCGTCGCGGCACTGTGCGATACGCTGGAAGGCGACGCCCGTCTCCTTCGAGTGGCTAACGTTGCCCGCCTCGGACCGGACGGGCGCTTCACCGGCATCATGCTGGACGGGGAGGGCTACATTGCCGGGCTGCGCGCCCAAGGTATCGAGCCGAAGGGCCGGCGGGTGCTACTGGTCGGCGCCGGCGGCGTGGCGACGGCCATGGCCTATTCCTTCGCCCAAGCACAGGTCGCCGGGCTCACTATCGCCAACCGCAGCGCCGACAAGGCGCAGGCGCTTGCTGCACTGGTGAGCGCCGCCCATCCCGGCGTATGGGTGGAAGCGGGGCCTGCCGATCCAGCGGGGTTCGATCTCGTGGTCAATGCCACGTCTCTTGGGCTTCATCCCGGTGATGCCATTCCGGTGGATGTCGAGCGGATCGCTCCCGGGAGCATCGTAGCCGACGTAGTGATGCAGCCGCCGGTAACGGCCTTGCTGGAAGCCGCGCAGGCACGCGGTGCGCGGATTCACAAGGGCGAGCACATGATCCACGCCCAGGTGGATGCGATTATCGACTTCCTGTTCGGCCCGGCATGAGGCTTTGTCCCGCAAAGCGGACAGGAGGCGAGGAATGCCTTGCATGAAGATATATCATATTTTATCATCAAGCATCTGAAGCGTTGCGTCGCCTGAAGCTGCCGCCCGCGACTACGCAACTGAAACGACGGCGGCGCAAAAACCGGGAGTCCCCATTGAGTGTCCCCATAAGTGCGGCTGAACGTCATCTGCCGATGCCCGATGCCCGTGCCTCGAACTTTCGGCCGACGCCGGAGGTGATCGCGCTGTTGCGGGAGAAGGCGCGCTTCGTGCGCCTGGAAACCATTCGCCTGATCGAGATCGCCAAGGTCGGTCACTACAGTTCGGCCTTTTCCGCCGCCGAGATTTTCGCGGCGCTCTATTACGACGTCATGGATATCGAGGCGGACCGCCCTGCCCGCCCGGATCGCGACCGCTTCCTGATGGGCAAGGGCCATGCGGCGGTCGGCCTGTTCCCGATCCTCGCGGAGTTCGGCTATATCCCGAAGGAGGTGCTGGACAATTACACCCGCCTCGGCAATCCGCTTGGCGACCACCCCGACATGCGCAAGGTGCCGGGCATCGACTTCTCCTCCGGCTCCATCGGCCACGCGCTCTCGGCGGGGCTGGGCATGGCGCTGGGGGGGCGCATTCAAGGGCTCGATTTCAACGTCTTCGTCATGCTGGGCGATGGCGAGATGCAGGAAGGCCAGGTTTGGGAGGCGGCGCTTTCCGCCGCCCATCACCGCGCCGCCAATCTCGTCGCCATCATCGACCGCAACGGCTTCCAGCTCGACGGCGCGGTAGATGACGTCATGGGCATCGAGCCGCTGGACGAGAAATGGCGGGCGTTCGGCTGGGAGGTCCATACCGTGGACGGCCATGACGTGGCCGCGCTGACCACCCTGCTGCGTGAGGTGAAGGCCGACAAGACGCGCACCCGGCCGTGCTGCATCATTGCCAAGACCCTGAAGGGCAAGGGCGTCTCCTACATGGAGACCGAGCCCGGCTGGCATCTTGGCTATCTCGACCCGTCCGACGCACGCCTCGCCGTCGAGGAAATCATGAGCAGGGAAATCTGAGCCATGAACCAAGCCCTGTCCTCCCATGGCCCCTTGTCGCCCAATTCCTGGCAGTATCGCGAGCTCAACGCCAAGACGCCGGGTCTTAGCCATCTCTCGAACGCGCTCATTTCACTGGTGGAAGCCGGCGAGCCGATCGTGGCGGGGTCTGCCGATCTGCAATATTCCAATGGCCTGGCGCGTTTCGCGGAACGCTATCCTGACCGCTACATCCAGTTTGGCATTTCCGAGCAGAACATGGTGACGGCCGCCGCCGGCCTCGCCACCACCGGCTTGAAGCCCTATGTCGCGACCTTTGCCTCGTTCCTCGGCCTGCTGTGCTGCGAGCAGATTCGCATGGATGTCGCCTATTGCGGCCAGCCGGTGCGCCTGATCGGCCATCACACCGGCATCTCGCTGGGCTTCTACGGCACCTCCCACCACGCGACCGAAGATATCGCCACCATGCGCGCTATTGCCGATCTTACCGTGGTGTCACCGGCCGACGGGCCGCAGCTCGCCGCTGCCATCAAGGCTTCGGCCTCGTATCCCGAGCCGATCTATTTCCGCATCGGGCGCGGCCGAGAACCGGACGTCTACGGACCCGATGCGACCTTCGAATTTGGCAAGGCGATCGAGCATTTTGCCGGCGACGAGATCACCCTCATCGGCTGCGGCATGCCGGTACATCCCGCACTCGAGGCTGCGCGGAAGCTCAATGCCTCGGGCCGGTCGGTCGGCGTCATCGACATGCCGACCATCAAGCCGCTGGACCGCGAGGCGATCCTGAAGGCGGCGGGCCGATCGAGGCTGCTGATGACCGTGGAGGAGCACAATGTGCTTGGCGGGCTCGGCAGCGCGGTGGCGGAAGTGCTGGCGGATGCAGGTGCGGGAATCCGACTGGTGCGTCACGGCATCCATGACGAATACAGTCTGATCGCGCCGCCGACCCATCTCTATGCCCATTACAAGCTCGACGCGGCGGGCATAGAGGAAGTGGTACTGAACGCGATCGGCGGGGGCCCGACATCATGAACCGCCCATTCGCCTGCGCTGAAGCGGCATGAGGCCGACGCAAACAGTATCTAGCTGTTGGTCCGCGATCAGTGCGCCTTAATTGAGCAGCGACCATCTCGCGACACGAGGTCTGGCTCAACGCCATGCACCGCCACGCCGGCGCCCGATAAGGGGGCCGGCGGGTGGCTGCCGGCGCGCGATAGCGCAGAACATCGTGCTCGGCCGCTTCGATCCGCAGATCATCGAGATCGAGGAATTCGGGCGGCTGCCGCAGGCGTTGGAACGCTTGAAGCACGGGCCGCCCCCCGGCCACCGGGTCGTCGTGCTCTGAGAGCCGGAACCGTCCCGATCGATTCCTTGCTGCGGCCGAGGAGGCCATGCTCATGTCACGCCCGCCGTCCCTTCCCGTGTCTCTCGACGATCCCGCGCTGTTCCGCGAGGCGGCGCTGGTCGGAGGTGATTGGATCGAGGCCTCGGGCGAGGCCGTCATCACCGTTGACGACCCAGCAACCGGGAGGGCCATCGGCCGCGTGCCGAAGCTCGGCGCTCGCGAGACCGAACGCGCCATCGAGGCGGCGCGCCTGGCGCAGAAGGAGTGGGGTGCCCGCACGGCCCGCGAGCGCAGCGCGATCCTGCGCCGCTGGTATGAGCTGATGATTGCGGCCAGGCAGGATCTCGGCCGCATCCTTACCGCCGAGCAGGGCAAGCCGCTCGCCGAGGCCGTGGGCGAGATCGTCTATGGTGCCAGCTTCATCGAGTGGTTCGCCGAAGAGGCGCGGCGCGTCTATGGCGACATCATTCCCAGCCACCAGCAGGACAAGCGCATTCTGGTGATGAAGCAGCCGATCGGCGTGGTGGCCGCGATCACGCCGTGGAACTTCCCCAACGCCATGATCACTCGCAAGGCCGGACCGGCCTTCGCCGCCGGCTGCGCCATGGTGCTCAAGCCGGCCAGCCAGACGCCCTTCTCCGCCATCGCGCTTGCCGTACTGGCCGAGCGGGCCGGCCTGCCCAAGGGGCTGTTCAGCGTCATTACCGGCTCCGCCCGCGACATCGGCGCGGCGATGACCGCGAGCCCGGTGGTGCGCAAGCTCACCTTTACCGGCTCCACCGAGGTCGGCGCCGATCTGTACCGGCAGAGCGCGCCGACTATCAAGAAGCTCGGCCTCGAGCTCGGCGGCAACGCGCCCTTCATCGTTTTCGACGACGCCGATCTCGACGCGGCCGTCGAGGGCGCGTTGATCGCCAAGTTCCGCAACAACGGCCAGACCTGCGTGTGCGCCAACCGGCTCTATGTGCAGGACGGCGTCTACGAGGCGTTCGCCTCCAAGCTGGCCGCTGCCGTGGCCGACCTGAAGACCGGCAACGGCTTCGACGAGGGCGTGGCGCTCGGGCCGCTGATCGACGAAACGGCGGCGCGGAAGGTCGAGGAGCACGTCGCTGATGCGCTCGCCAAGGGGGCATCGATCCGGCAGGGCGGGCGGCGCCATGCGCTCGGCGGCACCTTCTACGAGGCGACGGTGCTGGTGGATGTAACCCCCGACATGGCGGTGGCACGGGAGGAGACCTTTGGCCCGGTCGCGCCGCTTTTCCGCTTCACCGACGAGGCCGACGTCATCGCACAGGCCAACGATACCGAATTCGGCCTCGCCTCCTATTTCTACGCCACCGACCTGGCGCGCGTGTTCCGCGTGGCCGAGGCACTGGAATATGGCATGGTGGGGGTGAACACCGGCGTCATCTCTACGGCCGAGGCGCCCTTCGGCGGCGTCAAGCTCTCGGGCCTTGGCCGCGAGGGTTCGAAATACGGCATCGAGGAATTCCTCGAGATCAAATATGTTTGCCTTGGTGGCCTGCAGCATCGACCGGTTGACCATCCCATCTAGGCCGGAGCAATTTGCACCAACGGGCGTCTGTGCGCCTATCCGACATCGGAAAGACCTTGCAATCGCCCCTCGACATGCGTGCGGGTTTGACCGCCGATCCAAACCTGGCCGGCTTCATCGCGCCTCGCATGAACGCGCCCGTTGCGGCCGAGGCAGGTGCCTTGGGCGGCAATGTAATCCGCATCCACCACTCCAGCCGCGAACAGCCATTGCGCCAGCGAGGCGTTGAGACTGCCGGTGACGGGATCTTCCATGATCGTTCCCAGATGATCGCTGAAAAAGGCGCGAACCTCGAAGGCCGCGTCGCCACCGGATGCATGAGGACCGATCACGCCGATGTCGATCCGCTGGAGCCAGCTACGTGACGGCTTGAGCGACAGGACCCTTTCTGCCGATGGCAGCCTGATACCCAGCCAACCCGGCCCGTTGTCGATCCAGGCGGCATCGACGATCTCGTGGCTTTCGACGCCCAAGAAGCGCTGCGCTTCGATCAGTTCATCCGGGGATGGCGTGCCGGAGCGGATCAGAGGCGGAGCCGCGAAGGAGAGTCGGTCCTGATCGCGTCGGATTCTGACCAGGCCCGCTCCGCATTCCTGGACGATCTCCGCTCCGCCTTTCGACGCACCCCCGGTCTTCAGCCAGACGTGACAGGTGCCGAGCGTGGGATGACCCGCAAACGGCAGCTCCCGTTCCAGCGTGAAAATCCTGACGCGGTAGTCCGCGTCGGGATGCGTCGGAGGCAGCAGGAAGGTCGTTTCAGAGAGATTGAACCAGCGCGTGAGGCGCTGCATGTCGCCCGTCGCAAGATCATCAGCACCGACGACGACGGCCAAAGGATTGCCGGAGATCGCCTCCGATCCGAAGACATCGACCATGTGAACCGAAGCGCTCATGAGCCTGTCACCTGTCCGAAGCGATCAGTTTAAGGCCGGCAACGGCGAACAAGGCGCAAAGCCCACCTTCGATCCAGCGTCTCAGCCGTCCGTAAAGGGCGATCATCGGTGCGGTCGAAAACAGCACCGCATAGCCGCCGAAGACGAGAACGCCGAGCAGCGCGCAACCGCCGATGATCGCCGGCAGGACGCCGGTGGAAGCATCCTCTCGAAGTCCCAGCGACATGATCGCTATCCATGCGAGTACGGCCTTCGGATTGCCCATATGCATGAGAACACCCTGACGATAGAGCAGGCGATACGGAGACGTCGGACGGCCGGTCTCCATGCCGACGATGCCGGACGTCGGTCGCATCGCGGAGCGGCCCACGCGAAACGCCAGATAGAGCAGATAGACGCCGCCCAAAACCTTGATGACCAGGAGCGCTTCCGCATAGGCGGCCAGCACTGCGGAAATGCCCGTCGCCGCAAGGACCGCCCAGAAGAGCGAGCTGGTGATGACGCCGGCAGCGAGGGCAAGGGCCGGAGCACGACCATCGCGCATTGCCGTCGCCATGATCGCCATGTTGCTCGGCCCTGGGCTGGCTGCCGCGACGAGATAGGTGCCGTAGACGAGTGCGATCTGGCTCACGATCATCGGGAGGTTTCCTGAAGCCGCGGCCGTTCTTCGCGCGGATGAAGATCGCCGCGATGGACGATGTGGATCTTGTTTCCGTCGGGATCCCGCAGGTAGGCGCCGAAATACCCGTCGCCGTAATGCGGGCGCTCGCCCGGTGCCCCCTCGTCGGTGCCGCCATCCGCCAGTCCGGCGGCCCAGGCCGCCTCCACCGTCTCGCCGGAAGGGGCGAGGAACGCGATCATGCTGCCGTTCCCTGCCGTCGCCGGTTGTCCATCGCGGGGGACGTAGACGTAGAAGCGCGGAAGCAGGGTCTGGTCGGAAATCCAGCAGAGCGCCGGAGGCCCGCCATCCGGCGCGACCATGCGCCGTTTCAACCCGAGCGGCGCGAGCACCGCGTCATAGAAGCGGCCAGCTCGCCCCAGGTCATGCGTTCCGACGGTGACGTGGCTAAACATGCGGGCTCCATGCGGATGTCATCGCGGATGTGCGCTTCCGAAATGATTGGCTTTCGATGCGAACCATAACCCATGTTACACTTCTGCATTATCCAAATAGTGTCATGTGACACTTTGGGGGGAAGTGAACGTGCGCCTGCAATCCCCGTGGACACCGCGCCTTGCCGACATTGATGCGAGCATCGCCGAACGGCTGGTGCTGGCGCTCGCGGACGACATCATCGAAGGGCGCTTGAAAGGCGGAGATCGTCTGCCGGCCCATCGCGATCTCGCATGGAAACTCGGAATCGGTCTCGGCACCGTCACCAAAGCCTATGCCTCGGTCGAGCGGCGAGGCCTGACGCGGAGCGTCAAGGGGCGCGGAACCTTCGTGGCGATCCGCCAGGCGCATGAGCGGCGGCAGATCGATCTTTCGTCAAACACGCCACCGACCATGCTGACCGAACGCCTCCTCGCGCGCACGCTGGCCGTCATTGCGAAGAAGATCGACCCGGATCAGCTCAATCTCTATGCGCCGCCTGCCGGCCATCTCGAACATCGCCGCCTGCTGGCGCGTTGGCTCGAAACGCTGGGTGTGCCGGCCGACCCATCGCATCTGGTCCTGACAGGCAACGCGCGCCAGGCCATTGCGCTGGCGTTCGATCTCGCCTGCGGACCGCAAGGGGTCCTCTTGACCGAGAGAATGACCTACTCAGGTGCAATCACGCTGGCCCGGCGCAGAGGGTACCGGATGCGCGGCGTCGAAATCGACCGAGAGGGCATGGTCCCGGAAGCGCTGGCTACCGCCCTCGCGGGCGAGAGGGGCGCCCGCAAAGCGGTGTATCTCACGCCAACGCTTCACAATCCCACTACCGCGACGATGAGTCCGCGGCGGCGGCGGGCGATCGTCGAGACGTGCCGGCGTGCCGGTGCCTTGATCGTCGAAGATGGCGTCTATGCCTTCGCGGCGGTGGGATTGCCGCCGCTGGCGGCATTGGCGCCGGACATCACGCTGCACGTCAACGGACTGTCGAAATCCCTCGGGCCGGGACTACGGATCGGCGTACTGGCGCTGCCGGCGGAAATGATGGACGCGGCCGGCGACATCGTGCGGGACGTGCCGATGGAGCCGGCGCCGCTCTCATGTGCATTGGTGGAGGAGTGGCTGGCGAGTGGCGTCATCGCGTCGGTTCAAAAGGATCTCGGCCACGAAGCGCAGCGCAGATCGCATCTGGCCGCTTCGCTTCTCGGCAAGGCCGGGCTCGTGACCGATCCCGCCGCCTGCCACGCCTGGCTACCGGCGCCGCGCGATATTGCCGATGGCCTCGTCACCGCTGCGGCTGCGGTGGGCATCAAGGTCACGCTGCCGGAATCTGTGATGGTGGAGAGCGAGGATCGGGAGAGCGGCATTCGCCTTTGCCTAGGTGGCCCTTCCTTTGATGAACTCACAGAAGCTCTGACCGCCTTCTCCGGCCTGTTGAAGAGCAAAAAGGGCGCTGCGGCCGATCATCAACAGTTCCCCGCCCCACTGCCCGCCATCGCCGCCGTTTGACCACCTTTCGCCACCGAAAGCCGCCGATTGCCGCGGCGACTATAAAATGCCTCCGGCGCGATCATCGGCAACGATGCCGTCCGCATCATGGTCGCGGGACTCGCCGTCGAACTCGCCCCGAGGGTGCGCGCCAACGCGGTGGCGCCGACTTGGACCCTGACACCGCTGCAGCGAAACATGCCAACCGCCGACGTTGAGGCTACGGCTGGACATTAGGCGTGGCACGGGTGCCATGGTGCATCTCACCAGCCAGGCCGCGACCGTCGTTCATCGCACGCAGGGCGAGCCGACTCGTCTGTCGACCTCGATCACGATCGCCGACGGGGCCCTCTTGGCGCTGACGAACGGCCCGTTCATTCTGTTCCCGTAAGCCGGCTGGATAGAGAGCGGCGGGTCGGTTCCAATGGCGACATGGCGAAACTGTTGGCTGTCCAGACTCTGACGGAGAAGCGTGCCGAGATCCTCGCGCGGATCAGGACCTACGAGGCTCAGATTGCGCAGGTTTGCCGTTCTGGCGCATGTGAAAGCGACTGTGCACTGCGCCGGAACGGCAAACCTGCGCGCGGCAGAAGAGATAAGACGCGTGACGGCAAGGACGTTCAGCGCAATCACCGCCTCCATCTTGTCGCTGTCGGGAGCCAGGAAGGCTCCCGCAGCGGGCATTTGCGATGACGGCGCTGTTCGTTGTAACCATGCCGACCGCTTGATTTCCGGAAGAGACGCGGCATGGACCGATTCACCGGCGGCTGCCTGTGCGGCAATGTCCGAATTACAGCGTCGGGACTCCCATACCGGGTCGGCCTTTGTCACTGTCTCGATTGCCGCAAGCATCATGGGGCCCTTTTTCACGCTTCCGCGGTGTTCCCTCAGGATGCGGTGACGATCGAGGGCGAAACACGCGACTACGCCGGGCGGTTTTTCTGTCCCCGCTGCGGCTCGTCCGTTTTCGCACGCACCGCAGACGAAATCGAAGTGAACCTGGGATCGCTGGATGCCCCGGACCAGCTGATGCCAACCTACGAAAGCTGGATCATCCGTCGCGAGTCCTGGTTGCCGCCGTTTCCGCTCGCGAGACGATACGATCGCGATCGTGACGCCACGAGCCGCTTTGAGGAATAGGTCGCACGAACGGTGCGAAGGCGCCGCGACGGGGTGACCGAGCTGTGTGGCTTGATGGGTCCCCCATCCCGCATCATAGGCGCCTCGGCTTCGGGCGCTTTCGGATCAAACGGCCGTTTGGGAGGTCACGCCGGCGCGTCACTCCGGGAGACCGGCCTTGCGATAGCCTTCAACGAAATGCTCGAGCGTCGCAGCGTCGCGGAACGGCTCCGTCGTGGCCCAGTGGCGAGTCGAGAAATGCGGGCTGCCGACGAGGAACAGTTCGACCTCTGCGCGCGCCTCGTCGAGCCGGCCCAGTTGGGCAAGGCTTGCCGCCAGGAAACGGCGCGAGCTCGTGCGATAGGTCTCGTCCCGGTGCAGCGTCTCGACAGCGGCCTCATATTCGCCGGCCGCATATTGCGCCTGGCCGAGCGTCAGATAGTACCAGCTTGCCGGATAAGGGTTCAGCCGGAACGCCTTGGCGATATGCTCAAGGCCCTCCTCGACCCGCCCGGCCAGGACCGCGATGTCGGACAATGTCGCCCAGGTGTCGGCCTCGTTGGGGTCGAGCTCGATCGCCCTGGCGAATTCCGCATCCGCCTCGGCGAAGCTGCGCTCATAGGCAAGCAGGTTGGCCAGAACCCAGCGGCAGCCAGCATCGTTGGGATCGATCGCGACAGCTTTGCGCGCCAGTTCCAAGGCAATATTCCGGTTAGGTTCAATGGGTTCGCCCCAATGCACCCATCCCATCCAGTGGTTCATGGCAAGCCAGCGATAGGCCTCGGCATATCCCGGATCGAGGATGACCGCGCGCGTGAGCATCAGATGCGCTTCCCGCGCCGTCTGCGGCGAATCGTCGATCAGCTTGCGCGCCCGCACGCAGAGATCGTAGGCCTCGATATTCTTGGGCCGATTGCGCGGCGGCGATGCGCGCAGCCGGCCAAGCAGCGCCTCCACGATCTTGGCCGTCACTTCGTCCTGAACGGCGAAGATATCTTCCAGGCTGCGATCGAAGCGTTCCGCCCACAGATGATCGCTGCTCGCCGCGTCGACCAGCTTTGCGTTGATGCGCACCCGCCCGGCGGCGCGTCTTGCGCTACCCTCCAGCAGGTAGCGCACGCCAAGGTCCCGTGCGATCTCGCGTACGTCCATCGCCTTGCCCTTGTAGGCAAAGGCCGAGCTGCGGGCGATGACGAACAGGCCGGAAATCCTGGACAGGTCGGTGATCAGGTCTTCGGTCAACCCATCCGCGAAGGATTCCTGCTCGGGATCGTTGCCGACATTGACGAAGGGCAGCACGGCTATCGATGGCTTGTCGGGCAGCGGCAAAGGTTTTCGCTTGGCGCCACCGAGCTGTTCGATAGCCCCCGTGAAGCGGTAGCCGACGCGCGGAACCGTGGAGATCCATTCACCGCCGTCGGCGGCCGGACCCAGCAGCTTCCGCAGCTGCGCGATCTGGACGGTGAGGTTGCCTTCCTCGATGGCCGTGTCCGGCCACGCCGCATCCATCAGCTCGGCCTTGCCCAGGATTTCACCGGGCTGTCCGACGAGCGCCGCAAGCAGTTTCAGCCCGCGATAGCTGACGGCAACAGGGACGTTGTTCCGAAGGAGCGTTCCCGCACCTGAATCAAGCACGAACGGACCAAAGGCAAAGCGCGATCCCTGCATGCGGCACATCTATAGCCCGTTTGGAAGTTTTTGGAACTATTTGGGAGCGCTTAATTACGACGCTGCTCGTCTCCTACAGAATTCAGCCTCTTCCGGGTCGAGGGTCGCCGGATCCTCAAACCAGATGGAGGTTGCTGTGAACGATACTCCAACCCTCGCGTCAGACCTGCATCAACCAGCATGGCCGGGAACGCCCGTGGGGCCGGCGGAAGGGTCGCGTCGCCGCTACAGCCTGGCGACCCTGCGAAGCATTGTTGCGACCTGGCGCTGGCGGATACGCTTTCGCTGGGAGCTTGAGCAGAAATCGAAGGCCAATCCCCAGTTGATCGACGATATCGGTCTGACGAGACGACAAGTCGAGGCAGAGATCGCCAAGCCCTTCTGGCGGCGATAAGGCGAATGCGGCAAAGACACCGGGTCGCAGCGCCTTGCGCGGGAAGTCGCGATGATGACGCGTCGGGACGGCGCTCGCCGGCTGGCGTTCAGCCCGACTGCAGCACCCGCCAGGCCGCCACGAAATCCTCGGCACGCGCACCGATCTCGGCAACGGACATGCCGGGCTGGAAAAGCGCGGAGCCGAGGCCGAAGCCGGCGGCGCCGGCCTCGCGGTAGGGCCGCATGCTCGCCGGGGCGATGCCGCCCACCGGCAGGAGCCGGACGGATTTGGGCAGGATCGAACGGAGCGCCTTGACGACCGGCGGCGTCAGCAGCTCGGCCGGGAACAGCTTCAGCGCGTCGGCACCGGCCGCGAGCGCGGCGAAGGCTTCGGTCGCCGTCGCCACGCCGGGAACGCAGACGAGGCCGTGCGCCTTGGCCGCGGCGATGACGGCGGTGTCGGCATGCGGCATCACCGCCAGCTCGGCGCCGAGACCGGCGAGAATGTCGACCTCGGCCGGCGCGGTGACGGTGCCGGCGCCCACCAGCGTATCCTCCGGCAGGGCGGCCCGGATGCGCGTGATGCTCTCGAACGGATCGGGCGAGTTGAGCGGCACTTCCACCAGGCGAAAGCCCGCGGCGTGCAGGCGCTCCGCAACGGGCACCGCCTCGCCGGGCGTCAGCCCGCGCAGGATGGCGACGAGCGGCAGGGAAGCGAAAGCCACCTCGAAGCGGCCGGCATGGAGATCAGACACGGACGTTCTCCGCAATCAATTCGGGGATGAGGCCGGCGACACGCCGGTCTCGATGAAGGTCTGGCCGGCGGCGACCAAGGAGCCGCCGAGGGAGATCGGCGCCAGCACGGCCGCGCAACCGGCCGGCGCGTTGCAGGTCACGGCATCCATCCCAAATCCCTCGATATCGCGGCGGCGGCGGCGCGCACGACGGGGCCGAGCGCCACCATGCGCGCCTCCGGCATATGCGGGACGGCACTGGCAATGCTGAGGCCGGCGACGACGGCGCCGATGACATCGTGCACCGGCGCGGCGACGCAGCGGATGCCGAGTTCGTTCTCTTCAAAATCGTAGACCCAGCCGCGCACGGCCGCCTCGGCAAGGCGCGGCTGATAATCGTGCCAGGCAAGCGGCCGAGCGTCGCGGGAAACGCGGACGACACCGTCATCGTAGAGGCCCCGCCAGTTTTCCGGCTCGACGCCGAGCATCATCGCCTTCCCGAGGCCGGTCAGCGCCAGAGGCATGCGCTCGCCCACGCGCGAGCGCATTTCGAGGCCGCGGGTTCCGGGAACCTTGTCGAGATAGATCACGTCCGCACCTTGGGCGCAGCCGAAATGCACCGTATCGCCGGTATCGCGGGCAAGTTGCTCCAGATGCGGACGGGCAAGGGCGACGATCGGACGCTGCTCAAGCGCGCGGGCGCCGAGGCGGATCAGCTTCGGGCCGAGCGAATAGCCCCGATAGGGAACATGATGCAGATAGCCGGCCGCAACCAGGCTGCCGAGCATGCGGTGCGTGGTCGAGCGTTCCGTCCCGAGATGGGCCGCGATGCCTCTTACGTCGGCGATGCCGTCAGCCACGCATTCGAGCAACGCCAGGCCGCGCAACAGCGTCTGCGTGCCGACGGCCTTGGCCGGGGCGGCCATTCCCTGGGATGCGACCTTCTCGGGGACGCTGATGGCGGACACCCATGCCTTCGTTGATCGTCCGAACCGTAGGCTCACCGCCCAGATGCGTCAAATAATTCACATTCGTTCATATAGTGCGACATTCTGGCAAAAGACCTACCGTCGAAAGCGGCCGGCGCGAAAGCCGGGATCCATCCGGTCCATGGCGGCCACCGATCGGCAACCCGGCTGGATGGATCCCGCGTCTCTCGCTTCGCTCCGCCCTGAAACGCCGGGCGTTAACGCCAGTTGTCGATCAGGATGTCGTTCGGATAGGCCGCACCTCTGCCGGTCTCGAGCAGCGACTTCAGGCTCATCAGAAACACGCCCCACTTGGTGCTGCAATGGTGCATGAACTCCACCGGCTCCTTCCAGTCCTGGTGCTTGAAAAGCAGGATGGTGAAGTCGCCATCCTGCTTGAGCTCGAAGCTCACCTTGGTGCCGATCCATTCCTCGGGGCCGTCGACCACCTGCCAGAGCACGCCCCTGGCGGGATCCAGCTCGAGAACCTTCATGTCGAAACCGCCATGGGCTCCGAAGCGGAACCTCACCGTTTCGCCGACCTTGTTCTCCCCTGTCGTATCGTTCGTCCACCAGCCGGAGAGACCTTCGATCGTGGTCAATGCCTTGTAGGCATCGTTGGGGGACGACGTTTTAATTCCGACTCTGTGTAAGATGTCCGGCATTTGCGATTTCTCCTTATGGCTCAGCGTTCCGGGCGATCGCCAGATGGCTCGGGTCTTCGACGCATCTTCCGTCGTCGCGCCACCTGGTATCGTTGACCCTGAGCCACGTTAGGACCGGGCATCGAATGGCGAGAGTTACAAGTGTGACGGGATTCCGATGGACTCGCTGATCACCGCCGCGGCGCGTGCGCTCGCGGCGGGCGATCCCCTCGGCGCCCTGAAACGGGTCGCCCTGCGCGACGACGCGCCGGCGCTCGCGCTCAGAGGCATCGCGATGGCGCAGCTCGGCGATCTCGTCCGGGCGAAGGCCCTCCTGCGAAGCGCCGCTCGTGCCTTTCGTCCGAAAGAGGTGGTGGCGCGTGCGAGATGTGTCGTCGCCGAGGCCGAGATCGCGCTCGTCTCGCGCGACCTCGGCTGGCCGGCGAAGGCGCTCGATGCGGCGCGGGCGACGCTCGAAGCGCATGGCGACCGGATAAATGCCGCGCATGCCCGCAATCTCGAAGTCCGGCGCCTGCTCCTGATCGGCCGTCTCGACGAGGCCGAGCGCAGGCTCGCCGAGACCGACCCCGCAGCGCTCCCGCCCGCGTCGAGGACCGCCCACGAACTGGCGGTCGCGGGAATCGCGATCCGGCGCCTGCAGACGAAGGCGGCGCGAGCGGCACTCGCCCGGGCCGGGCATGCCGCGCGCGAGGCGGATATTCCCGCGCTGACGGCGGAGGTCGAAAACGCAGCCCTGGTGATGGACACGACCGCGGCGCGCCGAATCGCCGGCGGGGAGGAGCGCCCGCTCCGGCTCGAGGATGTCGAAGCGCTGCTGGCCTCGGGCGCGCTCGTCGTGGATGCGTGCCGCCATGTCGTGCGGGAGGGCGGCACGGCGGTCTCGCTGGCGACGCGCCCGGTCCTGTTCGCGCTTGCCCGCGCGCTGGGCGAAGCCTGGCCGGGGGACGTGCCGAGAAGCACGCTCGTCGCCTGCGCCTTCCGGGCGAAGCGCACCGATGAATCGCATCGTGCACGGTTGCGCGTCGAGATCGGGCGGCTTCGCGCGGAGCTTGGCACGCTGGCGGAGGTGAGCGCGACCAAGCGGGGCTTCGCGCTGGCGCCGCGTCGCGCAGGCGAGGTCGTCCTGCTGGCACCGCCCGTCGACGAGCCGTATGCCGCGGTGCTCGCCCTCCTCGCCGACGGCGAGTCGTGGTCGAGCTCGGCCCTGTCGATCGCGCTCGGATCCAGTCCTCGCACCGTGCAGCGGGCGCTCGACCAGCTTGCGGCGGCGGGCAAGGTCCAGTCGTTCGGGCGCGGGCGGGCGCGACGCTGGACGACCCCGACCGTGCCGGGATTCCCGACAGCTTTGTTACTCCCCGGCCCGCTGCCCGGCGACTAGGATCGCAGCATGAAAAGTTCAGCAGCCGAAATCCTTCGTGAATATGGACCCTTTCCGGGGATCGACCAGGTGCATGGCGTCACCTTTGACGGCGAGCATGTGTGGTTTGCGTCCGGCGGCAAGCTCAACGCCCTCGATCCCGCGAGCGGGAAGACGGTGCGCTCGATCGACGTCGCCGCGCATGCGGGAACGGCCTTCGACGGCCGGCACCTGTTTCAGATCGCCGAGGATCGCATCCAGAAGATCGACCCGAAGACCGGTGAAGTGCTCGCCACGATTCCGGCGCCCGGCGCCGGCGGCGACTCGGGCCTCGCCTGGGCCGAAGGGACGCTCTGGGTGGGAGAATATCGCGCCCGGAAGATCCACCAGATCGACCCCCGGACCGGGGCGATTCTTCGCACCATCGAGTGCAACCGCGTCGTTACCGGCGTCACCTGGATCGACGGCGAGCTCTGGCACGGCACCTGGGACGGCGACGAAAGCGATGTGAGGCGGATCGATCCTCAAACGGGCGAGGCCCTGGAGAGTATCGAGATGCCCGCCGGAACCGGGGTGTCAGGACTCGAATCCGATGGCGGCGATCGGTTCTTCTGCGGAGGCGGAAAGAGCGGCAAGGTGCGAGCCATCCGTCGGCCCGGGCGAAGCGCCCGATAGGCAACGGTTCCGATAGGCAACAGCCCTTCAATTCGCCGACGCCGTGATCCAGTCCGCTATGGGCCGGATGCGGCGGATGATGAGGGCATTGTCCGGCGCGATCAGGCACAGGGGCGACGCCTCCAGAAAGGTCGTGTCGAAGGGCGCGACCAGCCGGCCATCGTCGAGCAGGGGCTGTATCAGGCTGCGGTGGCCGATCAGCACCCCGGCCCCCGATACCGCTGCGTCGACCGCGATGCTGTAGAGCGAGAAGGTCGACCCGCGGCGCGGGTTCACCCCCCGCACCCCGGCATGGGCGAGCCAGCGCGCCCAATCATCGCGCCAGCGGGCATCGTGCAGAAGCGTCGCGCCCGCGAGCGCGCCGGGCGGCAGCGGATCATCAAGCAGCGAACCGTCGAGCAATCCCGGCGCACAGACCGGCAGCAGCGTCTCGGTGGCGACCACCTCCGAGAGGCAGCCCGCCGCCGCCCGGTCGGCGAAGAACAGCCCGAAGTCGAACAGCTCGCGGGTAAAATCCGGCGGCTCCTCCATGGCGACCACCGAGACCTCGATGCCCGGAAATGCCTGCCGCAGCGCCGCAAGGCGCGGCGACAGCCAGAGCTGGGCGATGGAGGGCAGCGCGGCAATCTGGATCTGCTCGGGCCGGCCGGTGGCGCGCAGCGCCTGCACCGCATGCCCCAGGGCGTCGAACGCATCGGTGAACAGCGGCAGCACGAGCCCGGCATCCACCGTCGCGCGCAGCCCGTGCGCCTGACGGTGGAACAGCGGCCTTCCCACCCAGGCCTCCAGGCTGCGCACCTGCTGGGCGATCGCCGCCGGCGTCACCCGCAATTCCGCAGCCGCGGCGACGAAGCTTTCATGGCGCGCAGCAGCCTCGAAGGCCCGGAGCGCGTTGAGGGAGGGAAATCCGGGTCGCGGCGGAGCGAGCGCCATTTTCAGGCCTAGATAATCTTGTGCTGGACCGCAGGATAAGTCGTTTGCGCGGCGCGGGCAAAGCTTCCATTGAATCCTCTCCCGCAGCCGGAGCCCCGCGATGTCCACCCTGCATGAAGGCTATTTCACCGAAGGTCTCGACGCCGATCCGCTTCTCGCGGCCGCCATCCGCGGCGAGCTCGCCCGTCAGCAGGACGGCATCGAGCTGATCGCCTCGGAGAACATCGTCTCCCGCCTCGTGCTGGAGGCGCAGGGCTCGGTACTGACCAACAAGACCGTCGAGGGCTTCGCCTATGCCCGCTATTATGGCGGCGCGGAATTCGCCGACGCCATCGAGGCGCTCGCCATCGAGCGGGTGACGGAACTGTTCGGCTGCCGCTTCGCCAACGTGCAGGCGCATTCCGGCTCCAACGCCAATGCCGGCGTGTTCCTCGGCCTGCTCAAGCTCGGCGACACCATCCTGTCGATGAACACTGCGGCCGGCGGCCATATCAGCCACGGCCATCCGGCGACGCTGACCGGCCGCGACTACAACATCGTGCGCTATGGCGTGAGCGCCGTCACCGAGCGCATCGAGCTCGACGAGTTGGGCGCCCTCGCCCGCGAGCACCGGCCGAAGCTGATCGTCGCCGGCGGCTCGGCCTATGCGCGCACCATCGACTTCGCCGGCATGCGCGCCATTGCCGACGAGGTCGGGGCGCTGCTGATGGTCGACATGGCGCATTTCGCCGGGCTGGTGGCGACCGGGCTGTATCCGAACCCGTTCCCCCACGCCCATGTCGTCACCTCCACCACCTACAAGTCGCTGCGCGGCGCGCGCGGCGGGCTGGTGCTGTGGGACGACGAGGCGCTGAGCGACAGGATCAACTACGGAATCTTCCCCGGCGTGCAGGGCTCGGTGATGATGCACATCGTCGCCGGCAAGGCCGCCTGCTTCGGCGAGGCGCTGCGGCCGGAATTCAAGGCCTATAACCGGGCGGTGCTCGACAATGCCCGCACCCTTGCCGCGACATTGGCGGCGGCGGACATCCGGCTGGTGGCCGGTGGCACCGATTGCGGCCTGATGCTGGTCGACCTCGCCACTCTCGGCATTACCGGAGACGTGGCGGCCAAAGCGCTGGAAAAAGCCGGCCTTGCCGTGAACAAGAACCAGATCCCCTTCGACACCCGCCCGCCGGAGGCGCCCTCGGGCCTGCGGCTCTCCAGCAATGCCGGCACCGCGCGCGGCTTCGGCACCGCGGAGTTCGCAGCCATCGGCCAGTGGATCGCCCGCATCGTGAAGGCGCCGCATGACGCCGCGCTGCTGGCCACGGTCAAGGGCGAGGTCGAGGCGCTGTGCCGGCGCTTCCCGATCTATCCGGCAGGCTGAGGCGCTGCCGACCTCACAGCCTCGCGCGCGTCGTGCGCGGGGTGGCGAGCAGCAGGCTGGTCTCCGAGGCGGTGATGCCCGGAATGAGGCGGATGCGGCGCAGCACGGCGTCGAGGTCGGTCAGGCTGTCGGTGCCCAGCTCGACCACCAGATCCCATTTGCCATTGGTGGTGTGGATCGCCGAAATCTCCGGGAAGCCGCCCAGCATGTCGACGATGCGATCGGCGGCGCGGCCCTCCACCTCGACCAGCATGATGCCGCGCACCGGCATGGCGATGGCGTCGGCGCGCAGGATCACCGTGTAGCCGACAATATCGCCCGAGCGTTCGAGCCGCTCCATGCGCGCGCGCACCGTCGCCCGCGACAGGCCGAGCTCGCCGGCCAGGTCGGAGACGCTGCGCCGCCCGTTGTGGCGCAGCAGGGTGAGCAGCTTGCGGTCCTGGTCGTCCATGCTGCCGATCCGTCGATTATGTCCGCCATATCGATAAGCCCTACTGTGCTTTTTGCCAATATTGCCTGTTCATTCTGCCGGTCGCCGACGCTAGCCTGACGGTATCGACATCGGGGAGGCGTGCGTGAAGACCTGCATTCTGCTGGGAGCACCTGTTCAGGAAGGCGCCGGGCGTCTGGGCTGCGACATGGGGCCGAGCGCGTTTCGCGCCGCCGACATCGCCGGCACGCTGCGCGATCTCGGCTATGCGGTGATCGATCGCGGCAATCTCGCGCCGGCCGCCGCGCCGGCGCTGAACCACGCCAACCCGGCCATCAAGCGGCTGCAGGAAGTGGTGGGCTGGACGCAGGCGCTGGCCGAGGCCGCCTACGAGGCGAGCGCGCAGGGCCTGCCGATCACGCTGGGCGGCGATCATTGCCTCGCCGCCGGCACGCTCTCCGGCCTCAGCCGCCGCGCGGCGGAGACCGGCCGGCCGCTCTTCGTACTGTGGCTCGACGCGCATCCCGACTTCCACACGCTCGACACCACGCAGAGCGGCAATCTCCACGGCGTGCCGATGGCCTACGCCACCGGCCGGCCCGGCTTCGAGGGCGTGTTCCCGTCCTTCCCGCATCCGCTCGATCCGCGCCACGTATGCATGATGGGCATCCGCAGCGTCGATCCGGCCGAGCGCACCGCGCTGGCTCTGAGCGGCGTCGCGGTGCACGACATGCGGGCCATCGACGAGCACGGCATCGCCGCGCTGCTCGGCGCGTTCCTGCGGCAGGTGGAAGCGGCCGACGGGCTGCTGCATGTCAGCCTCGACGTCGATTTCCTCGACCCCGACATCGCGCCCGGCGTCGGCACCACCGTGCCCGGCGGGGCGACCTTCCGCGAGGCGCATCTGGTGATGGAGATGCTGCACGACAGCGGCCTCGTCACCAGCCTCGACCTCGTCGAGCTGAACCCGTTCCTCGACGAGCGCGGGCGTACCGCGCGGCTGATGGTCGATCTGGTCGCCAGCCTGATGGGCCGGCGCGTGCTCGACCGCCCGACCCGGAGCCATTGAGCCATGACCGCCAAGCCGGGCCATACCAAGCTCAACGTCGTGCCCTTCGTTAGCGTCGACAACATGATGAAGCTGGTGCTCGCCATCGGCATCGAGCGCTTCCTCGTCGAGCTCGCCGGCTTCATCGAGGCCGATTTCCGCCGCTGGGAACTCTTCGACAAGACGCCGCGGGTGGCCGCGCACAGCCGGGAAGGCGTCATCGAGCTGATGCCCACCAGCGACGGGGCGCTCTACGGCTTCAAATATGTCAACGGCCACCCGATGAACACGCGGGACGGCCGCCAGACGGTGACCGCCTTCGGCGTGCTCGCCGATGTCGCCACCGGCTATCCGCTGCTGCTCACCGAGATGACCATCCTCACCGCGCTGCGCACCGCCGCCACCTCGGCACTGGTGGCGAAATACCTCGCGCCGAAGCCGGCACGCACCATGGCGCTGATCGGCAATGGCGCGCAGGCCGAGTTCCAGGCCGTGGCCTTCAAGGCGCTGCTCGGCGTCGACCGGCTGCGGCTCTACGACATCGACGGCGCCGCCAGCGTGAAATGCGCCCGCAACCTCGCCGGGTTCGGCTTCGACATCGACATCTGCGGATCGAGCCAGCAGGCGGTGACCGGCGCGCAGATCATCACCACCGTCACCGCCGACAAGCAGTTCGCCACCATCCTCACCGACAACATGGTCGGGCCGGGCATCCACATCAACGCCGTCGGCGGCGACTGCCCCGGCAAGACCGAGCTGCATGCCGACGTGCTGCGCCGCGCCGACATCTTCGTCGAATATCCGCCGCAGACCCGCATCGAGGGCGAGATCCAGCAGCTGCCCGCCGACCACCCGGTCACCGAGCTGTGGCAGGTGATCGCCGGCACGGCGCCGGGGCGGCGCGACGACCGGCAGATCACCCTGTTCGATTCGGTCGGCTTCGCCATCGAGGACTTCTCGGCGCTGCGCTATGTGCGCGAGCGGCTGGCCGGCACCGCCTTCTTCGACGAGCTCGACCTGCTGGCCGACCCCGACGAACCGCGCGACCTGTTCGGCATGCTGCTGCGGGCGAAAGTCGCGTAGTCGGCGCGATCCCGGCTGGACGCGACGCCCTAGGAACCCGGCCGAAGGCGCAGCACGCTCGACGTGGCCAGCAGCTCGGCCACCCAGTCGACGAAGACCCGCAACCGGCTGCTCAGGTGGCGGTTGGGCGAATAGACGACATGCAGCACGATCGGCTCGGAATGCCATTCGGGCAGCACGCGCACCAGCCGGCCCGCTTCGAGATGCGGCGCGATCAGCGAATGAATGCCCTGGGCGATGCCGAGCCCGGTCAGGCAGGCGGCGAGATAGGCGGTGGAATCGTTCACCGCCAGCACATAGGGCAGGTCGAATTCGTAGCTCTCCCCGCCGCGCACCACGTCGAAGCCCATGCGGCGCCCGGTGCGCGGGCTGAAATAGGCGATGGCGCGGTGGCCGGTCTCGAGGTCGCGGGGATGGAGCGGCACGCCGTGGCGTTCGAGGTAGCCGGGCGTCGCGCACATGACGAGGCTCACCTCGCCGACGCGCCGCGCGATCACGCTCGGATCCTGCAGGTCGCCGCCGCGTATGGCGCAGTCGATATTCTCCGCCAGCAGATCGGCCGGCCGGTCCGACACGCCGAGATCGAGCTGGATGTCCGGGTAGCGGGCATGAAACGCCGGCAAGGCCGGGATCAACACATGCAGCGCCAGGACCGTGCCGACATCGACCCGCAGCCGTCCCGCCGGATTGGCCTGCGAGCGGGTCATCGAGCCGTCGAGCTCGTCGAGGTCCGAGAGCAGCGCCACCGCCCGCTCGTAATAGGCCGCGCCGTCCGGCGTCACGCCGACCCGGCGCGTGGTGCGGTTGAGCAGCCTCGTACGCAGATGCGTCTCCAGCTGCTGTACCAGCTTGGTGACGGTCGGCTTCGGCGTCTCCAGCAGGTCGGCGGCGCGGGTGAAGCTGCCGGCCTCCACCACCCGAACGAAGGCACGCATCGCGGCGATCTGGTCCATGGCGCCTCCGGGATTATTTCCATGTGTGAATAATCAAATCCATTTTCACCTATTTTTTCGCGACTGGCACGCGCCTAGATTTCGCTGCATCGCAATATGGTGAAACCGGGTGGCATGGCATCACCCGCGCCTCGAAGGTGGCTCCCATGTCGGCAGACGAGACGGAAGACAGGCTGGATCTGGACGGGACGCTGCTGCCCGTCCGCGTCTACCGTCCGTCCACGCCGCTGCGGGCCACGTCGATCGTGCTGCACCTGCATGGCGGGACGTTCACCTGCGGCGACCTCGATTGCAGCCGGCATCTGTGCCGGGCGCTGGCGGATGCCGGCGCGGTGGTGGTCTCGGCAGACTATCCGCTCGCCCCGGAACACCCCTTCCCCGCCGCCCTCAACATCTCCTACGCCGCGCTCGATCTGCTCTACCGGCAGCGCGCGAAATGGGCGGGGCGCGGGGCGCGGCTGTTCGTGGCGGGCGAGGAAGCCGGCGCCAACATTGCCGCCGCGCTGACGCTGATGGCGCGCGACCAGCACCGCCCACCGGTCGCCGGGCAGATCCTCATCTCGCCCATGCTCGACCCCAGCCTGGCGTCGAAATCGGTCCGAGCGGCCGAGGGCGGGCCGGTCGGCTGCCGATGGGCGGATGGCTGGCACGACTATCTCGGGTCGGCCGACAAGGCCGCCCACCCCTATGCCGCGCCCCTGGGCTCGCGCCGGTTGGGCGATCTCGCACCGGCGCTGATCATCACCTCGGACGACTGTCCGATGCATGACGAGACGCTGGCCTATTCCCGCCGCCTCGAAGCCTGCGGCGTCGCCGTGCAAGCCCATGTGCTCGCCGGCCCGACCGACTGGCTCGAAGGCGTCGATCTTGCATTTGCCAGCTCGCCGCCCTGGGCGACGGAGCTGGCGCGCCTGTTCACCGCGTTTTTGGCGGAACGTTCCGCCCCCCTTCTTCGCACCGTTCAGGCCTGAGGGCCCGGAGACCGCTCATGAGCAACGATATCGCTCGCACCGATGCCGCCGGCAACGACGGACATCTCGCCGCAACCACCGCATCCCCCGCCCGTGCTCGGCGGAACGCCGGCCTTGCCGCCACCGCCGCCCTTCTGCTGGCCGGCGCGGCGGGCCTGTTCGCCTGGCCGAGCGACGCCGTGCGCGCCGCCGATCCCGCTCCCGCCGCCCAGGCGGCGCCGGGCACCCCGGTGTCGGTCGCGGTGCTGAAGACCCGCGAGACCATGAAATGGGACGGCTTCTCCGGCCGCCTCCAGGCGGTGGAGCGGGTCGATGTCCGTCCGCGTGTCGCCGGCGCGGTGAAGGCGGTGCATTTCCGCGAGGGCGCGCTGGTCAAGGAGGGCGACCTCCTGGTCACGATCGATCCCGAGCCCTTCGTCGCCACGCTGAACCATTCCGAAGCGCTGCGCGAGGCCGCCGTGGCACAGGTCGAGTACGCCAAGAACGAACTCGATCGCGGCAAGCAGCTGGTCGACAACAGGGTCGTCTCGGTTCGCGACCTCGATCAGCGCACCAACACCTCCCGCGCCGCCGAAGCCAATCTCCGCGCGGCCGAGGCCGCGGTGCAGACCGCCAAGCTCGACCTCAACTATACCGAGGTCCGCGCGCCGGTGGACGGGCGCATCGGCCGGATCAACGTGACGGTCGGCAACCTCGTGGTCGCCGGCCCCACCTCGCCGGTGCTCACCACGCTGGTGTCGGTCGATCCGATCTATGTCGGCTTCGATGCCGACGAGGACGCGGTCAGCCAGGCGCTCGCCTCGATCGGCAGCGGCGACGTGCTCGGCCAGATCGACCGCATCCCGGTGGAGATCACCACCGCCACCACCGGCGGCCAGCCGGTGCGCGGCCATCTCCAGCTGGTCGACAATCAGGTCGATGCGGCGACCGGCACGTTCCGCCTGCGCGCGGTGTTCGACAACCCGGACGGACGCCTTGTTCCCGGCCAGTTCGCCCGCGTGAAGATGGGCCGCGCCAAGACCGAGCCCGAGCTGGTGATCAACGAGCGCGCCATCGGCACCGACCAGGACAAGAAATTCGTCTTCGTGGTCGATGCCGACAGCAAGGCCGCCTATCGCGAGGTCAAGCTGGGCGCGCCGACCGAAGGGCTGCGCGTCGTCGCCAGCGGGCTGAAGGAAGGCGAGCGCGTCGTCGTCAACGGCCTGCAGCGGGTGCGCCCCGGCGCGCTGCTCGCACCTGAAATCGTTCCCATGGAAACCGCCTCCGCCGTGAAGGCCGCGGATTCCGCCACCGCCGTCGCCGCACGCTGAGGCGCTGAGCCTCGCTTTTGCCGGCCTCCTGGGGGGAGGACACCATGAATCTGTCCAAATTCTTCATCGACCGGCCGATCTTCGCCGGCGTGCTGTCGGTGCTCATCTTCGTCGTCGGCCTTCTGGCCCTGCGCGTCATGCCGATCTCGGAATATCCCGAGGTGGTGCCACCGCAGGTCATCGTGCGCGCGCAATATCCCGGCGCCAGCCCGAAGGTCATCGCCGCCACCGTCGCCACACCCATCGAGGAGCAGATCAACGGCGTCGAGGACATGCTCTACATGTCCAGCCAGGCGACGACGGACGGCGTGATGACGCTCACCGTCACCTTCAAGCTCGGCACCGACCCGGACAAGGCGACGCAGCTGGTGCAGAACCGGGTCGGGCAGGCCGAGCCGCGCCTGCCGGAGGAAGTCCGCAGCCTCGGCGTCACCACGGCGAAGAGCTCGCCGAACTTCATCATGGTGGTGCATCTCCTCTCGCCGAACGACCGCTACGACATCACCTATCTCCGCAATTACGGCGTGCTGAACGTCAAGGACCGGCTGGCGCGCATTCCCGGCGTCGGCCAGATCGACCTTTTCGGCGCCGGCGACTACTCGATGCGGGTCTGGCTCGACCCGCAGAAGATCGCCGAGCACGGCCTCTCGGCCGGCGACGTGGTCAACGAGATCCGCGCCCAGAACATCCAGGCCGCCGCCGGCACGGTCGGCGCCTCGCCGTCGGCGCCCGGCGTCGACCTCCAGCTCTCCATCAACGCCCAGGGGCGGCTGGAGAACGAGGAGGAGTTCGGCGACATCGTGGTGAAGACCGGCGCCGACGGCCAGGTGGTGCGCCTGCGCGACATCGCCCGCACCGAGCTCGGCGCCGCCGACTACGCGCTGCGCTCGCTGCTCGACAACAAGCCGGCGGTCGGCATCGGCGTCTTCCAGGCGCCCGGCTCCAACGCGCTGGAGATCGCCCAGAACGTCCGCGCGACCATGGAGGAGGTCAAGAAGACGATGCCGGACGGCGTCGACTACGCCATCGTCTACGACACCACCCGCTTCGTCGACGCCTCGATCGAGGCGGTGGTGCACACGCTGTTCGAGGCGGTGCTGCTGGTCGTCATCGTCGTCGTGGTGTTCCTGCAGACCTGGCGCGCCTCCATCATTCCGCTGCTGGCGGTCCCGGTCTCCATCGTCGGCACCTTCGCGGTGATGTATATCGCCGGCTTCTCGATCAACGCGCTCAGCCTGTTCGGCCTCGTGCTCGCCATCGGCATCGTCGTCGACGACGCCATCGTGGTGGTGGAGAATGTCGAGCGCAACATCGAGGAAGGCCTGTCGCCGCGCGAGGCCTCCTACAAGGCCATGTCGGAAGTCTCCGGCCCGATCATCGCCATCGCGCTGGTGCTGGTCGCGGTCTTCGTGCCGCTCGCCTTCATCACCGGGCTCAGCGGCCAGTTCTACCGCCAGTTCGCGCTCACCGTCGCCATCTCCACCGTCATCTCGGCGGTGAACTCGCTCACCCTGTCGCCGGCCCTCGCCGCCCTGCTGCTGAAGGGCCACCACGCGCCGCCGGACCCGCTGCAACGGGTGATCAACGCGCTGTTCGGCTGGTTCTTCCGCGGCTTCAACTGGGTGTTCTCGCGCGGGGCCAACGGCTATTCGCGCGGCGTGCGCGGCACCCTCACCCGCAAGAGCGTGGTGATGGTGTTCTACGCCGCCATGCTGGGCGCCACCTGGTGGCTGTTCCAGGCGGTGCCGGGCGGCTTCGTGCCGGCGCAGGACAAGCAGTATCTGGTCGGCTTCGCCCAGCTGCCCGACGGCGCCACGCTGGACCGCACCGAGGACGTCATCCGCCGCATGAGCGAGATCACCCTCGCCGAGCCGGGCGTGGAAAGCGCCGTCGCCTTCCCCGGCCTGTCCATCGCCGGCTTCTCCAACTCCTCCAATGCCGGCATCGTGTTCTCGGTGCTGAAGCCCTTCGAGGAGCGTAAGGACCCCTCGCTCAGCGCCGGCGCCATCGCCATGTCGCTGAACCAGAAATACGGGGTGATCAAGGACGCGTTCATCGCCATGTTCCCGCCGCCGCCGGTGCAGGGCCTCGGCGTGGTCGGCGGCTTCAAGCTGCAGATCGAGGACCGGGCGGGACGCGGCTACGAGGCGCTGAACGACGTCACCAACGCCTTCATGGCCAAGGCCATGGCGGCGCCGGAGCTGGTCGGCCAGTTCACCACCTACCAGATCAACGTCCCGCAGATCTTCGCCGATGTCGACCGCACCAAGGCGCGCCAGCTCGGCGTGCCGATCCAGTCGGTGTTCGAGACGCTGCAGGTCTATCTCGGCTCGCTCTATGTCAACGACTTCAACAAGTTCGGCCGCACCTACTCGGTCCGTGTCCAGGCCGACGCGCCTTATCGCGCCCGTCCCGAGGATATCGGCAAGCTGAAGGTGCGCTCGAACAGCGGCGAGATGATCCCGCTCGCCGCCGTGCTGAAGGTGGAGACCACCGCCGGGCCGGAACGCGCCATGCGCTATAACGGCTTCCTCACCGCCGACATCAACGCCTCGCCGGCTCCGGGCTTCTCCTCGGGGCAGGCGCAGGACGCCGCGAAGCGCATCGCCGCGGAGGTGCTGCCGCCGGGCTTCGACTATGAATGGACCGACCTCACCTATCAGGAAATCCTCGCCGGCAATTCGGCGGTGCTGGTGTTCCCGCTCGCCCTGCTGCTGGTGTTCCTGGTGCTGGCCGCCCAGTACGAGAGCCTGACGCTGCCGATCGCGATCATCATGATCGTGCCGATGGGCCTGCTCGCCGCCCTGTTCGGCGTCTGGCTCGGCGGCGGCGACAACAACATCTTCACCCAGATCGGGCTGGTGGTGCTGGTGGGCCTGTCGGCGAAGAACGCGATCCTGATCGTCGAGTTCGCCCGCGAGCTCGAATTCGCCGGGCGCACGCCCGTCGAGGCGGCGATCGAGGCGAGCCGGCTGCGCTTGCGGCCGATCCTGATGACGTCCTTCGCCTTCATCATGGGCGTGCTGCCGCTGGTGCTCTCCACCGGCGCCGGCGCCGAGATGCGGCACGCCATGGGCGTCGCGGTGTTCGCCGGCATGATCGGCGTAACCTTCTTCGGGCTGTTCCTCACGCCCGTCTTCTATGTGCTGCTGCGCCGGCTCGCGGGCAACCGCGCGCTGCGCCAGCACGGCGAGGCCCATCCCGCCGCTCATCCGGCGGAATGAGCCCTCGCGGCCGGTTGGAAAGAAAAGGCCCGCGTGCCGGTTGCCCCCTCGGCGTCCGGGTTTCCGAGCTTTCCAACCGGCCCCTCATCGGCAGCCGGACAGCCCTCAGTGGACCGGCCGCTCGTCCAGCCAGGGCGGGATGATGTTGAGGCGCCGCATGCGCCGATGCACCGTGGTGCGGTCGAGGCCGAGATCGCGCGCGGTGGCGGACACGTTCCATGCGCGCGCGGCCAGCGCGGCGATCAGCTGCTCGCGGCCGGTCACCGCCGCGGAACCGGCGGCGAGCGCGGAACCGCCGATCCTCCCGGCCGGGTCGTGGGCATCGGGCGCGATGCAGCGCAGGCGGTCGGGCAGGTCCTCCAGCCGGATCACCCAGCCATTGGCCACGGCGCTGGCATAGTCGAGGGCGTTGATCAGCTCGCGGATATTGCCGGGCCAGGAATAGGACGCGAACACCCGCAGCGCCTCGTCGGACAGCTCGAAGCGCTCCCCCGACGGGTGGATGCGCCCGGCCAGGAGCCGGTCGATCAGCCAGTCGAGATCCGTCCTCTGCCGCAGCGCCGGCAGGGTGAGCACGGCGCCGCTCAGCCGGAAATACAGATCCTCGCGGAAGCGCCCCGCCCGCACCTCGGCCACGAGGTCGCGATGGGTGGCGGCGATGACGCGGATATTCACCGGGATCGGCTTCGAGCGGCCGAGCGGCGTCACCTCGCGCTCGGCCAGCACCCGCAGCAGCCGCGTCTGCAGCGTCAGCGGCATGTCGCCGATCTCGTCGAGGAACAGCGTGCCGCCGTCCGCCTCGATGACCAGGCCCTTCTTGCCCTTGGCGGTGGCGCCGGTGAAGGCGCCGGGCTCGTAGCCGAACAATTCGCCCTCGATCAGCGTTTCCGGCAGCGCCGCGCAATTGACGGCGATGAACGGCTTGCCGGCGCGGCCGCTGGCGGCATGCACCGCCTTGGCCAGATGCTCCTTGCCGCAGCCGGTCTCGCCCGAGATCAGCAGGCTCATCTGGGTATTGACCAGCTTGGCCGCCCGCGCCGCCACGAGCTGCATGGTCGGGTCGTCGCGGAACAGCGCCTGCAGCGGCTTCGGCAGCGCCGGCGCGGCGGCTTCGGAGGCGCGGGCGCCGGGCCTTGCCGGCGGCGGCATGGTCTGGGCGAAGAGCGGCAGGTCGCTGACGGCGAGCCGGACCATGCGCTGCGTCGCCGGGCGGGAATGGGCGAAACGCGGCAGGTCGTCGACGGTGAGGTCGAAGAACTCCGACAGCGGCCGTCCGACCAGCGGCCGCCGGTCGCCCCGTCGCCCGCTTTCACGCCGCAGCAGTTCGCGGGCCATGGAATTGAAGCCGAGGATGCGTCCCGAGCCGTCCACCGCCAGCACGTGCGCCGGCTCGACATCGGCGAATTCCGGCGACGTGGCGAGCTTGATGATCCATTCGCGCCGGAACCGGTTGATGAGATTGGCGGTCTCGATCTTGTGCGTGAAGGATTTCACGCATTGCAGCGCCAGGAACTGGCTCTCCTTCGGTCCCGGCGAGCGCAGGGCCGAGATGTCCAGCACCGCGGCGAGGTCGCCGAACGGATCGAAGACCGGCGCCGCCGTGCAGGTCAGCGGGATATGCGTGGCATCGAAATGGTCGGTCTGGTGCACCACCAGCGCCTCGCCGGTGGCGATGCAGGTGCCGACCGCGCAGGTACCGGCATGCTGCTCGTTCCAGTCGGCACCGAGATAGAGCCCGGCGCGCATCAGGTTGTTGTCGAAGGTGGGGTCGCCGATGAAGTCGACGGTGATGCCCTTGGCATCGGTGAGCAGCAGCACGTAGCCGAGCCCCGCCACCTGCCGGTACAGCGTCTCGACGCCGAAGCGGGCGGTGTGCAGGAACTCGTCCATCGCGTCCTTGTGCTCGCGCAGCCGCGCCTGCGTCAGGATGCGCGGATCGCGCAGCACCACCGGATCGAGATTGTGCTCGCTCACGCAGCGCCGCCAGGAATCCTGGATGATGGCGTCGCGTCGCGTCGCATGGCCGTTCGCCGCCCGCACAAGCTCGTCGATGTGCGCGGCCTGATCGTGTCGCATGGGCATCCTCCCGGAAGCCGGTCTTATTTTTGAGCGGAGTGTCACCCTGTTCGCCGGTTCCCGCAAGCACCGCGTCCGCGAGTACCGCGCGGGACGGGGCCTTCCTCTGCGTCAGACGGGCGCCACAACTGTTGCGCCGCCCGCCACACCTGCGGCGCCCACGCCGCAGGTCGCCGGCGCGGGTGGCGGATGACCCGATCAACGGGATCAACGACTTAGCTGGAAAATGCGACTTGGCCCGCGGCTTGCGCAGGAGAGGGCAACAATAAGCCGCCCAAAACAAACCGCCCAAGAACAAGCCGCCAAAAACAGAGCTGCCCGGGGAGGGGTGCCTGCATGTCGCCGAAGGTCGGCATTATCGCCAATCCGATTTCGGCGCGGGACATACGCCGCGTCGTCGCCAGCGCCAACAGCGTGCAGATCGCCGACCGCGCCAATATCGTGCTGCGGGCTCTGGCCGCCCTCGCCGCCTGCGGGGTGGAGGAGGTTCTGATGATGCCGGAACGCGGCGGCATCGGCGGCCATGTGCTGCGCGGCATGGAGCGCTCGCGCAGCCAGACCGGGGCGCCGGCCGGCGAGACGCGGTTTCCGCGCCTGCGCTTCCTCGACATGAAGGTGACCGGCACGGTGGAGGACACCCGCCTCGCTGCCCGCATGATGGCGGCGGCCGGCGACGTGGCGGCGATCATCGTGCTCGGCGGCGACGGCACCCACCGCGCGGTGGTCGGCGAATGCGGCGCGGTGCCCATCGCCGGCATCTCCACCGGCACCAACAATGCCTTTCCCGAGCATCGCGAGCCCACCATCACCGGGCTCGCCACCGGGCTGGCCGCCATGGGGCTGGTGCCGCCGCGCATCGCCTTCGCCGACAACAAGAAGCTGGAGGTCAGCCTCGACGGCGGCACGCCGGAGATCGCGCTGGTGGATGTCGCCATCGTCACCGACCGCTTCGTCGGCGCCCGCGCGCTGTGGCGCACCGAGACCTTCCGCGAGCTCTATGTCGCCTTCGCCGACCCGGAAGTGATCGGCATGGCCGCCATTGCCGGCCTCGTCGAGCCGGTGACCCGCGCCGAGCCCGGCGGCCTCGCCGTCATCCTCACCCCGGCCTCGTCGGCGCCGATGCGCGTGCGGGCGCCCATCGCCCCCGGCCTCGTCGAGGCCGTCGGCATCGAGAGCTGGCGCCGCATGCCGGCCGGCGCCGTGTTCCGCCCGGCGCTCGCCGCCGGATCCGTCGCCCTCGACGGCGAGCGCGAGCTGTTCTTCGACCCGCATCAGGAGGTGGCGATCACCCTCGTCGACCGCGCCTTCCGCACCGTCGATGTCGGGGCGGCGATGCGCTTTGCCGCCCGACGCGGCCTGCTGCTGAGCCGGGCGCTCGAACACGCCCACCCATAACGAGCCACCAAGGAGGAGCCGAACGCCATGACCAACAACCCCTTCCCCCTCTCCCGCGACGAACTGCTCGCCGCCTACCGCACTATGCGCACCATCCGCGAATTCGAGGAGCGGCTGCATGTGGAGTTCGCCAAGGGCGACATTCCCGGCTTCGTGCATCTCTATGCCGGCGAGGAGGCCTGCGCGGCCGGCATCATGATGCACCTCACCGACATCGACCGCATCGCCTCCACCCATCGCGGCCACGGCCACTGCATCGCCAAGGGCGTCGATGTCCACGAGATGATGGCGGAGATCTACGGCAAGGCGACCGGCGCCTGCCGCGGCAAGGGCGGCTCCATGCACATTGCCGACCTGTCCAAGGGCATGATGGGCGCCAACGGCATTCTCGGCGCCGGCGCGCCGCTGATCTGCGGCGCCGGGCTCGCCGCCAAGTTCCGCGGCGATGGCGGGGTCGGCATCACCTTCTTCGGCGACGGCGCCTCCAACCAGGGCACGGTGCTGGAAAGCATGAACCTCGCCGCCGTCTGGAACCTGCCGGTGATCTTCGTCGTCGAGAATAACGGCTACGCGGAAGCCACCTCGGTCGACTACGCCACCGCGGTGGATTCCTATGTCGACCGCGCCTCCGGCTTCGGCCTGCCGGGCGTCACCGTCGACGGCACCGATTTCTTCGCGGTGTACGAGGCCGCCGGCGAGATCATCCGCCGGGCGCGCGAGGGGGGTGGGCCGGCGCTGCTCGAATGCAAGACCATCCGCTTCTTCGGCCATTTCGAGGGCGACGCCCAGACCTACAAGGCCAAGGGCGAGAACGACTTCAACCGCGCCAATCGCGACTGCCTGAAGCTCTTCGCCAGCCGCGTCACCTCGGCCGGGGTGGTCGGCGAGGCGGAGATCGCGCTGGTCGACCGCGAGGTCGCCGCCCTCATCGACGAGGCGGTGGAGAGCGCCAAGGGCGCGCCGCTGCCCACCGCGCGCGAGCTGCTGACCGACGTCTACGTCGCCTACTGACCCATCAGAAAAAACCGGAGGAAACGACATGGCCCGCAAGATCAGCTTCAAACAGGCGATCAACGAGGCGCTGGACCTGGAGATGCGCCGCGACCCCACCGTCATCGTGCTCGGCGAGGATATCGTCGGCGGCTCCGGCGCGCCGGGCGAGATCGACGCCTGGGGCGGCGTGCTCGGCGTCACCAAGGGCCTGCACGCCAAGCATGGCGGCCGGCTGATCGACACGCCGCTGTCGGAAAGCGCCTATATCGGCGCCGCCATCGGCGCGGCCGCCTGCGGCATGCGCCCGGTGGCCGAGCTCATGTTCCTCGATTTCATGGGCGTGTGCTTCGACCAGATCCTCAACCAGGCCGCCAAGTTCAAGTACATGTTCGGCGGCAAGGCCAAGACCCCGGTGGTCATCCGCGCCATGGTCGGCGCCGGCTTCCGCGCCGCCGCCCAGCACTCGCAGATGCTCACCCCGATGTTCACCCACGTGCCGGGGCTGAAGGTGGTGTGCCCCTCCAACGCCTATGACGCCAAGGGCCTGCTGATCCAGTCGATCCGCGACGACGACCCGGTGATCTTCTGCGAGCACAAGAACCTCTACGGGCTCGAATGCGACGTGCCGGAAGAATCCTATGCCATCCCCTTCGGCGAGGCCAACATCGTTCGCGACGGCAAGGACGTGACCATCGTCAGCTACGGCCTGACCGTGCATCGCGCGCTCGACGCCGCCGAGAAGCTGGCCAAGAGCGGCGTGCAGGCGGAGGTGATCGACCTGCGCACCCTCTCGCCGATCGACTGGGACACGGTGATCGAGAGCGTCGAGAACACCGGCCGCCTTGTCGTGGTCGACGAGGCCAATCCGCGCTGCTCCATCGCCGCCGACGTCGCCGCCTATGTGGCGCAGCACGCCTTCGGGGCGCTGAAGGCCGCACCGCAGATGGTGACCGCCCCGCATACGCCGGTACCGTTCTCCCCGGTGCTGGAGGACCTCTACATCCCCTCGGCGGATGCCATCGCCGCCGCGGTCGCCAAGACCACCGCCCGCGCACTGGCCGCGTGAAGGAGCCTGTAATGAACGAACGCATCAAGCCGATCGTCATGCCGAAATGGGGCCTGTCGATGTCGGAGGGCAAGGTGACCGGCTGGCTCAAGCCAGCCGGCACCACGGTCGCGGTGGGCGACGAGATCGTCGAGGTCGAGACCGACAAGATCGCCGGCGTGGTGGAGGCCAACGAGGCCGGCGTGCTGCGCCGGGTGCTCGGCGCGCCGGACACGGTCTATCCGGTGAAGGCGCTGATCGGCGTCATCGCCGGGGACGACGTGCCGGACGCCGAGATCGACGCCTATGTCGCCGAATATGCCACCCAGGCGGCGGCGGAAGGCGAGGAGGAGGACGCCGGGCCGCGTTACGAATTCGTCGACACCCCGGCCGGGCGGCTGCGCTATGCCCGGCGCGGCGAAGGCGGGCGAACCATTCTCCTCGTGCACGGCTTCGGCGGCGATCTCGACAACTGGCTGTTCAACATCGACGCGCTGGCCGAGGCTGGCACCGTCTATGCGCTCGACCTGCCGGGGCACGGACAGTCCGACAAGGCGGTGAAGGACCCGAGCCTCAAGGGCCTGTCGGCGGCGCTGCTCGGCTTCATGGACGCGCTCGGCCTGGAGGCCGCGCATCTCGTCGGCCATTCCATGGGCGGGGCGATTGCTGCGCAAACGGCGCTCGATGCGCCGGGCCGCGTCGCGTCGGTCACGCTGATCGGCTCGGCGGGTCTCGGAGCGGAGATCAACGACGGCTACACCGACGGTTTCGTCGCCGCCTCCTCGCGGCGCGACCTGAAGCCGGTCCTGGAGCAGCTGTTCCACGACCCCGCGACCGTCACCCGCCAGTTGGTCGACGACCTGTTGAAATACAAGCGGCTGGACGGGGTCGACGAGGCCTTGCGCGCGCTCGCCGGCGCGCTGTTCGCCGGCGGCCGCCAGAGCGCAGTGCTCGCCGGGGCGCTGCAGGCGTCGAACGTGCCGATGCTGGTCATCTGGGGCGAGAGCGACCGGGTGATCCCCGCCGCGCATGCCGCGGCGCTCGGCGACAAGGCCAGGGCCGAAGTGATCGGCGAAGCCGGCCACATGGTGCAGATGGAAAAGGCCGGCCGCGTCAACGAGCTGGTGCTCGAGCACGTCAAGGCCTGAGGCGCCGCCCGATACCTGGACAATGAAGGTCGCCGCACGAACGGACGGCCAAGGAGGAATCATGCCCGATCTTAGGGATAAGAGCATCGTCATCACCGGCGCGGCCGGCGGCATCGGCGCCGCCATCGCCAGGGCGCTCGCCGCCGACGGTGCCCGCATCACGGTGGCCGACCTGTCGCAGGCCGCCGCCGACAAGGTGGCGGAGGACATTTGCGCCGCCGGCGGCACCGCCATCGCGGTGGCGGTCGACGTGCGCGAACGCAGCCAGATACGGGCGACGATCGACGCCGCGGTCGAGGCCTTCGGCCGGCTCGACGTCATCTTCAACAATGCCGGCGTCGCCCAGACCCGGCCGTTCCTCGACATCACCGAGGAGGACTGGCGCCTCGTCACCGACGTCAACGCGCTCGGCGTGCTGATCGGCATGCAGGAGGCGATCAAGACCTTCCGCCGGCAGGGCGGCGGCGGCAAGATCGTCAACACCGCCTCGATCGCCGCCAAGCAGGGCTACGAGCCGCTGGCCCATTACTGCGCCAGCAAATTCGCGGTGGCGGCGATGACGCAGGCCGCCGCCCGCGCCTTCGGCAAGGAGGGCATCACCGCCAATGCCTTCTGCCCCGGCGTGGTCGCCACCCCGATGTGGGACACGATCGACAGGGGGTTCCGCGACAGCGGCCTGACCCGCAGGGAAAACGAGGCTTTCGATACGTTCGCCGCCGGCGCGGTGCTCGGCCGCGCCTCGCGGCCGGACGATCTCGTCGGCGTCGCGCGTTTCCTTGCCTCGTCCGATTCCGATTTCATGACCGGCCAGTCGCTGATGGTCGATGGCGGCATGGTGTTCATCTGAGGGAGCGTGGAACATGGCATCGTCGGAAAACCTGCCGCAGCAGCTGAAAGAGATGAACCAGCGCTTCGGCGCCCTCGCCAAGGCGGCGCCGCAGACCATGGGCGCCTTCCGCTCGCTGATGACGGAGGCGTCCAGGGCCGGTACATTGCCGGCTAAGTTCAAGGAACTGGTCGCCGTCGCCATCGCCGTCCATCAGGGCTGCGGCGACTGCATCCTGTTCCACGTCGCCAATGCGAAGGGCCATGGTGCCGGCCGCGCGGAGCTCGCCGAGATACTGGCAGTGTCGATCGAAATGGGAGGCGGCCCCGCGGCCGTCTATGCCGGCCGGGCGCTGGAGGCGTTCGACGCCTCCGACACCGGCGTTTCGTGAGCGCCAGCTTGCTCGTCCCGGCGGCCCCGTCCGCCCCGCCCCATCCCATCCCGCGGC